>CBKZAG010000042.1:0-19043 GCA_966692625.1 uncultured Comamonadaceae bacterium
GCGTGGAAATGTTCCGCAAGCTGCTGGACCAGGGCCAGGCTGGCGACAACGTCGGTATCCTGCTGCGCGGCACCAAGCGTGAAGACGTGGAACGCGGCCAAGTGCTGTGCAAGCCCGGCTCCATCAAGCCGCACACCCACTTCACCGGTGAGGTGTACGTGCTGAGCAAGGACGAAGGTGGCCGTCACACCCCGTTCTTCAACAACTACCGTCCGCAGTTCTACTTCCGTACGACCGACGTGACCGGCTCCATCGAACTGCCCGAGGGCAAAGAGATGGTGATGCCTGGTGACAACGTGTCGATCACGGTCAAGCTGATCGCTCCGATCGCCATGGAAGAAGGTCTGCGCTTCGCTATCCGCGAAGGCGGCCGTACCGTCGGCGCCGGCGTGGTTGCCAAGATCATCGACTGATAAGGACGCGCATCATGAACAAGCAGAAGATCCGCATCCGTCTGAAGGCGTTCGATTACAAACTGATCGACGCCTCTGCAGCCGAGATCGTTGACACCGCCAAGCGCACCGGTGCTATCGTCAAGGGCCCCGTGCCCCTGCCGACCCGCATGAAGCGTTTCGACATCCTGCGTTCGCCGCACGTCAACAAGACCAGCCGCGACCAGTTCGAGATCCGCACCCACCAGCGCCTGATGGACATCGTCGATCCGACCGACAAGACGGTTGACGCTCTGATGAAACTGGACCTGCCGGCTGGCGTGGACGTCGAAATCAAACTGCAGTGATGCGGTGATGCGACAAGTCCGTGGTGCGTCAAGCGCCACGGACTTGCGCAAATTTTGTTCGCGGAGTAGAATCGCGGACTTTGCAGCACTTCGGTGCTGTTTTTCGCCATGGTCTGGCTTGCGCTAAGCATTTCGGGCTTGGAACCAATCAGCCCCGGCCAATTGAAGTCGGGAACGGAGAAAACAATGAGTCTGAGCAACTCTCTCGGGTTGTTGGGCCGCAAGGTGGGCATGATGCGCCTCTTCACCGAAGACGGGGACGCAGTGCCCGTGACGGTGGTGGACGTGTCCAACAACCGTGTGGCACAAGTCAAAACCCAGGCCAACGATGGCTACGACGCCCTGCAAGTGGCGTTTGGCAAGCGTCGCGCTTCCCGCGTGACCAAGGCCGAAGCCGGTCACCTGGCCAAAGCCGGTGTCGAAGCCGGTGAAATCCTTCAAGAATTCCGCGTGAGCGCAGAACTGGCTGGCAAGTACGCCGCTGGTGCCGTGCTGCCCGTGGCCGAGCTGTTCCAGGCTGGCCAGAAGGTGGACGTGCAAGGCACCTCCATCGGTAAAGGCTTCGCGGGCACCATCAAGCGCCACAACTTCGCGTCCCAGCGTGCGTCCCACGGTAACAGCCGTTCGCACAACGTTCCTGGCTCCATCTCCATGGCGCAGGATCCGGGCCGCGTGTTCCCCGGCAAGAAAATGACCGGCCACATGGGCGACGAGACCGTGACCACCCAGAACCTGGACGTGGTGCGTGTTGACGAAGCTCGTCAACTGCTGTTGATCAAAGGCGCTGTGCCGGGTTCCAAAGGTGGCTTCGTCACCGTGCGTCCCGCTGTCAAGGCCGCCAGCAAAGGAGCTAACTGATGCAAGTTGAACTCCTGAACGACCAGGGGCAGGCCGCTTCCACCGTGGAAGTGCCCGAGACCGTGTTTGGTCGTGACTACAACGAATCGCTGATCCACCAACTGGTGGTGGCTTACCAGGCCAACGCACGCCAGGGCACCCGTGCCCAGAAGGACCGTGAACAGGTCAAGCACAGCACCAAGAAGCCGTTCCGCCAAAAAGGCACCGGCAACGCACGTGCTGGTATGACTTCCTCCCCGCTGTGGCGTGGGGGCGGACGTGTGTTCCCGAACAGCCCGGAAGAGAACTTCAGCCAGAAGCTGAACAAGAAGATGTACCGCGCCGGTATGGCCTCCATCTTCTCCCAGCTCGTGCGTGAAGGCCGTCTGGCCGTCGTGGACTCCATCAAGGTGGACGCGCCCAAGACCAAGCTGCTGGCCGACAAGTTCAAAGCCATGAACCTGAAGTCCGTGCTGGTCATCGCCGACGAGATCGACGAGAACCTGTACCTGGCCTCGCGCAACCTGCCCCACGTGCTGGTGCTGGAGCCGCGCTACGCCGATCCGCTGTCGCTGGTTCACTACAAGAAAGTGATCGTCACCAAGGGTGCCATCGACAAACTCAAGGAGATGTTCGCATGAGCAACGCCCAGTTTGACGAAGGTCGCCTGATGCAGGTGTTGGTTGCTCCCATCGTGTCCGAAAAGGCCACCATGGCAGCCGAGAAGTCCAACGCCGTGCTGTTCAAAGTGTTGCAAGACGCCAGCAAGCCTGAAATCAAGGCCGCTGTCGAATTGCTGTTCAACGTCAAGGTCCAGGCCGTCAACGTGTTGAACCAGAAGGGCAAGACCAAGCGCTTCGGTAAGACCGTGGGCCGTCGCGATCACGTCCGCAAGGCCTACGTGACGCTGATGCCCGGTCAGGAACTGAGCTTCGGTGGGGAGGCAGTCTAATCATGGCAGTCATCAAGATGAAGCCGACTTCACCTGGCCGTCGTGGCATGGTGAAAGTCACCCGTGAAACCCTGCACAAGGGCTCGGGCTACGCACCCCTGCTGGAATCCAAGTTCCAGAAGGCCGGTCGCAACAACAACGGTCACATCACTGTTCGCCACAAGGGCGGCGGTGCCAAGCACCACTACCGCGTGATCGATTTCCGCCGCGACAAGGACGGTATCCCCGCCAAGGTCGAGCGTCTGGAATACGACCCGAACCGCACTGCGCACATCGCGCTGCTGTGCTACGCCGACGGCGAGCGCCGCTACATCATCGCCCCCCGTGGCGTTGAAGTCGGTGCAACGCTGCTGAGCGGTTCCGAGTCCCCGATCCGCGTGGGCAACACCCTGCCCATCCGCAACATTCCGGTGGGTTCCACCATCCACTGCATCGAACTGCAGATCGGCAAGGGCGCGCAGATCGCTCGTTCCGCCGGTGCTTCTGCCGTGCTGCTGGCCCGCGAAGGCATCTACGCCCAGGTCCGCATGCGCTCCGGCGAAGTGCGCAAGGTCCACGTGGACTGCCGCGCCACCATCGGTGAAGTGTCCAACCAGGAACACAGCCTGCGCCAGCTGGGCAAGGCCGGTGTCAAGCGTCACATGGGCATCCGCCCGACCGTTCGCGGTGTGGCCATGAACCCGATCGACCACCCGCACGGTGGTGGTGAGGGTCGTACCGGCACGGGTATGCCGCCGGTGGATCCGTGGGGCAACCTGACCAAGGGTTACCGTACCCGCAACAACCGCCGCACGCAGAACATGATCGTGTCGCGTCGCAAGAAGTAAGGGGTTGACGAAATGACTCGTTCTCTCAAAAAAGGTCCCTTCGTTGACCATCACCTGATGGCCAAGGTCGAAAAGGCTGTGGCTACCAAGGACAAGAAGCCGGTCAAGACCTGGTCTCGCCGCTCCATGATCCTGCCCGAGTTCATCGGCTTGACCATTGCCGTGCACAACGGCAAGCAGCACGTGCCCGTGTACGTGACCGACCAGATGGTCGGCCACAAGCTTGGCGAGTTCTCGCTGACGCGCACGTTCAAGGGCCACCCCGGCGACAAGAAAGCCAAGAAGTAAGGACACACCATGGAAACACGCGCAATTGTTCGCGGCGTTCGCCTGTCGGTCGACAAGGGCCGTCTGGTGGCGGACCTGATTCGCGGCAAGAAGGTGGACCAGGCTCTGAACATCCTGACGTTCACGCAGAAAAAAGCTGCTGGCATCGTCAAGAAGGCTCTGGAATCCGCCATCGCCAACGCTGAACACAACGACGGCGCCGACATCGACGAACTGAAGGTCAAGACCATCTACGTCGAGCAAGGCACCACGCTCAAGCGTTTCACCGCTCGCGCCAAGGGCCGCGGCAACCGTATCAGCAAACCCACCTGTCACATCTATGTGACCGTGGGCAACTGAGGCCAAAAGGAAGACTATGGGACAGAAAATCCATCCTACCGGCTTCCGCCTGGCGGTGAGCCGCAACTGGGCCAGCCGCTGGTACGCCAGCAACCGTGATTTCGCCGGCATGCTGGCCGAAGACATCAAGGTTCGCGAATACCTGAAGGCCAAGCTGAAGAACGCTGCCGTGGCACGCGTCATCATCGAGCGCCCCGCCAAGAACGCTCGCATCACCATCTACTCGGCACGTCCGGGCGTGGTGATCGGCAAGAAGGGTGAGGACATCGAGAAGCTGAAGAAGGACCTGGCCGCTCAACTGGGCGTGCCGGTGGCCGTCAACATCGAAGAAGTGCGCAAGCCTGAAGTCGATGCCAAGCTGATCGCTGACTCGATCACCCAGCAGCTGGAAAAGCGCATCATGTTCCGCCGCGCCATGAAGCGCGCGATGCAGAACGCGATGCGTCTGGGCGCCCAAGGCATCAAGATCATGTCTTCGGGTCGTCTGAACGGCATCGAAATCGCCCGTACCGAGTGGTACCGTGAAGGTCGTGTGCCTCTGCACACCCTGCGCGCCGACATCGACTACGGCACGTCCGTGGCCCAGACCACCTACGGCGTCATCGGCGTCAAGGTGTGGGTTTACAAGGGCGACAACCTGGGTCGCGCTGACGCTCCTTCCCTGGACAGCACTCCGCGTCCTGAAGAAGAGCGCCGTCCTCGCGGTCCGCGCCGTGATGGTGCCCGCAACGACCGTCCTGGTCGTGGCGGCCCCCGCCGTGGTGCCACCACCAATGCCGCCCCGGCCGATGGCAGCGACAAGCCGCAGGCCTAAGGAGAACTGAACATGTTGCAACCTGCTCGCCGTAAATACCGTAAAGAGCAAAAAGGCCGCAACACGGGCGTTGCCACCACCGGCAACACCGTGGCCTTTGGCGATTTCGGCCTGAAGTCCACGGACCGTGGTCGTCTGACGGCTCGTCAAATCGAAGCTGCACGTCGCGCGATTTCCCGCCACGTGAAGCGTGGTGGTCGTATCTGGATCCGCGTGTTCCCGGACAAGCCGATCTCCAAGAAACCTGCCGAAGTCCGTATGGGTAACGGTAAGGGTGGTATCGAGTACTACGTCGCCGAGATCCAGCCCGGCAAGGTGCTGTACGAGATCGTGGGTGTTCCCGAGCAACTCGCTCGTGAAGCCTTCCAACTCGCCGCCGCCAAGCTGCCGCTGCGCACGACCTTCGTGACCCGTCTGTTGGGCCAGTAATCAGGAGAACAAGAGATGAAAGCTGCTGAACTGCGCCAAAAAGACGTTGCTGGCCTGCAAGCCGAAGTGAAAGCCCTGCAAAAGGCCCACTTCAACCTGCGCATGCAAAAAGCCACGCAACAGTTGAACAACACCGCCACGTTGCGTCAAACCCGTCGCGCCATTGCCCGTGCCAAGACCATCCTGGCACAAAAGCAAGCCGCCGGCCAATAAGGAGTGAACCATGAGTGAAGCTCAACAATCCCTCAAGCGCACCCTGATTGGCAAGGTCGTCAGCGACAAGCGCGCCAAGACCGTGACGGTGCTGGTCGAGCGTCGTGTGAAGCACGAGCTCTACGACAAGATCGTGATCAAGTCGAGCAAGTACCACGCTCACGACGAAAACGGCGAATACAAACTGGGTGACATCATCGAGATCACCGAGAGCCGTCCTCTGTCGAAGACGAAGAACTGGGTCGCCACCCGTCTGGTCCAAAAGGCCGCACTGGTGTAAGCCTGTTCTGCTGCCCTTCGGCATGCAAGAAAAAAACGACCGACAATTCGGTCGTTTTTTTTCGTCCGTTTGCGCCAGACGCAGCGGCGCCACCCGGCCCGAGCAGGGCCACAAACTGGAGCAAAGAGATGATCAAAGTCGGTGACAAACTGCCTGCCGTGACGCTGATGGAATACAGCGAGGTGGAAGGTAACGGGTGCAGCATCGGCCCGAACCCGGTCGACGTGACCAAGGCAGCCGCAGGCAAGACCATTGCTCTGTTCGCGTTGCCCGGGGCCTACACGCCGACGTGCTCGGCAAAGCATGTGCCTGGCTATGTCGAGCATTTCGACGCTCTCAAGGCGGCAGGCGTGGACGAGATCTGGTGCGTCAGCGTCAATGACGCGTTCGTGATGGGTGCCTGGGCCCGCGATCAGAAGACGGACGGCAAGGTTCGGATGTTGGGCGACGGGAGTGCGGATTTCGCGAAGGCCACCGGGCTGACCCTGGATCTGACGGCACGGGGCATGGGCTTGCGCAGCAACCGCTATTCCATGCTGGTCAAGGACGGCGTGGTCAAGTCGCTGAACGTCGAGGGGCCTGGCAAGTTCGAAGTCAGTGACGCCGCCACCCTGCTGGCACAGGCCAAGTCACTCTGAACTGGCAAACCGTCTTCTGAGAGAAGTCCTCAGGAGACGCGTCAAAGGTCCACTTTCAGGTAGTGGGCCCCAGGGAGCGGGTTGTGATAGTAAGGGGCGACTTCCTCGAAACCCACTTCCTGGTAGAGCTGCCGCGCGGCCTCCATGTCGCTCAATGTGTCGAGCAGCATGGCGTCGTAACCCGACTGCTTGGCTTGCAACAATATCTGCTCGACCAGCAGGCGGCCCAGCCCAAAACCGCGGAACGCACGTCGCACAAACAAGCGTTTCATTTCGCATGCGTTGGCGTAGTCGCTGTCTGGCAGCGGACGAAACGCACAACAGCCGGCTGCGTCGTCGTCGACGTACGCCAGGAACAGGCCACCCTGAGGTGCCGAGTAGTCGCCAGGCAATTTGGCCAGTTCTTCGCTGAACCCTTGGAAGCACAGGTCGATTCCAATGTCCGACTGGTACTCCAGGAACAACTCGCGCACGGTCGCCATGTCCTCAGGCCCACTGGCGGCCCGTATGGCAATTCGCGGTTGAGGAAGATCGTCTTCGGCCAACATCGGACCCTCAGTGCTGTCACCCATGCAAAGCACTATACGCCATCAGCTTGCCCCTAGCCCCACCACCCACCAGACGACGGTTGCACAAGCTGCAAGCACCGCCGCGGCCCACAGCCTTTCTTGAGTACCATCCGCAGACTCAGGGGTGTCGGCAACAAGAAGTTTGTCGCCGGTCACCATGGCTTGGACGAGGTTGCGGCGCTTGACCACACGGTAGTACACCACGGCTAGCACGTGCAGCGTAACGAGCCCAATCAGAAGAGGCTTGCCCAGGTTTTTGTGGTACCAGGTTGCCAGGGAAACGGTGTCACCGGAGACCAGGCTGGCCAGGGGGCCAAAAAAGGCGATCTCGTCGTCGCTGAAAAGGCCCGTGCCCACTTGGGCGCCCAGCACAAGAAGCAGAGCGAACACCGACAGTGCACCTGTTGGGGAGTGTCCCACCTCTTGCAATGCATCTCCCTGTCCCCGCACGTAACGCCAGAATTGCCTGGGGCCGTAGGCAAAATGCGCGAAACGCGACCAATATCCGCCAGCAAAACCCCACACCAGCCTGAACAGCAGCAAGGTGAACACGCCGTAGCCCAGTCGCAAATGCCAATGCATCCAGTTGCCGCCCAGGTTGCCGGTGACGACCTGGCCAATCACGGCCAAGGCCAACGCCCAGTGGAACAGGCGGGTGGGCAGATCCCAAACGCGGATACGCTGCATGTGTGCTTCCTCCATCAAACCCTGGGCGACGGACCGGTGATCTGTTTCCATGTATGTTGGTCAACAATGATAAAAACATAGACTGCTGTTGCCATCAACCGGTGGCAGCGTCTTTCAATATGGAGGGGAAAGGTCACCATGTGGGTTCGTTTTTCCTTGACCTTGGCGGTGGGGCTCATGGCCGTGTCTGTGACTGCCCATGCACAGTTCCAAAAGCCGGAGGACGCGGTCAGGTACCGGCAGGGGGCACTTTACGTGATGAACCAGCATTTCGTGCGCATAGGTGCCATGGTCAACGGGCGGGTGCCTTTTGATGCGAAGGCCGTGCAGGAGAATGCCGCCATCGTGCTGACCATGAGCAAGCTGCCCTGGGCGGGGTTTGGCCCGGAGACTGAGAACCTTAAGAGCAAGGCCCAACCCGAAATCTGGATGGAAACAGACAAATTCCGGGGTGCTCAGAACAAGATGATGGCGGCCGTGGCCGCTCTGGACGTGGCGGCCCGCACCGGGAGTCTGGACGCGGTGAAGAAATCCTTCGGGGAGGCCGCGGCTGCCTGCAAGGCCTGCCACGATACCTATCGCCAGTAAACCCGTTAAGTGCTTCAGCCCTCGGCCAGAAGTTTTTCAAGCAACTGGTGCAGGGCGGCGAAGTCGGGCTCTCCGACGTAGCGCTTCACGATCTGCCCCTGTTTGTCGATGATGTAGGTGGTCGGGGTGAGTTTGACATCCCCCCAGTCCTTGGCAATCTCGCCGGTGTTGTCTAGCGCGACCTTGAAGGGCAGTTGGCGGGAAGCCGCAAAATTGGAAACCCAGTCTGGCGGGTCGTAGCTCATGGCCACGGCAATGGTTTCCAGACCTTGGCCCTTGTATTTGTTGTAGGTCTGGACGATGCTGGGCATTTCCTTGACGCAGGTGACGCAGGTGGTGGCCCAGAAGTTGAGCAGGGTGACCTTGCCCTTGAGGTCTGCCGTGGTCATGGTGCTGCCGTCCAGCAACACGAAGTTGGACTGAGGCGCCGTGTCACGGCTGCCGCATCCGCCCAGCAGAACGGCGCCCGCGAGCACGCCGCCCAGGAGTTTCAAATGGTCACGGCGGGTGGATGGTGGAAAGGCGTTCATGGCGGGAAAAAATGCAGGCGGGTGAAGAGGGTGATGCGGGTTGTTCAAAAAAGTTCACTGCTACGCCCGTCACCTGATGGGCGGATGGGGCTTTCTGCGTGCTTCTTCAATGCGTTCCTGGAGGTAGGCGCCATAGAAGTCGGCCAGGTTCATGCCTTCCAGGCGTTCTGCAATCTCGCGCCCCTCGTAGTCCAAGAACAGTACCGTGGGCGCGATGCGGGCGCGCCACGCCTTGGCCTGGTCGTAAGGCGTGGTGGATTGGCCGTGCAAGTCCTGCAGTACCGACTTCCGATCAAGCATGTTGACCTGGACGGCGTAGATCTCGCCCTTGCGGTGCATTGGACCCAGATAGTTGTTGCGCACCGTATCGCAAAAGGAGCAACCTTTGAGTGTCACCATGACGATAAGCGGTTCCCGGCGGGCACGGGCGGCCAGTGCCGCCGCAAGCAACGATGCGGGTATGGGCAGGATGTCGGGCAAGCCGTCGGGATTGATGGTGTTCATGCCGGGAGCGTATAGGGCGCGTGAGGACGGATGAGTACACGAGCGGACGCAGGCTCACGAATGCGGATACCATCCATCAACAATCTAGTATTGTGCGCGCGCCGAAAAATCCGGTGGCGCGCTTTTTTCTGACGCCAATAAACAAAATGAACCGGAGACTTGCGCCGATGACGCTTGGCACGGCGGCGTGTTTGGCTGCGCTGCTTGCCATGACCGGATGCAGCCCCGCATACAACTGGCGCGACGCCAGGCACGAAGGCGTGCCCCTGCAGGCGTTGTTGCCGTGCAAACCTGAGCGAGCCGAACGCGACATACCGATGCTCGGGCCAGAGCATCCCCCTTTTCGTTTGATGATGATGAGCTGCGACGCTGCTGGCGCGACCTTCGCGCTAGGGGCGGTGCAACTGCCCCAACCGGTGACAGCACGGGTGGTGCAGACGGCGCTGAGTCAGTGGAGGTTGGCCACCTGGGCCAGCTTGAAGCAAGCGCCTGCGGCGGAAGGCAGGCCACCGGAGGGCTGGCGCCACACGCCATGCCAGGCGCCTGGCGCTTCCCAGTCGGATTGCTGGGAGGGTGCTGGCGTCGACCATGCGGGGCGCCCCCTGGACGCACAGGTGCGCTGGTTGGTCAAAGGTCCGTGGCTGGTCCAGGCAGGCGTTTATGGCAAGGCTTTGCCCAAGTCGGCTGCGGATACGTATTTTGAATCCTTGCGGTTCGAATGAGCATGCATGCAAAAATGACCATCGGTACTGAAGCCAATTTCAAACCGCCTCATGCGCTACCCCAGCCTCTGGGAACGCGCATGGCCGTGTGGGTTTTTCTGGCCTTTGCATCGGCCTATTTCCTGTCGGCGCTGGTGCGGGCGGTGACCGCGACGCTGGCGCCGACCCTCAGTGCGGAGTTGTCTCTGCAGGCAAGAGATCTGGGGCTGTTGGCGGGTGGGTACTTCCTGGGTTTTGCGGCCACGCAACTGCCGTTGGGGCATTGGCTGGACCGCCATGGGCCCAAGCGCGTGGTGCTGGTCTTTCTGGCATTGGCGGTGCTGGGTTGCATGGCGTTTGCGCTGGCATCCAGCTTTGCAGGCCTGCTGGCTGCACGGGTGCTTACCGGGGCGGGGGTCAGTGCCTGTTTGATGGCGCCTCTGACCGGTTACCGGCGTTGGCTGCCGCCGTCCATGCAGTTGCGCGCCAACGCCTGGATGCTGATGACTGGCTCCATGGGCATGGTCGCATCCACCTTGCCGGTGCAGTGGCTGATGCCACTGGCCGGGTGGCGGGGGCTCTTCTGGCTGCTGGCAGCGGCGTTCGTTGTTGCGATGCTGCTGATCGCCTGGCTTTCGCCATCCTGGCAACGTGTTGAGCCAGACCACGCGACAGGTACGGCTGCCGACACGGGCGGGTATGGCCAAATCTGGCGCCATCCTTATTTCCGCAAGATGAGCCCCTTGGGGTTTTTCAACTACGGCGGCATGGTGGCCGTGCAGACGTTGTGGGCAGGGCCCTGGCTGGTGAAGGTCAGCGGGTTGACACCGGCAGAGGCGGCATCGGGGTTGTTTGGCATCAACCTGGCCATGCTGTGTGCGTTTTGGCTGTGGGGCGTCGTCACACCAGGCCTGTCGCGCCGTGGCGTGCGTGTCGAGTCGCTCATTGCCTGGGGACTGCCCATGAGCTTCCTGGCCTTGGCATGGAACGTGTTCAGCGGGGAAGCCACTTCCTGGGGGCACTGGGCCTGGTTCTGTGTGTCGTCCACTTTCCTGGGGCTCTCGCAGCCTGCGGTGGCCATGGCTTTTCCGGCTTCGATGGCGGGCAGGGCGCTTTCCGCATACAACCTGGTGATCTTTGCCGGGGTATTTGTGATGCAGTGGGCCATCGGCCTGCTGGTGGACCTCTGGAGTGCCTTAGGTTGGTCTGAGGTGCAAGCTTTTCGCGGGGCAATGGGTACTTTCCTGGTGGTATGCGTGCTTTCTTACGGCTATTTCCTGTCGGTCAAGGCTCATAATCGCCCATCATGAACGGCATATTCGTCATCGCCCATGCGCCTCTGGCGTCGGCCCTGCGCCAATGCGTGCTGCACGTCTTTCCTGACGCCGCGGCCAGTGTTGTTGCGCTGGACGTTCCCGCCGAACAAGCTCCCGAGGCCACGCTGGCGCAGGCGCGTCAGTTGCTTGACCAGCTCGGAACCCCCCATACCCTTGTCCTCTCCGACATCTTTGGTGCAACGCCCTGCAACGTGGCCAGCAAGCTGATCGACGGCATCCACACCCGTCTGGTAACGGGGGCCAACCTGCCCATGTTGCTGCGCGCGGTGTCGTACCGGCACGAGTCGCTGGATGCGCTGGTGTCGCGCGCGATGCTCGGTGGAACCCAAGGGGTCATTCCGGTGTCGGTGACGGCGCCGCAGAACCAGTTGCGCAGAAGCACCCATGATCAAAACCACCGCGACCATCAGCAATAAGCTGGGCCTGCACGCCCGCGCCTCGGCCAAATTGACGAAGCTTGCCGGCAGCTTTGCCTGCGACGTCTGGATGGCCCGCAATGGTCGCCGCATCAACGCCAAGAGCATCATGGGCGTGATGATGCTGGCGGCGGGGCTGGGGTCGGAAGTGGAGATCGAAACCGACGGCTCTGACGAACAGCAGGCCATGGATGCGCTGCTGGTACTCATCAACGACAAGTTTGGAGAAGGCGAGTGACGTTCTCTGTCCATGGTCAGGCAGTCTCGCGCGGCATCGCCATCGGGCGTGCCGTGCTGGTGGCGTCCAGCCGCATGGACGTGGCGCACTATTTCATTGCCGAAGAGCGGGTCCATGGCGAACTGAACCGCCTGCGCGCCGCGCGTGACGCAGCGATCGCAGAAATCACGCGGGTACAGCAGACGCTGCTGGAAAGTGCCGACAAGGGGGCCTACCACGAGTTGACAGCGCTGCTGGACGTGCACCTGATGCTCCTGCAAGACACGCAACTCCAGGAGGGTGTGAAGCACTGGGTGCTGGAGCGGCACTACAACGCAGAGTGGGCACTCACATCTCAACTTGAGCAATTGGCCAAGCAATTTGATGAGATGGAGGACCCCTACCTGCGCGAGCGCAAGGCCGATCTGGAGCAGGTGGTCGAGCGCATGCTGGGGCATATGCGAGGCGTGGCATCGCCGGTAGGGCGAGCGCCTGCTGTGGCCGGCGGGCACGGCGACGACACGCGAGACGATCCGCTGGTGCTGGTGGCTCACGACCTCTCCCCAGCGGACATGCTGCAGTTCAAGCAAAGCGTCTTCGCGGGCTTTGTGACCGACGTTGGAGGCAAGACGTCGCACACGGCCATCGTCGCCCGCAGCATGGACATCCCCGCCGTGGTGGGGGCGCGCACCGCCAGCCACCTGGTGCAGCAGGACGACTGGGTCATCATCGACGGCGATACCGGTGTGGTCATCGTCAACCCGTCGCCCATTGTGCTGGCCGAATACGGCTTCAAGCAACGCCAGGGCGAGGTCGAGCGGGAGCGCCTGTCACGCATCAAGAACACACCTGCGGTGACCTTGGACGGTGAACGGGTGGAACTGCTGGCCAACATCGAGCAACCCGAGGACAGCACACCCGCCTTGTCGGTGGGGGCCGTGGGCGTGGGGTTGTTCCGTACCGAGTTCCTGTTCATGGGGCGCGACGGCAAGCTCCCCGACGAAGAAGAGCAGTACGAGGCCTACCGCAGGGCCGTCGAGGGCATGCACGGTTTGCCGGTCACCATCCGCACGGTGGACGTGGGTGCCGACAAGCCTCTGGACCGCTCCAGCCGCGACGATCACCTGAACCCGGCCCTGGGCTTGCGCGCCATCCGCTGGAGCCTCTCCGAACCCGCGATGTTCCTGACCCAGCTGCGTGCGGTGCTGCGCGCGGCGGCCCACGGCAAGATCAATCTGCTCATTCCCATGCTGGCACATTCCAGCGAGATACTGCAGGTCAAGGCCTTGTTGGCGCGTGCAAAGGACCAGTTGGATGCGCGTGCGGCCGTGTATGGCAAGGTCAAGCTGGGGGCCATGATCGAGGTGCCCGCCGCTGCTCTGGCGGTGCGGATGTTCCTCAAGCACTTTGATTTCCTGTCCATCGGTACCAATGACCTGATCCAGTACACCCTGGCCATTGACCGCGTTGACGAGACCGTGGCTCATTTGTACGACCCGCTCCACCCGGCGGTGCTGCAGCTGGTGGCCAACACCATCGCTGAATGCCGCGCGCAGGGCAAAGGCGTGAGCGTGTGCGGGGAAATGGCTGGGGATGTGACCATGACGCGGCTGCTGCTGGGCCTGGGCTTGCGATCTTTTTCGATGCACCCCTCGCAAATCCTGGCCGTCAAACAGCAAATTCTGCGTGCAGATACGCGAAAACTGCGAGCTTGGGCCCAGGAGGTCGTCCACAGCGACGACCCATCCGCCCTGATCGCGGATTGACTGTTACACTATTTTTCAATTTATTGCGCCGCATGGGGGTGAAGCAACGTGCCGTACCGTTGGGTTGGCGCCCAGCGGCTGATTGCGGAGAGTTTCATGTCCTCAACGACGGAGTTGCCCGAAGCAAAGGCGCCAAGCGCCCATGCCCATGGTGACGAACTGCTGGACTGCCTGCTGATTCTTGCTCGCAGCCACGGCGAAGCCATCACCCGAGATGGCGCTTTGGCGGGCCTGCCTCTGGAGGATGGGCGGCTCACACCATCCTTGTTTGAACGTGCGGCCCACCGCGCCGGCCTGAGCAGCAAGGTGGTTCGCGAGCCCATCGCGCGGCTCAAGCGTGAGCTCTTCCCGGCCATCGTGCTGCTCGATGGCGAACGTGCTGCCGTGCTGATGGACCGCAGTGCCGACGGTTCCACACTCACCGTGGTTTACCCCGAACTGGGTGACGCGCCGGTGCAGGTGGCCGCGAAAGAACTGGCACCAACGTACACAGGGCATGCGATCTATGCCCGCCCGCGCTTGCGTTTCGACGCGCGCAGCCCTGTGGTCAATGAAACCAGGCGTGGCCACTGGTTCTGGAGTGTGATCGCCGAAAACGGCAGGCTTTACCGTGACGTATTGCTCGCGGCCTTCCTGACCAACCTGTTCGCGGTGGCCATGCCCTTGTTCACCATGAACGTTTATGACCGGGTGGTGCCCAATCAGGCGTTCGACACCCTGTGGGTGCTGGCTCTGGGGTTGCTGCTCATTCTGGTGGGTGACCTGGTGTTGCGTACCTTGCGCGGCAAGTTCGTGGATCTGGCGAGCAGCCGCGCCGACGTTAAGCTCTCCGCCTACATCATGGAACGGGTGCTGGGTACGCGCATGGAGCACCGGCCGGTGTCGGCGGGCTCCTTTGCATCGAACCTGCGCGCCTTTGAGTCGGTGCGCGACTTCATCGGTTCTGCCACCGTGGTGGCCTTCATCGACCTGCCGTTCGCCCTCATATTCTTTGTGGTCATCACCTGGATCGCCTGGCCCATGGTGATCCCGTTGCTGATAGGCGCGACGTTGATGTTGCTGTATGCGCTGGCCGTGCAGGGCCGCATGCACGAGCTGGCCGAAACCACCTACCGCGCGGGAGCCCAGCGCAACGCCACCTTGGTGGAAGGTTTGGTCGGCTTCGAGACGGTCAAGGCCTTGGGTGCGGAGGCGCCCATACAGCGCAAGTGGGAAAAGAGCGCCGCCCTGCTGGCGCGTGTGGGCGCGCAGCTGCGCCTGCTGTCCACCAGTGCCAGCAACTCGTCAGCGTTCATGCAGCAGACGATCAACATGTGCATCGTCATCCTGGGGGTGTACCTGATTGGTGAGCGCGCGCTTTCCATGGGCGGTCTCATCGCCTGCACCATGCTGGCTTCGCGCGCCATGGCGCCAGTGGGGCAGGTGGCGGGCTTGCTGGTGCAGTACCACACCGCGTCCACCGCGCTTACCTCTCTCAATGAAATGATGAAGCGCGAGGTGGAGCGTCCCGAAGATGCGAACTTCATCGCCCGCGGCAGCATTCAGGGTTCCATTGAGTTCCGCGACGTGAGTTTTTCGTATCCCGGGCAGCCCAACCCGTCGTTGCGCAACGTGAGCTTGAAGATTCGCCCGGGCGAGAAGGTCGCTATCCTGGGGCGTATTGGCTCCGGCAAGACGACGCTGGAGAAACTCATTCTGGGCCTCTACCGGCCCACCGGCGGCTCGGTGCTGATTGACGGCATCGACCAACGGCAACTCGATCCTGCCGAGTTGCGCCGCCACATCGGCTACGTGCAGCAGGACGTGATGCTGTTCTACGGCACCTTGCGCGAGAACATCACCCTGGGGGCGCCGCTGGCCGATGATGCGGATGTGTTGCATGCGGCTGGCATCGCCGGCATTCTGGACCTGGTCAACACCCACCCGCAGGGCTTTGACATGGTGGTGGGCGAGCGCGGCGAATCCCTCTCAGGGGGGCAGCGTCAGGGCGTGGCCATCGCGCGCGCGGTCATCAACGACCCGCCCATCTTGTTGCTTGACGAGCCCACCGCTTCGATGGATCACTCCAGCGAAGAGGAAGTGAAAAAGCGTCTGCGCGAGTTCATGCCCGGCAAGACCGTGATCCTGATCAGCCACCGCACCTCGTTGCTGGACTTGGTGGATCGCATCATCGTCATGGACGCTGGCCGCATTGTCGCGGATGGGCCCAAGGACCAGGTCGTGCAGGCGCTGCGCCAAGGCCGGATCGGAAAGGCTGCGTGATGTCCGAACTCAACGAGAAAGATTTCGAACGCATCGGCAACGCCACGCGCGGGGCCGCGAAGGTCGGCGAGAAGCTGTTTGGCGGCATCGTCAAAAAGCTCGGCCATGGCGAGGATCGCGAGGCGCTCGACTGGGCGTCGGATGCCGACTGGGCGCAGCTTCAACAGGAGCCACTGCGCGCCCGGGGTCTGTTGCGTATTGCAGGCGTGGTGCTGGTGTTGCTGCTGATTTGGGCTGCATTTGCCGAAGTCGACGAGGTCACCCGGGGCGAAGCCAAAGTGGTGCCCACGAGCCAGGTGCAGATCATCCAGAGCGTGGATGGCGGCGTGGTCGAGGACATCATGGTCCGCGAGGGCCAGATCGTCGATGCCGGGCAGTTGCTGCTGCGGGTGGATCCGACGCGCTTTGCTTCTTCGCTCGGTGAAAGCCGGGCGAGCCAGTTGGCGCTGAGGGCAAAGGCCGAGCGCTTGCAGGCGCTGACCCAGGGGCGCCCCTTCAGTCCGCCAGCCGATCTGCTCAAGGACGCGCCTGACATCGTGGCGCACGAGCGTAGTCTGTACGAGTCGCGCCGGGCAGAGATCAGCGCACAGATTTCCATCACCCAGAGCCAGTTGAGCCAGCGGCAGCAGGAACTCAACGAGGCGCGTGCACGCAAGGAGTCTGCCGAGCGTGGCCTCGAACTGGTGCAGCGTGAACTGAACGCCACGCGGCCCATGGTGGCTACTGGGGCAGTGTCCGAGGTTGAGGTGCTGCGGCTTGATCAGCAGGTTTCCCGTTTGCGTGGGGACCGTGACCAGGCCACAGCACAGATTTCCCGTGTGCAGGCGGCCATCAGCGAAGCGCAGCGTCGCATTGAGGAGGTGCAACTCACCGCGCGCAACCAGATGAGTGCCGAGCTTTCCGACACGATGAGCCGCTTGTCCGCTTTGTCCGAGGGCGGCCGTGCGCTGGAAGACAAGGTGGCCAAGGCCGATATCAAGTCGCCGGTGCGCGGCACGGTGAAACGCTTGCTGGTCAACACGGTTGGCGGTGTGGTGCAGCCCGGTCGCGAGGTGGTGGAGATTGTTCCGCTGGACGACGCATTGATCCTCGAGGCTCAGATCACCCCCAAGGACATCGCCTTCCTGCGCCCAGGCCTGGAGGCGATAGTCAAGTTCACTGCCTACGACTACGCCATCTATGGCGGGCTCAAGGCCGACGTCGAGAACATCGGTGCGGATTCCGTGGTGGACGACAAGGGTAACGCCTTCTATATTGTGAGATTGCGAACGCGGCAGGCCAGTTTGGGCGAGGGGCTGCCGATCATTCCCGGCATGGTGGCGCAGGTGGATATCCTCACCGGCAAGAAGACCGTGCTGGCCTACCTGCTCAAGCCCGTCCTGCGGGCCAAGGCGAATGCCCTGTCGGAGCGTTGAACATCCGTCTGTCACACCATGAGCAAGCACCATTTCCTGGCGAGCGCGGCAGCGCAACCTCCCATCGTTCCTTCCGAGCGCTGGTTGCTGGCATTCCCCGAAGGGCAGTGGAGCAACTGGAGTACCTTGCAGACAACGGTTCGCCCGGGTGATATTGTCTGGGTGCCCGTTGCACACAGCGACTGGAAGGACAAGGTCGTGGAATTGCTTCGGCTGGAATCGAAGTGCCGCGTGGTGGTGGTCAGTTCGGTACCGTACGACGCCGAAGGTTTGCGGGCCTTGAATGTGGGCGCGAGAGGGTATTGTCACTTGCTGGCCGTGCCCGAGTTGATGCGCGAGGTGGCCGAGGTGGTGTCTCATGGTGGTTTGTGGGTTGGGCCCGAACTGGTGCGGCGCCTCATGGCAGCCACCCGTGACGCCCTGGAACGCAGCCCCAACGCGCAGCCACCCGAGGTGGACTTGTCTGTCTTGTCTGACCGTGAGGCACAGGTTGCGCGAGCGGTGGCGGTGGGCAAATCAAATAAGGAAGTGGCCGATCTGCTTCACATCTCCGAGCGCACCGTCAAGGCGCATCTGGGCTCGGTGTTCGACAAACTGGGGGTGCGGGACCGCGTGCAACTGGTGCTGCACCTGTCTCACATCAACACGCAATCGGGTTGAACGGAGGTCGCATGAGCAACGATCAAGACGCTGATAAAACGGGGTTCGAGGCCGAACACCAGGCGTTGGCAGCCAGCGATGCTGGTTTGGCGCGTGTCACTGAGGATCTCATCGACATCCTGATCACCCGGGGTGTCATACAGTTCACCGATTTCCCGCCGGCGGCGCAGGCCAAGCTGTTGGAACGCCGACAAACCCGCGCCACACTCAGCAACCGCTTGAGATTGCTGGACGATGGGGATACAGGATTGATCTGATCATCGGTCCCTCACCGCCCCGACCCATGGCTTTGAGGACAAGCGCAACTTGTGCATAGGTCACACTAAGGGTACTTCCGTCCAATAGGCGAAGGCCGCAGGTCTGAATAACCTGTGGCCTTGTCCATTTATTGGGAGGAAGACTGCATGGCACAGGTTGCGAAGGTGACGGCCCTGACGGGTAAGGCGTTTGTTGTGGGGGCTGATGGCTCCATCCGTTTGCTCAAGGTGGGCGACGCCATAGAAAAGGGCGAAGTCGTACGCACCGCTGCCGGTGCCACTGTTGAGTTGACCATGCAGGACGGCCAGAAGGCCGTGATCGCAGCGGAGCAGAGTGTCCGCGTCGATGACAACATGACCCAGGGCGAAGAGCGTCTGGCCGCCCAGGAAAGCGCCGTGGCCACTGGCACGATTGACAGCATCATCCAGGCGCTTGAGCGTGGCGGCGACCTGACCGAAGAGCTTGAGGCAGCTGCGGCGGGTGGTGGTGCCGGAGGCGGCGGCGACGGCAGCGACTTTGTGCGCCTGCTGCGCGTGACGGAAGGCGTGGACCCGCTGGCCTATGAGTACAGCTTTGAGTCGCAGTCGATTCCGGACGAAATCCTGCAGAGCGTAGACGCCCCTCCTGCGGAGCCCGTTGTGGGCAGCGTGACCCTGCGATACGTTCTGCTGGGTGAAGATGGACAACCCGTGACTGGCGAGGACGGCGGGTTTGTGTTCGTTGACGGTAACGATGTCGTTGAAGGCACCCCCGTTGGCGTGCTGGCTGAAGTGAATG
>CBKZAG010000043.1:0-18995 GCA_966692625.1 uncultured Comamonadaceae bacterium
CCCCAAAACCCCGGTCCCCAGGTACTCAACATACTCGGATCGGGGTTTTGCTTTTGGTGGCATAGTGACTTGATCATGAAATCGCTGCAATACACCCGCGCGCAGGCGCTGCCCGAACTACTGGCCGAACGTATCGTTATCCTCGATGGCGCAATGGGAACGATGATCCAGCGCTTCAAGCTGGATGAGCAGCAGTACCGTGGGCTCGGCTACCAAGGGCCCGCTGGGAGCTACGAGCGATTCAAGGACTTTCCGCGCGATGTGAAGGGCAACAACGAGCTACTCAGTTTGACCCGTCCAGACGTCATTCGCGATATTCACGAAAGTTATCTGGCTGCAGGGGCAGATCTCGTAGAGACAAACACTTTCGGTGCGACGCGTATTGCCCAAGAGGATTACGGCATGGCCGATCTGGCGTACGAGATGAATGTTGCCTCGGCGAAGCTCGCCCGGGAGGCTTGCGATAAATACAGCACGGCAACGCGACGCCGCTACGTGGCGGGCGCACTGGGTCCGACGCCGAAAACCGCGAGCATCAGCCCCGACGTGAACGATCCAGGTGCACGTAACGTCACGTTCGATGAGTTGCGCCAATCCTATCTTGAGCAAACCCGTGGTCTGGTCGAAGGCGGGGCAGACGTGCTGCTCGTCGAGACCATCTTTGACACGCTGAACGCGAAGGCAGCCCTCTTTGCCATTCAGGAATATTTCGACGAGTCAGGCGAATGTCTTCCTGTTCTCATCAGTGGCACGGTCACGGATGCTTCGGGTCGCATTCTCAGTGGGCAGACCGTTTCCGCATTTTGGGCGAGCGTGCGGCATGTGCAGCCGCTAGCGGTTGGCCTCAATTGTGCACTCGGCGCAGCGTTGATGAAGCCTTACATCCAGGAGTTGGCCAAGGTGGCCGAGGGCACGTTCATCAGCTGTTATCCCAACGCTGGTTTGCCCAACCCGATGAGTGACACCGGCTTTGACGAAACTCCGGCCGACACGTCGCGCTTGTTGCATGAATTCGCGGCCGAGGGCTTGGTCAATATCGTTGGTGGTTGCTGTGGTACCACGCCGGATCACATAGCGGCGATTGGTCAAGCGGTGATCAAGGATGCCCCGAGGCGAACATGGTTGCCCGAAGAAGTGTTTCAGGCGTAACGCTTGCTGCGCAGGTTTGATTTCATGTCGCGAAGCATCGGTTGCAACTTGTCGCCGCCGATGCGCAACGCCAGGCAAGTGGCCAGCACGTCAATGATCATGAGGTGCAGCAACCGTGAGGTCATGGGGCTGTAACGGTCATAGCCTTCGGGGTGGTCTGCCGCGAGGTGGATGTGTCCCGCCGCTGCGAGCGGTGATCCGCTAGCCGTGATGACGATGGTTGTGGCACCATGCTTGCGTGCAATGTCGCCAGCGTCCATCAGATCGCGGGTGCGGCCGGAATTCGAAATGATGACCACGACATCGCCTGGTTGGCGCAAGGCTGCACTCATGACCTGCATATGCCCGTCGTTGTAGGCAATGGAGTTGACGCCAAGCCGAAAGAACTTGTGCTGGGCATCCATGGCGACGATGCCGGAGTTGCCGACGCCGTAGAACTCGATGCGGTGGTTGTGCTTGTAGGCATTCTCCAGGGCATCAGCCGCCTTCTCCAAGGCACTGGTGGATGCCTCATTCCGGTAACGCAGAAAGGCGGCGACACTGTTGTCGATGACCTTGACAAGGACATCGCTCACTTTGTCATCTGGGTCGACGCTACGATGAATGAAGGGCACACCTTCGCTGACCGTTCCCACCAGCTTGAGCTTGAAATCGCTCAGGCCATCGTAGCCCATGCTGCGACAAAACCTCACGACGGTAGGCTTGCTGACATGCGCTCTTTCCGCCAGCTCACTGACAGGCAGGCTCGCAAACTGGCGTGGATTGCTGAGCACCAGACGGGCAACCCGCTGTTCGGCCGGAGCCAGAGACGGAAGGGATGCTTCAATCCGGTCAAGCATGGTGGTTCATCCTTGTGTGAACTTGAAAACGGCGGTGCTGGCCAGCAGGTTGGGCAGAAAACGCACTTCTTTCCCATTCTCCAGGCCAAAACTGTCGTCGATCTGTAGCCCGTTTTTGCGCGCCAGTACTTCAAAGTCGGTGTAGGTGCCAACACGGATGTTGGGCGTGTCGTGCCATTGGTAGGGCAGGCGCTTGGTCACGGGCATGCGCCCTTGCAACACGCTCAGGCGGTTGGGCCAATGGGCAAAGTTGGGAAAAGCAACGATGCCGATGCGTCCCACGCGCGCCGTTTCTCGAAGCATGGTTTCTGCATTTCGCAAATGTTGCAAGGTATCGATTTGCAAGACGACATCAAAGCTGTCGTCGCCAAACATGGCCAGACCTTCTTCAAGATTCAGCTGCAGGACACTCACGCCCTTTTGGAGGCAGGCGTGCACCTTGCTATCATCTATCTCAACACCGTAGCCAGTACAACCTCTTGTGTCGCGCAAGTGGGCCAGAAGTGACCCGTCGCCACAACCCAGGTCCAGAACCCGTGAGCCGGTCGGTACGAGCTTTGCGATGGTGGTTTGTGTCAATCGGTCGCTCATGCGCAGGCTACCTCAGGGAGAACGGTCGTGTCGAAATAGGCGCGAATGGCGGCCTGGTACCGTGGGTCGTCCAGCAGGAAAGCGTCATGTCCATGGGGAGCGTCGATTTCGGCATAGCTGACGTCACGCCTGTTGTCCAGTAGCGCCTTGACGATCTCGCGGCTGCGGGCAGGCGAAAAGCGCCAGTCGGTGCTGAAGCTGATCAGCAGAAACCGAGCCTTGGCCGGGGCCAGTGCGGCGCTTAGGTCGCCGCCATGCTCTCGGGCGGGATCGAAATAATCCAATGCACGCGTGATCAGCAAATAGGTGTTCGCGTCGAAATACTGGCTGAACTTGTCGCCTTGGTGGCGAAGGTAGCTTTCGATCTGGAACTCGACATCTTGTGTCGTGTAGCGGTAGATCAGCCGTTCGATGGCCTCCAAGCCGTCCTCGGATGCTTGCTGAAGGGGTTTGAGTTGGCGCCCGAACTTCTCGTTCATGACGTCGTCGCTCAGGTAGGTGATGTGCCCGATCATCCGGGCGATCCGCAGGCCCCGGTGCGGGACCGTTTTGTGGCGCAGGTAGTGGCCGCCATGGAAGTCCGGGTCGGTGACGATGGCGCGCCGGGCGACTTCGTTGAAGGCGATGTTCTCGGCGGTGAGATTGGGGGCGCTGGCCACCACAACGGCATGCCTGACGCGCTCAGGGTACTGCAGCGTCCAGCTGAGGGTCTGCATGCCGCCCAGGCTGCCGCCCATGACTGCCGCCAACTGGTCTATCCCGAGTGCATCCAGCAGCCTCGCCTGGGCGTTCACCCAGTCTTCCACCGTGACCACCGGGAAGTCGGCTCCCCATGCCAGGCCCGTCGCCGGATTGACGTGTGTGGGCCCTGTGGAGCCGAAGCAGGATCCCAAATTGTTGACGCCGATGACGAAGAAGCGGTGCGTATCCACGGCCTTGCCTGGACCGATCATGTTGTCCCACCAGCCTTCGCTGCGGGGAATCGGTTGTCCGTGCGCATCGGTGTGAACACCTGCGACATGGTGGGACGCATTGAGCGCGTGGCAGATCAGCACGGCATTCGATTTGTCTGCATTGAGTGTGCCGTAGGTCTCGTAGACCAGTTCATAAGCCGGCAGAACGGCGCCGCTCTTGAGTGACAGCGGCTGCTCGAACCGCATGGTTTGTGGCGTAACGATCAACTGAATCACCTCGGGGCATGGGCCCAGAAAATAAAAACCCGGTGCCGCAAAGTCCGTCATGGGCAGAGACGGGGCGCGAGACCGGGTGTCCCTCTTTAGCGGCATTTCTAAAGCGCCCGCAATCCGGAAGCAAATCGGCGCAATGCCCAAGTATAAATTGTTGTTACTACCTTGTGGCGACTGTCCAGAATCGGTTGATGCGGCGGTGGATGTTGCGCCCTAGCAACGAAAATGCACGGCATTTGTGCCGAAATGCCCTGGAGACCATTCGGGAATCGGGGTTTGCCCTGAGCTGCACAAAAAACGCTATTCGTTGCAATGCCTCCAGCGCATAATGGTTGCGCACATCCTTTTAGGGATGTGCAGTGACAGGTGATCGGTCAGTTTCGCGCGCCACAGCGGCCAAAAAGCGGTTTCGTCGTGCTACCGGGGCTCCATCGCTATTCGTTTCGTGTTTTTTGAGGAGTCCCTTGATGGGCAACAAACTGTACGTCGGCAATCTGCCTTACACCGTGCGTGACGACGACCTGCAGCAAGCATTCAGCGCCTTCGGCAGCGTCAGCAGCGCGAAGGTCATGATGGAGCGCGACACCGGCCGTTCCAAAGGCTTTGGCTTTGTGGAGATGGGCAGCGATGCCGAAGCCCAGTCTGCCATTCAAGGCATGAATGGCCAGTCTCTGGGTGGCCGCAGCCTGGTGGTGAACGAGGCCCGTCCGATGGAGCCCCGCCCGCCCCGCAGTGGCGGCTTCGGTGGCGGCCGTCGCGAAGGTGGTTTTGGTGGCGGTGGTGGCGAAGGCGGTTTCCGCAGCCCCTACGGTCATGGCGGCCGCCGTGAAGGCGGTGGTGGCCGCGGCGGCTACTGATATTGATTGGAGGCTCGTATCGGCCTCCGGCGATGAGCCCCGTACCGCATTGCGGCACGGGGTTTTTTATTGGACGGGCCGGCGATTTACTGACGGGGTGCCAATGTGGCACGGACGTTGCCCTGGAGATCGGCGATTTGCAGGCCGTCGTCGTAGCGCAGGCTGTTTGCGGTGATGCGATCTTGACCATGGGTCATGACGACTGGGCGGTCGGATTCGATGCGCTCAGCGTCCACGAGGACTCGCAATTGTTCTCCCTGGAATGTGACGCGAGGCTGGCCCTTGCCACTGGAGTCTTGGGCGTCGCGGGTCACCCGAACGTCTTTTTCCAGCACATACGTGTGTTGCCCAGCGTCGGTTGTCAGCAATTCGGCTTCGGCGTAAGTGACTGGACCGTTCGGTTTGAATGAGCGCAGGCGTACCCGGTCAACCTCCATGCTGCCATCGTCCGGGTAATGACGCAGCTCCTGCCCGGCGACTTCGCTTTTTAGCTGGCCCTGGGTGTCAAAATCCCGTACTGAGAAGCGCCGCATGAAATAGTCGGGTTCGTGCCGCGCAGGGCGTTCTATGGTTGGAGCAGGTGGGGGCGGTGCGCTGCGCAGCACCCAATAACTTCCAAGAGCCAGCAGGCCCATGGACAGTACCGGCAGGTAAATGGACAAGTGGTCCCACGCACGACCCAGCCACTGCCGCCCGAGCTGTGTATTGCGCGCCTTCATCACAAGGCCTCGTTCAGCAGTTTGGCATATTGCCCGCTGGCGACCAACAGGAGGTCGCAGAACTCGCGGGCGGCGCCCATGCCGCCCGCTGCTCTGGTGACATGGTGGACTTGTGCAAGCACTTCGGTGTGCGCCCCCGGCGGGGCTGCAGACAAGGCGCTGCGGCGCAACACCGGCAGGTCGGGCCAGTCGTCGCCCATGGCAGCGGCTTGCCCCCAGTCCAGCCCGAGTTCATGGAGGATGTTTTCGGCGGCTGGGCGTTTGTCCTCTGTGCCATACCGCACATGGGTGACGCCCAGGGCCTGCAGCCGCAGGCGCAGGGCGGGTGAGTCTCGGCCGGTGATCACTGCAGGTGTGATCCCTGCGCGTTGCAGCAGCTTGAGACCATGGCCGTCAAGGGTGTTGAAGCGCTTTAGAGTCTCGCCCTGCTCGGAAATGTAGAGACCACCGTCGGTGAGGACGCCATCAATGTCGAAAAATGCGATACGGACGCGTTGGGCGCGTAGCAGCAACTCCGGAGCGAAGTTCAAGGACGGTTGCAGCGAAGTGTGAGGGGAGGAGGTCATAAGCTGCCTGTCAAATGACTTTTGCGCGCATCAGATCGTGATAGTTGAGGGCACCACAGAGCTTGCCGTTTTCATCCACCACCAGCACGCTGTTGATGCGGTGTGTCTCCATCAGGTCGGCTGCTTCCACGGCCAAGGCCTCGGAAAGAATGGTGCGTGGGTTCTTGTGCATGACGGCTCCTGCCTGGATGTGCCGCAAGTCTGCGCCTGATTCGATCAACCGTCGCAGATCGCCGTCGGTAAAGATGCCGACCGGGTGGTCATGCTCGTCCATGACGGCGGTTGCGCCCAGTCCCTTGGCGCTGATCTCACGCATCATGTCGGTGAGCGATGCGTCCAGTGGCACCTTGGGCGCGGCATCTGCGGGGCGCATGATGTCACTCACCAAGGTGAGCAATTTGCGGCCCAGCGCACCGCCCGGGTGGGAGCGAGCGAAATCGTCTGGGCGGAAGCCCCTGGCGTTGAGAAGCGCAATGGCGAGCGCGTCGCCCATGGCGAGTTGCGCTGTGGTGCTGGCGGTGGGGGCCAGGTTGTGCGGGCAGGCTTCCTTGGTGACGCCCGTGTCGAGGACGATGTCAGCATGCCTGCCGAGGCTGGAGGCCGGGCGGCCGGTCATGGCGAGTAACGTCACGCCCATGCGCTTGATCAGCGGCAGGATCGCTGTAAGTTCGTCACTCTCGCCACTGTTGCTGATGGCCAAGACCGTATCCGCGGCGGTGATCATGCCAAGATCGCCGTGGCTGGCCTCGGCCGGGTGCACGAAAAAGGCAGGTGTGCCGGTGGATGCCAGGGTGGCTGCCACCTTGCGGCCGACATGGCCGCTCTTGCCCATGCCCATGACCACTACCCGGCCGGAGCATGCCAGGACCGCGTGCACGGCGCGCGGAAAGGCATCGTCAAGGCGTGCGGACATGTCGGACAGTGCCTGGGCTTCAATGGCCAGCACTTCGCGGGCAAGGGCCAGCAGCGTGGAGGAGTCGATGGGTCTCGCGGAAGTCATGCCGGGATTATCGGGGATGGGACAAGGAATGCCAGCCGCTAAGATTGACACATGAATGCCCTGGACATCACGTTGCTGTATCTGTTCGCCGCTGTGGCGGGCGTGGTGGCTTGCAGGTACTTGAGGCTGCCCCCCATGCTGGGTTACCTCGTCGTTGGCGTGGTCATCGGTCCCAATGCGCTCGCGCTTGCACAGAACTCTGCGGGTGTGCGGTATTTGGCCGAGTTCGGCGTGGTGTTCTTGATGTTTGTCATCGGGCTGGAGTTCAGCCTGTCCAAGCTGAGGGCGATGAGACGGCATGTGTTTGGCCTGGGCTCGGCGCAGGTGGTGTTGACGGTGTTCATCACGACGATTGCATCGCTGGCGTTGGCGTGGGTCATTCCCCAATGGTGGCGCATGGAGTGGCAGACCGCGCTGGCCATGGGGGGGGTGATGGCCATGAGCAGCACGGCGATTGTCGTGAAGCTGGTGGCAGACCGTTTGGAGCTGGAGTCCGAGCACGGCAAGCGCGTGGTCGGTATTCTGTTGTTCCAGGATCTGGCGGTCGTGCCCTTGCTCGTGCTCATCCCTGCCCTGGGCTCGGACCCGGAGCAACTGATGGTCTCGCTGGGATGGGCCCTTTTGAAGGCCGCGGTATTGCTGGTGTTGCTGCTGACAGGCGGGCAGCGCCTGATGCGCTGGTGGCTGACGCTGGTGGCGCGACGCAAGAGCGAAGAACTGTTCATGCTCAACCTGCTGCTCATCACCTTGGGTTTGGCTTGGTTGACTGAGCACGCAGGACTGTCGTTGGCGCTGGGAGCGTTCGTCGCCGGCATGCTGATTGCCGAAACTGAATACAAGCACCAGGTGGAAACGGACATCCGGCCTTTCCATGATGTGTTGCTCGGGCTCTTTTTCATCACCATTGGCATGCTGCTGGATTGGCGGCTGGTGCTGGAGCGGTGGCCCTTGGTGTTGCTGCTGCTCGTGTTGTCTTTGACCTTCAAGCTGGGTCTGATCACGTTGCTGGCGCGCTGGTTCGGCGCGGCCATGGGGACGTCGTTGAGGGTCGGCCTCTATCTGGCACAGGCGGGCGAATTCGGTTTTGTGTTGTTGAGCCTGGCGCAGCAGAGCCGGTTGGTGCCGCCAGAGTTGTTCAACCCGGTGTTGGCGTCGATGGTCATTTCCATGCTGCTGGCGCCTCTTGTCATCATGGGCAGCAACCGTATCGTCGGGCGGCTGGTGGGCAGTGACTGGCTGATGCAGTCGGTGCAGATGACTCAGATTGCCACGCGGGCCATGGCCACCGACAAGCACGTGATCATTTGCGGCTACGGGCGCTGCGGGCAGAACCTGGCGCGGTTGCTGGAGGCTGAGCATATTCCCTACATGGCGCTGGACCTGGACCCCGACCGCGTCCGTCATGCAGCGGCGGCAGGGCATTCGGTGGTGTTCGGCGACGCAGCCCGCTCGCAGGCGTTGATGGCAGCCGGCTTGGCCCGCGCGAGTGCCGTGGCAGTGACCTACCTGGATACGCAGAGTGCCATGAAGGTGTTGCACCATGTCCGGGAGCATGCGCCCAAGGTGCCTGTCGTGGTTCGTACCGTGGATGACATCGATCTGGAGAAACTGCAGTCGGCAGGGGCCACAGAGGTGGTGCCTGAGGCGATAGAGGCCAGCCTGATGCTGGCCAGCCATGCTCTGGCGCTGGTGGGGGTGCCGATCAGGCGTGTGTTGCGATTGGTGCAGAACCAGCGTGACGCCCGCTACAGCTTGCTGAGAGGCTACTTCCACGGAGCGGACGACAGTTCGGTGGAGGAGTTGTACCAGGAGCGGCTCACGACGGTGGTGATCCCCGGGGGCGGGCGCACGGTGGGCATGCGGCTGGCCGATCTGGCCTTGCATGCGATGGGGGTTCAGGTGGTCAGCCTGCGGCGGGCCAATGGAAAGACTGTGCCTGTCCATGACGACCTCGTCCTGGAGGGGGGGGACACGCTGGTGCTTTCTGGCACGTTTGAGGTGCTGGCGCTGGCGGAGGACAAACTCGTGATCGGTGCCTGAGGTTGGCAGGCGCATAATCTGCGCCATGGAGTTTTCAGCCTATCTCAAATCCCACATCCGCACGGTGCCCGACTGGCCCGCGCCCGGGGTGCAGTTCCGGGATATCACCCCGCTGTTGCAGAACCCCAAGGTGTTCAGGGTGTTGATCGATGCCTTCGTTCATCGCTACATGGACCCGGCGTTGCGCCCTGACATGGTGGCTGGACTGGACGCTCGTGGATTCATCATCGGATCTGTGCTGGCTTATGAGCTGGGAGTGGGCTTTGTGCCTATCAGAAAGAAAGGCAAGCTGCCTTTCACGACGGTGGAAGAAACCTACGAACTGGAGTACGGCAGTGCCACGGTGGAGTTGCACACCGATGCGGTGAAGCCGGGCGACCGTGTCTTGCTGATAGACGACTTGATTGCCACCGGAGGCACCATGATGGCGGGGCGCAAGTTGCTGGAGAAGCTTGGCGCCACCGTGACCGAAGGCGTTGCCATTGTTGCGTTGCCTGAGCTCGGTGGAGTGGGGCGCCTCAAGGATTCAGGACTGCCGCTTTACACGCTGGTCGAGTTCGAGGGGCACTGAGCCCTCATTCCAGCCGGCCATGCTGGGTAGGGCTCAACGGGGTGAATTCACTGCTGTCATCCCGGCGAGGCATGGGTTGAGTCGGTTCGAAGTCTGGATGGGGCATGGCTTGTGACCGGCGTGCGATTTCATCCAGAGACGTGTCGGCTTTGGTGCGTGCGTTGTTGGCCGGCTCGGGGTTTTCGCGCGCGCGCCAGTAAACGGCTTTGACCGTTACCCCAATGTGCTCCTGCACAAGCGTCTGGAGGGAGTGCTCCAAGGCGCGCAAAGCCTCTGGACGACTGTCTGTCGCGTTAGAGTCAATGTCGAACATCAGGATGAAGCTGCTGCCCTGGCGGTCCAGGGTCAACGCCTTGAACTTGTAGGCGCTTGACAAAACACCCGCTCGAACCATGTTCTCTCGTACCACCGAAAACAGCTGCTCCCGGCGCTGACCTCGCAATTGCCGGGCGTCCGAGGCAAGCAGCTCCTCTTCGGCAGTGGACGCCACGGGGCCGTGGCTAAGAGCGTGTCCGCCCAGCCGGTCCGCCCTGGGCGGGGCGGAATGGGAGAGCTTGCCGAACAGGCGTTGCCAAAGCGTGGGGGCTGACATTGGTTGCGTGAGTGATGGTGTCCAGCGATTGTGGTGTATTCTGCCCGGAGCCTCAACTGGTCAGGCGCGATCAATCGAAACCAGGTGCCAAAAGTGCTTGGGATGGGGAGTGACAGACCGCACATCTGCGAAAGAACGGCGTTGGTCTGATGCTGCCTCGGTGCCACGCATGGAATTTTTGTTCGATACTCGCGACATTGACGTTCCCCCACTAGATTTCAAGGAGCTTATATGACGAACGTGCACAGCCCAGGTTCGCTGCAAAGTCAGATTTCCGCCAGCGGTACCGCTGCACAAGGCGGCGCGGAATTCCTGACATTCCGTTTGGGCGCGGAGGAGTATGGCATCGACATCCTGCGTGTGCAGGAGATCCGTTCCTATGAAGAGCCTACCAGGATTGCCAATTCGCCTTCCTTCATCAAAGGGGTGGTCAATCTGCGTGGTGTCATCGTGCCTGTGGTGGACCTGCGCATCAAGCTGGGCTGCGAGAAGGTCGAATACAACGATTTCACCGTCGTGATCGTGCTCAATGTGAAGGGACGGGTGGTCGGCGCTGTTGTGGATTCTGTTTCCGACGTGCTGGAGCTGCCGCGCGACGCCATCAAACCGGCCCCGGAAATGAACAGTGCCTCGGTGGATACAGCGTTCATCACCGGGATTGCCAGCGTGGGTGAACGCATGCTCATCCTCATGGACATCGAGGCCCTGATGGGCAGCGCAGACATGGGGTTGATTGACAGCGCGACGCATTGAGTCCGGCTGCGCACTGCTGACGGAGGGTTGTCCGGCGGGCTGGTGTGATTCACCTTCTGGCTTGCAAGAACGAGGAGGCTGTTGATGAGTTTGTTGGCGTTCATGAGGGCGTTCACCGTCCGTGTTCGGATGATCGGCGCGATCGGTGTGGTGCTAGCCCTGCTTCTAGGCGTTGGCGGGGCGGGGCTGTGGGGCATGTTCAGCATGCAGTCCTTCAACCGCGGTTTTGTTGAGCATTCTTTTGCCGAATCGGTTGCGATGGGCAAGCTGCAGGTTGGGCTGGGCGAGTTGCGGCGCTACGAACGAGACATGATCATCAACTATGAGAAGCCTGATCAGGTTCGCTTGGCAAAAGCGGCTTGGGACAAGGCGTGGCAGGATGTTCAGTCACGTCTGACGGCTTTGCTTCAGGGGCAGGAGGATGCCGACAATGCCTTTGTGGAGCAGATACGGCAGAGCCTTGATGTTTACGCCAAGGCGCTTGCGCCCGTGGCGCAACAACTGGAGGGAGGAGGGTACGACTCAGCCACGACCGCCAATCTTTTGCTGCGTTCGGCCCATGCGGCCTTCGACAAGGCGGATGAGTCCATGGCTGGTCTGCAGAAGTTGCTGGACGATGAGGTGATGGCTTCCTACGATGGAGCGCAGAACACTTCCAGGATCATTCTGATCGTTTTTGCTGTGGCAGTGGGTGTGGCCGCGCTGATTGTTGTGCCCACCACACTGGCCAACATGCACAGCATCACGCGGCCGTTGGAGCAGGCGCAGGGTTTGGCGGTCGCCATTGCCAGGGGGGACCTGACCACACGCCCCGACTTGCGCGGTGCTGACGAGCTGGCTGAGTTGATGCGGTGTCTGGTGGACATGCAGTCTTCGCTGTCCCGTACGGTGGGTGAGGTTCGGGACGTGGCAGACGGAATTCGCACGGCGAGCAACGAGATTGCCACGGGCAACCAAGATTTGAGTGCCCGGACCGAACAGGCAGCAAGCAATCTCCAGCAGGCTGCATCCAGCATGGATCAGATCACGGCGACAGCGCAGCAGTCTGCCGAGGCCGCGCGCTCGGCCAGTGGTATGGCGCGGGACAACGCCGAGGTGGCGCAGCGTGGCGGCGAATTGGTCGGTCAAGTGGTCAGCACGATGGAGGAAATCCATCAAAGCAGCCAGAAGATTCACGACATCATCGGGGTCATCGACGGCATTGCATTTCAAACGAATATCCTGGCCTTGAACGCGGCGGTCGAAGCGGCGCGCGCCGGTGAGGCGGGACGGGGTTTTGCGGTGGTGGCTGGCGAGGTGCGGAGCCTGGCGCAGCGCAGCGCCGAAGCTGCCCGCGAGATCAAGGCCCTGATCAGTGTCAGTGTGGACAAGGTCAGCGCAGGAACGCAGGTCGTTCATCAGGCGGGCAGCACGATCCGGGACATCGTTGACAACGCGCAGAAAGTGTCGTCTTTCATCGGGGAAATCACGGCTGCATCTGCCGAGCAGTCTCAGGGGCTGGCGGAAGTCAATGGGGCGGTTGGGCAACTCGATCAGATGACCCAGCAGAATGCAGCCCTTGTTGAAGAAGGCGCGGCTGCAGCGGAGAGTTTGCGTGACCAGGCGCAGAGGTTGGCGGACCTGGTTGCGATTTTTCAGTTGGGTGATGGTGCTTCAGGTCATGCCCCGCTGCTTCCCGCTGCCACGCGGGGGCACGGCCAGTCCGGGCAGTATGCCGGCCCGGAGCGAAGGCAGCGAGCCAGGGGGTGAGCTGCGCGTGAAGCATATTGGCAGTCGTTGGGAAATGAAGTAGCAGGAGATAACAATGAGTTTGAACAACATGCGGCTGGGGCGTCGGCTGGGCTTGGGGTTTGGTGCTGTTTTTCTGTTGCTGGCTGGCGTGGTTGCCGCCTCCATTCTGCAGTCGCGAGTTCTGTTGCGTGACCTTAACCAGACGTTGGCGATGGAGCGCCGTGCCACGCTTGCCGACAGTTGGGCCGTGAGCACGCGCCTCAACGTCAACCGGGTCATGGCGATTGCCAAGGCCCGCAACGATCCTCAAGTCGAAGCGCACTTTTCTCCGTTGATCGCACAGACCACGCAGCAGATCAACGAGTTGCAGAAATCTTTGGAAGACATGGTCGACTCCGGCGACGGCAAGACGCTGATGGAGCGGATTTCCAAGCAGCGTGCAGACTACATCGCCGTGCGCAAGTCGTTCTTCGATACGCTCAAGGCGGGCGACGATCCCGGCGCAGCAACCATTCTTTCCGAAAAACTGATCCCGGCGGCGAACGCCTACATGGGGTCTCAAGAAGAGCTGGTGAAACTTCAGCATCGACTGGTTGATGAGTTCGCTGTCACAGCTGACGGCGATGCCAAGACATTCAGCTCGCTGGTGCTCGGCTTGGCCGCTGCGGCGGTGGCCCTGGGCGTGCTGGTTGCTGTGTCCATCACCCGGTCCATCACCCGGCCTGTGCGCGAGGCTGTTGATGTGGCCGGAGGTATTGCGCATGGTGATCTGACCCGGCGGATTGAAGCGCATCGCCGTGACGAATTGGGCGACTTGCTGCGCACGCTGGACGAGATGCAGCAGAGCTTGCTCAATGTCGTGGGGCAGATTCGCCAGTCCAGCGACAGCATTCAGTCTGCCAGCCGCGAGGTGGCGATGGGCAACCAGGACCTGAGCGCGCGCACGGAGCAGGCGGCGAGCAACCTGGAGGAGACGGCGTCGAGCATGGAGGAGCTGACCTCCACGGTGCGCCAGACGGCGGACGCGGCGCGTCAGGCCAACCAGCTGGCGTCCAGCGCGGCGGAGGTGGCGCAGCGTGGCGGCTCGGTGGTCGGGCAGGTGGTCACGACGATGGACGAGATCAACCACAGCAGCCAGAAGATCAGCGACATCATCAGCGTGATCGACGGCATTGCGTTCCAGACCAACATCCTGGCGCTGAACGCGGCGGTGGAGGCGGCGCGCGCGGGCGAGCAGGGCCGGGGCTTTGCGGTGGTGGCGGGCGAGGTGCGCACGCTGGCGCAGCGCAGCGCGCAGGCGGCCAAGGAGATCAAGGAGTTGATCAACACCAGTGTGGAGAAGGTGCAAAGCGGCAGCCGGCTGGTGCAGGATGCGGGCACGACGATGCGCGAGATCGTGGAGAGCGTGCAGCGGGTGTCGGACATCATCGGCGAGATCACGGCAGCGGCTGGCGAGCAGAGCGATGGGATAGCGCAGGTGAACACGGCGGTGAACCAGCTGGACCAGATGACGCAGCAGAACGCGGCGCTGGTGGAGCAGAGCGCGGCGGCGGCCGAGAGCCTGAAGGACCAGGCCGTCAGGCTGAGTCAGGCGATTGCCGTGTTCCGAACCGGTGGGGATGCAGTTTCCCATGCAGCAACGCCACGGTCCTCGGCCGGTGGCCGGGCGGCCCCTGCGGCGAAGCCCGTGGTGAAAGCTGCAGATGCCAAGTTGCCGTCACCCAAAGCTCATGTGCCGGCCAAGGTCGCGGGGCCAACGCCCTCGCCCAAGCCCACAGCTTCCGCGCCCAGCCAGGCGGCAGGTGAACTGAAACGGCCTCAGCTGGCGTCAGCTCCGGCCAAGAAAACGGCTTCGTCTTCTGCCGAGGGGGATTGGGAGAGCTTCTGAAGAGTGGACCGGGTTTGTTTAGACTGGCATCTTGATACATGTGTGTGGAGACAGCCATGAACGACCGATGCGCCGAGCAGATCCTTGAATCCACCGCCGTTGCCGACCAGGTGGAGCGGCAATGGCGCAGCAGCATCCTTCCCGCCTTGCATCGCTACATTGAGGTGCCGGCCAAATCCCCCGCCTTCGATGCGGACTGGGCCGGGCACGGCTACATCGACGCGGTGTTGCGTGATGCTGCTGACTGGGTGCTGGCCCAGCGCGTGGAGGGTTTGACGCTGGAGGTCGTGCGCCTGCAGACCCCTGAGGGGGCGCCGCGCACCCCGGTGCTGTTCTTCGAGGTGCCTGCCAGCGCGGGGCGCCACGGCGGCGCGGCCCCGGCGAGCGGTCAGACCGTGTTGATGTACGGCCACCTCGACAAACAGCCGGAATTCACCGGGTGGCGCAGCGATCTCGGTCCCTGGACGCCCAAGCTCATTGACGGCAAGCTCTATGGCCGAGGCGGCGCCGATGATGGCTATGCGGTTTACGCGAGCATCGCCGCCATACAGGCGCTCAAGACGCAGGGCGCACCTCATCCGCGCATTGTCGGCCTGATAGAGACGTGCGAGGAAAGCGGGTCGCGCGACCTGCTGCCTTACGTGGATGCCCTGCGCGAGCGCCTGGGTGACGTCGGGCTGGTGATCTGTCTGGACAGTGGCGCTGGCAACTATGACCAGCTTTGGCTCACCACGAGCCTCAGGGGCATGGCCAGCGGGGTGCTGAAGGTGGAGGTGTTGACCGAGGGCGTGCACTCCGGTGACGCGTCTGGGCTGGTGCCTTCGAGCTTTCGCATCATGCGGCAGGTGCTGGACCGGTTGGAGGACAGCGCCACGGGTCGTCTGCTGCCCGGGAGTTTCCACTGCGAGGTGCCAGCAGAGCGCCTCGCGCAGGCCCAGGCCACAGCAGCCATTCTGGGTGATGAGGTGTACAAGCGGTTCCCCTGGGCGCACCACGATTGTGGCGGCTCCACGCTTTTCACCCTGCCAACCACCACCGACCCGGTGGAGGCGCTCATCAACCGCACCTGGCGCCCTACGCTGAGCGTGACAGGCGCAGAGGGCTTCCCGTCGCTGCAGAACGCGGGCAATGTGTTGAGGCCTTACACCGCTTTCAAGCTGAGTCTGCGCCTGCCCCCGCTGGTGGACGCGCCGCAGGCGGTACAGGAACTGAAGGCCCTGCTGGAAGACAACGCACCGTACCAGGCCAGGGTGACTTTTGAGCCCGAAGGGGCGGCAACAGGCTGGAACGCGCCGGTCACCGATGCCTGGTTTGAACAGGCCTTGCACGCTGCCAGCCGCACGCACTTCGGCGCGTCTTGCGGATTCATCGGGCAAGGCGGAACGATACCGCTGATGAACATGCTGAGCCAAGGGTTTCCCAAGGCCCAGATGATGGTTTGCGGTGTGTTGGGGCCCAAGAGCAACGCGCACGGCCCCAACGAGTTTCTGCACGTTCCTTATGCGCAACGCCTGACGGCGAGTGTGGCCGAGGTCATTGCGCGCATGCCCTGATGGTGCGTGGCTGGCGCGCCCGATGGGCACGCCAGTGGCTCAAGCGGCTTCGCGCGCGTGGGTGCGGCGCTTGGCGGCCAGCCACAGCAGAGATGTGCCCGTCAGCGCCACGGGGATGAGCGAGCCGATGTTCAGCATCGTCCAGCCTTGCGTGGTGACCAGCGCGCCAGATGCAAAGGAAGTGACGGCCATGGTGGCAAAAACAAAGAAGTTGATGGCGGCCTGGGCCTTGTCTTTTTCTTCCGGCCGGTAAGCCTGCATGGCCAGCGTGGTGCTGCCTGTGAAAAGGAAGTTCCAGCCTACGCCGAGCAAGAACAGGGCGCCGAGGAATTGAGGCAGCTCCTGGCCCGACAGTGCGATGACGATGCACAGCGCATTGAGCGCGACCCCCGCTCCCATGATCTGCAGAACGCCAAAACGTTTGATGAGGTGACCTGTGAAGAAGCCTGGTGCGAACATGCCGATGACATGCCACTCAAGTACCAGTGCAGCGTCAGAAAACGGCATGCCGCAGACTTGCATGGCCAATGGCGTGGCGGCCATGAGCAGGTTCATGACGCCATAGCCCAGCGCGGCCCCCATGGTGGAAACGATGAAAACCGGCTCGCGCATGATTTCACCCAGTGGCCTGCCAGAGTCTGAGCCCTGTTTGCGGGGAGGCTCAGGTGGGAACTGGATGTTGGCCATGACCGCCATGGAAAGCAGTGCCACTACCGCCAGCGCCAGATAGGCACCGAGAAAAGGTGCGCCCAGGGTATCTCGCGTTTGGTTGGCCAGGTTCGGGCCTGCGATGGCACCGATCAGCCCACCCGCAAGCACCAACGAAACGGCTTTTTCGCGGAAGGCTGGCGCGGCGAGTTCACCCGCAGCGAAGCGGTAGAGCTGACCGTTCGCGCTGTAATAACCGGCCACCACCGTGGCCAGCACCAGCAGCCAGAAGCTGGCAAAGTGCAGTGCCGCCGCACACAGCAGGGCCGAGGCCGCGGCCACGAGCAGACCCAGCTGAAAAGACACCTTGCGGCCCCAAAGCCGCTGGCTGCGCGCCACCAAGCCGGTGGACAGGGCGCCGCCGACCACATAGCCCATCACCGGAAGCGTGGCCATCCAGCCCGCCGGTGCCAGGCTCAACCCCACCAGCCCGTTGATGGCGATGAACACGACGTTGTTCGTCAGGAACAGGCCTTGCGCGGCGGCCAGCAGCCAGAGGTTTTTATTCATAATCGTTCGTTTATATACGAAGCGTGGCACTTTCGCTCACCGGGTCGCCTGGCGGGGTGACGTGTCCGGGGCGGGAACCCCTTGGAATAGCCGGTTTCGTCCCCACTCTCTAAAATCGCCTCAGATTTTTCCAAGACCAACGCTCAGCAAAGGGCCCCCATGGTTCCGCATCTCGTCACGGCCCTGACCGGCCCCATCAACGAACTCGAGCAACGCATTCTGGAATCCACGCCGGTGATCGAGCGCTGGTTCCGTTTGGAGTGGATGGAGCACACGCCGCCTTTCTACAGCTCGGTGGATATCCGCAACGCTGGTTTCAAGCTGGCGCCCGTTGACACCAACCTTTACCCGGGCGGGTGGAACAACCTCACCCCGGAAATGCTGCCGCTGGCGGTGCAGGCGGCCATGGCCGCCATCGAGAAGATCTGCCCCGAGGCGAAAAACCTGCTGCTGGTGCCCGAGAACCACACGCGCAACATGTTCTACCTGATGAACGTGGCACAGTTGCAGCGCATCTTCTACCAGGCGGGCCTGAACGTGCGGTTGGGCTCGCTCAATCCCGAGATCAAGGAGCCGACGACGTTCCAGTTGCCCAATGGTGACGAGGTGACGCTGGAGCCGCTCATCCGCAACGGCCGCCGCCTGGGTCTCAAGCACTTCGACCCTTGCACCATCTTGCTCAACAACGACCTGAGCGCTGGCGTGCCGGGCATTCTGGAGGATGTGCACGAGCAGTACCTGCTGCCGCCGCTGCATGCGGGGTGGCACGTTCGCAAGAAGAGCCACCACTTCAAGGCCTACGAGGAAGTGGCCAAGCGCTTCGGCAAGCTGCTGGGCATGGACCACTGGTTGATCAACCCCATGTTCAACCATTGCGGCGAAGTCAATTTCGCCGAAGGCACGGGCATGGAGTGCCTGCAGTCCAATGTCGACGCCCTGCTGACCAAGATCAAGCGCAAGTACAAGGAATACGGCATCAACGAGAAGCCGTTCGTGGTGGTGAAGGCCGACAATGGCACTTATGGCATGGGCATCATGACGGTGCGCGACGCCAAGGAGCTGGACAGCCTCAACCGCAAGACGAAGAACAAGATGAACGTCATCAAGGACGGCCAGCAGGTGTCGGACGTGATCATCCAGGAAGGCGTGCTCACCAATGAACGCGTCAACGACGCCGTGGCCGAACCAGTGGTCTACATGATGGACCGCTACGTGGTGGGCGGTTTTTACCGGGTGCACGCAGAGCGTGGTGTGGACGAGAACCTCAACGCGCCCGGTGCGAGCTTCGTGCCGCTGGCGTTCGAGAAGGGGGCCCAGCAACCGCAGCCGGGAGTCAAGCCAGGCGCGAGCGTGCCCAACCGCTTCTACATGTACGGTGTGATCGGCCGTCTGGCGATGTTGGCGGCGAGCTATGAGTTGGAAGCCACAGACCCGGACGCCGAGGTTTACGAGTAACGGCCTTTTGAGCGCAAAATAGCGGCATCTCAACTGCCGGGGCGGCTTCGATGCCGCCCTTCGCGTATCTTGGCTTCCAACAAATCTTCGCTCGGCGCCCTCACTCTCGGCGCCATCGGTGTCGTCTACGGCGACATCGGTACCAGTGTGCTGTACGCGGTCAAAGAGGTCTTCAATTCGGTGCACGTCGATTTCACCCCTGACAACGTCTATGGGGTGCTCTCCATCTTTGTGTGGACCCTGACGGGCATTGTCTCGCTCAAATACGTGACGCTGGGTCTGCGCG
>CBKZAG010000044.1:0-18835 GCA_966692625.1 uncultured Comamonadaceae bacterium
ACGGCCGCGCTGGCGCCTTTGAGATCCGCGAGCCCTTCGTCCCGGGGCATGAGGCATCCGGCGTCGTTGAGCACGTCGGAGATGCGGTGTCACGGGTGCGCATAGGCGACCGGGTGGCCATCAACCCATCCCACCCCTGCGGCGGCTGCGACTACTGCCGCGAGGGGCGCCCGAACCTGTGCCGGCGCATGTTCTTCCTGGGCAGTGCCAGCGTGTTTCCGCATGCACAGGGCATGTTCCGCGAGCAGTTCGTGATGCACGAGCGCCAGTTGACGCCGGTGCACGACGACGTGTCTCTGGGCGAGATCGCCTGCGCCGAGCCGCTGTCCGTCGGTCTGCACGCCGCCCGGCGTGCGGGCAACCTGACGGGCAAGCGAGTCCTGGTCACGGGTGCCGGCACGATAGGCTGCATGTGCGCCATCGCCGCCCGCCTGGCGGGGGCATCGCAGGTCATGGTGGGCGACGTGGCCGAACGGCCGCTCGACATGGCCCGGCGCGTCGGGGCCGACCAGATCATGCGCACAGACACCGCCAGCCAATCATCGCTCAAAGACCTGGCGGACGTGGCCATCGAGGCAGCCGGCCACCCGTCTGCTATCGCAACCTGTCTGGCTGCGGTGAAACGCGGCGGCACCGTGGTACAGGTCGGCACACTGCCCGCGGAAATGCCCTGGCCCGGCAACGAGGTCATGGTGCGTGAACTCACCTACGCCGGCGCGTTCCGGGCCGACGTGGAGTTCGACTGGGCCGTGAACCTCATCCGGACCCGCGCCGCCGATGTGCGCCCACTGATCACCGCGCAGCTGCCTCTCACCCAGGCGCGGGAAGCTTTCGAGCTGGCGCTCGACCGCTCATGCAGCACCAAGGTACAGCTGGTCACCGAGTGAACCTGCATCCACCCACCACAAAGAGGAGACACCCATGAAACCCATGAAGATCAAGACGGCATTCACCGTGATGGTACTGACCGTCTGCGCCGCCGCACCGGCCATGGCGCAGAGCAAGCTGAAGTGGGCACACGTGTACGAAACGTCCGAGCCCTTCCACAAGTGGTCGGTCTGGGCGGCCGACGAGATCAGGAAACGCACCAACAACCGCTACCAGATCGACGTGTACCCGGCCTCGCAACTGGGCAAGGAAAACGATCTGAACCAGGGCCTGACGCTGGGCTCGGTGGACATCATCATCTCCGGGTCAAGCTTCGCGGCCAAGAGCTTTCCTCGCATCGGCGTCACCTACTACCCGTACACGTTCCGCGACGTCAACCATCTGCTGGCGTATACCAAGAGCGACATCTACCGGGAGCTGACGTCTGGCTACGAGCAGAAGTCCGGCAACCAGATCATCGCAACAACCTACTACGGCGTGCGCCACACCAGCAGCAACCGCCCGATCGGCAGGTGCGCGGACATGAAGGGGCTGAAGATGCGCGTGCCGGACGTGCCGGCCTACCTTGCCATGCCGCGTGCCTGCGGAGCGAATACCGCGCCCATTGCGTTCGCCGAGGTCTATCTGGCCCTGCAGAACGGCACCGTCGAAGCGCAGGAAAATCCGCTCACAACCATCGAGGCGAAAAAGTTCTATGAGGTGCAGAAACACATCGTGCTGACCGGCCACATCGTCGACCACCTGAACACCGTGGTCTCCGGCATGCTGTGGAAGAAACTCTCGGAAGAGGATCGCAAGATCTTTGCTGCCGTGACACAGGAGGCGGCGGCAAAGGCCTCCCAAGAGATTGCAACCCGCGAAAAGGAACTGGCTGGCGAGTTCAAGACCAAGGGTCTGACCGTGGCCGAGGTCAACAGGGACGAGTTCCGCGACACGGTGCTCAAGAACGTGTCGTTTGAACAGTTCGGCTACCAGAAATCCGACTGGGAACGCATTCAGGCCATCAAGTAAGCCTGCTCCCGCGGACCGCCTGCCTGGTGGTCCGCCTCCTCAACGCCAGGAGCTCATGCCATGCACGCCGAACCCATCCCGCTCATGGGGCCAGGCCCCGCCCTGCCCGAAGAACACTCCGCCGAGGACATCGCCGCCAGTTTTGCCCAGGCCGACGAGCACGACATTGATCTTTCAGGTTACGGCCTGGAAGGCTGGATCTGCCTGGCGTTCTTCTGGCTCATGACCGCCATGGTCTTCATCCAGTTCTTCAGCCGCTACGTTCTGAACGACAGCTTCGCCTGGACCGAGGAACTCGCCGTCTACTGCCTGATCCCGGTGGTCTTCATCGGTGCCGCCATGTGCGTGCACCGCAGCCGGCATATTCACGTCAATTTCCTGTACCGCTATCTGCCCGGCCGACTGGGACGGATCTGCGCCACGGCGGTGGACGTGATCAACACCATCTTCTTCGCCTGGGCGGCGTGGCTGATCGCCCGCTATGCACTGCTGGTCGACGGTGAGCCGATGACCACCTTGCCCTGGAACAAAAACATGGTCTATTGGCTCGCCATGGCCGGCATGACGCTGATGGCCCTGCGCTCGCTGTGGCTGTCGATCCGCCACCTGCGCCAGGGCTACAGCATTCTGGACCGCCCCGAAGCCTACGAATGACTGGAGAATCCACGTGTTACTGCTCATTGGCACCTTTCTCGCGTTGATGGTTTTCGGTGTGCCCGTCGCGGTCTCGATGGCCGCAGCTTCCCTGCTGTTCATCGTTGTGTCGGGTTCCGCACCAGACCTGGTGCTGGCGCAGCGCATGATCGCCGGCATCGAGTCCTTCCCCCTGCTGGCCGTACCCTTCTTCATTCTGGCCGGCAACCTCATGAACATCGCGGGCATCACCGGCCGCATCTACAACTTCGCCGTCGCCCTGGTGGGCTGGATGCGCGGCGGCCTCGGGCACGTGAACATCGTCGGTTCGGTGGTTTTCTCGGGCATGTCCGGCACTGCCATCGCCGACGCCGCCGGCCTGGGTTCAATCGAAATCAAGGCCATGAAGGACCATGGCTACGCGACCGAGTTCGCCGTGGGCGTGACGGCAGCTTCGGCCACACTCGGCCCGATCATCCCGCCCTCCCTGCCCTTCGTGATCTACGGGATGATGGCCAACGTGTCCATTGGTGCACTGTTCCTGGCTGGCCTGCTGCCCGGCGTGTTCCTGACCATCCTGATGATGCTCACAGTGGCCTACTTTGCCCGCAAGAACAACTGGGGCGGTGATGTGCGATTCGATTGGCGGCGCCTGGGCGGCGCGACCCTGGAGATCGGGATCGTTCTGAGCTTCCCCCTGGCGGTCTGGCTGATGACCAAGGGCGGGCTGTCGCCCAACTTGGCGGCCGGCCTGGCCTTCGCAGTGCTGCTGACGCTGGACTGGAAGTTCAACTTCTCGGCGGTGATGGCACTGATGGCACCGGTCATCCTGATCGGTGGCATGACCATGGGCTGGTTCACACCCACGGAAGCTGCCGTGGCCGCCGTGATCTGGGCGCTGTTTCTTGGCCTCGTCCGCTACCGCTCCATGACCTTTCGCTCGCTGGCCAAGGCCACGTTGGACACGGTGGAAACCACGGCCTCGGTGCTCTTCATCGTGACGGCAGCGTCTATCTTCGCCTGGCTGCTGACCACCACGCAGGCCGCGCAGGCGCTCACCGACTGGATTCTGTCGGTCACCACCTCCAAGTGGGTGTTCCTGCTGTTGGCCAACCTGCTGATCCTGTTCGTCGGCTGCTTCATCGACACCATCGCGGCCATCACGATCCTGGTGCCCATCCTGCTGCCCATCGTGCTCAAGCTGGGCATCGACCCGATCCACTTCGGACTGATCATGACGCTCAACCTGATGATCGGCCTGCTGCACCCGCCCCTGGGCATGGTGCTGTTCGTGCTGGCGCGCATCTCCAAGCTGTCGGTGGAGCGAACCACCATGGCCATCCTGCCCTGGCTGGTTCCGCTCATGTTGACGCTGGTGGCCATCACCTACATTCCTTCCATCACCATGTGGCTGCCCCAGTACCTGGGCATGGCCAAGTGAGCGGGACGGCCATGTCCACGAACACCCCCGAACTGGTCATCCGGATCCACCCCGGTGACAACGTCGTGATCGCGCGACAGCAATTGCTGGGCGGTACCTTTCTCCGCGGCGAGGGCATCACGGCCGCTGGCCTGGTACCGCCGGGTCACAAAGTCGCGACGCGCCCGATCGCGGCAGGCGAGCCGGTGCGGCGCTACAACCAGATCATCGGCGTGGCCACACAGGCCATTGGCGCCGGGCAGCACGTACACGTGCACAACCTCGCGTTCTCGGACTTCGCTCGCGACGGGGCCGTCGGCCAGGACGTCCACCCCGTCCACCCCGCAGCGCATCCGGTCACGTTCAACGGCATCGTACGCGCCGACGGGCGGGTCGCCACGCGCAACTACATCGGGGTGCTGACCTCGGTAAACTGCTCTGCCACCGTGGCGCGCGCGATCGCCGACCGCTTTCGTCGCGACATCCACCCGCAGGCCCTGGCCGCCTGGCCCGAAGTGGACGGTGTGATCGCCCTCACCCATGGCGCAGGCTGCGCCACGGACAGCGAAGGCGAAGGTCTGCAGGTGTTGCGCCGCACGCTGGGGGGGTATGCCAGACACCCCAACTTCGCCGCAGTGCTGGTCGTCGGCCTGGGCTGCGAGACCAACCAAATCGACGGTCTGCTGGCCGATCAGCAGATGCAAGCCGGCCCCCGCCTGGTCGCGTTCAACATCCAAGACGCGGGGGGCACGTCTCTGGCGGTGGAACGCGGTGTCGAGGCGGTCAAACGCCTGCTCCCCGACGCCTGCCGGTTCCGGCGCGAACCCGTACCGGCCAGTCATCTGACCGTCGGGCTGCAATGCGGCGGCTCCGACGGCTATTCAGGCATCAGTGCCAACCCCGCCCTGGGCGCTGCCGTGGACCGTCTGGTTGCCCACGGCGGCACGGCCGTGCTGTCGGAGACCCCAGAGATCTACGGTGGCGAGCACCTGCTGCTGCGGCGAGCCGCGTCAGCCGAGGTGGCCGCCAAACTGCAGGCACGCCTGGCCTGGTGGGAAGACTATTGCCGCCGCCATAACGCGCAAATGGACAACAACCCCTCCAGCGGCAACAAGGCTGGCGGGCTCACCACGATCCTGGAGAAATCGCTCGGTGCGATCGCCAAGAGCGGCACCACGCCCCTGAACGACGTCTTCGAATACGCGCAAACCCTCACCACCCGTGGCTTGGTGTTCATGGACACACCAGGGTACGACCCGGTATCGGCAACTGGCCAGGTTGCCGGCGGCGCCAACCTGATCTGCTTCACCACCGGCAGGGGTTCGGCGTACGGCTGTGCCCCGGCTCCCTCGCTCAAGTTCTCGACCAATACCGCGCTCTGGATGCGTCAGCGCGACGACATCGATCTGGACTGCGGCCCTGTGGCCGACGGCTTGCTGTCGATCGACGAGGCCGGCGAACGGATCTTCCAGTTGATGCTGGCAACGGCCTCCGGCCAGCGCAGCCGCAGCGAGATCCACGGCTACGGCCAAAACGAATTCGTGCCCTGGCAACTGGGCGCCACCATGTAACCCGAGCACTCACATGAAGATCACCAACGCACGCGTCATCGTCTGCAGTCCCGGCCGCAACTTCGTCACCCTCAAGATCGAGACCGACGAGGGGCTCACCGGCATTGGCGACGCCACACTCAATGGCCGCGAGCTGGCGGTGGCCAGCTACCTGACGGATCACGTCATCCCTTGCCTGATCGGGCGCAACCCGCAGCAGATCGAGGACATCTGGCAATACCTGTACCGCGGCGCCTACTGGCGGCGCGGCCCGGTGACGATGAGCGCCATCGCCGCGGTGGACACCGCGCTGTGGGACATCAAGGCCAAGGCAGCCAACATGCCGCTGTACCAGTTGCTCGGCGGCGCCAGCCGCACCGGCGTGATGGTCTATGGCCACGCCAACGGCCGTGACATCGAACACACGGTAGACGAGGTGCTGCGCTACGCCGAGATGGGCTACAAGGCGATCCGCGCGCAAAGTGGTGTGCCTGGGCTGGAAAAGGTGTACGGCGTTGGCCGCGGCACCTTGTTCTACGAACCGGCCGATGCCAGCCTGCCAAGCGAACACGACTGGTCGACAGAAAAATACCTGCGCCACACACCCAAGCTGTTCGACGCGGTGCGCAGCAAGCTCGGCTGGGACCACCACCTGCTGCACGACGTTCATCACCGCCTCACACCCATCGAGGCCGCTCGCCTCGGCAAGGACCTCGAACCCTACCGCCTGTTCTGGATGGAAGACGCCACGCCAGCCGAGAACCAGGACGCGTTCCGGCTGATCCGCCAGCACACCACCACCCCACTGGCCGTGGGCGAGATCTTCAACACCATCTGGGACTGCAAGGGTCTGATCGAAAACCAGTTGATCGACTACATCCGCACGACCGTCGTGCACGCGGGCGGGATCACCCACCTGCGGCGCATTGCCGACCTGGCCGCGCTCTACCAGGTGCGCACCGGCAGCCACGGCGCGACCGATCTCTCCCCGGTGTGCATGGGCGCAGCGCTGCACTTCGACCTGTGGGTGCCCAACTTCGGCATCCAGGAATACATGCGCCACACCGACGAAACCGACGCGGTGTTTCCACACGCCTACCGTTTCAAGGACGGCTTCCTGCATCCAGGGGACACGCCCGGCCACGGTGTAGACATCGACGAGCAACTGGCCGCCAGGTTCCCCTACCAGCGTGCCTACCTGCCGGTGAACCGCTTGCAGCACGACGGCTCACTCTGGCACTGGTGAGGGAGCAGCCATGAACCACCTGCGCACCAGTACGCTGGACCGTCTCGCCGGGCACGCCATCCGGCCAGGCTACGACCGCAACGCACTCCTTCCAGGCATCGTCCACCTGGGCATCGGTGCCTTCATGAGGGCGCACCTGGCGGCCGTCAACGAAGCCGCCATCGAACGCACTGCAGACCTGCGCTTTGGCATCGTCGGCGTGTCACTGCGCCAGCCCGACACGCGCGACGCGCTCGTACCGCAGGACGGTCTCTACACCCTGGCCCTGCGCGACGCCTGGCCGGACGGACGCCGGCGGGAACGCCTGCAGGTCATCGGCTGCATCAAGGAAGTGCTGGCGGCCCCCGAGGACCCCGGTGCGGTCCTGGACCGCATCGGCAGCCCGCACACCCTTATCGTGAGCCTGACCGTGACCGAAAAAGGCTACTGTCACGACCCCGCCACGGGCCGGCTGCGCATGGACCATGCCGACATCGTGCACGATCTCGCGCACGCCAACGCGCCACGCAGCGCGGTGGGCTGTATCGTGCACGGGCTGGCACAGCGGCGCGCTGGCGGGCTGCCCGGCCTGACGCTGCTGTCCCTGGACAACCTGCCCAGCAACGGCCACGTGCTGCGCGGCGCGGTACGGGACTTCGCGGACGCCCTGGACCCCGGCTTGGCCACATGGATCGAGGCACACTGCACTTTCCCCAACTCCATGGTGGACCGGATCGTTCCACGCACAACAGACGACGACCGCGCCGCCGTCGCGAGCGCGCTCGGTCTGCTGGATGCCTGGCCCGTGATCGGAGAACCGTTCCTGGACTGGGCCGTGGAAGACCGATTCGCTCAAGGGCGGCCCGACTGGAGCATTGGCGGAGCCCGGTTCGTGGCAGAAGCCGCAGGGTGGGAACGGCTGAAACTGCGCATGGTCAACGGCACGCATTCGTCGCTCGCCTACCTCGGAGCCATGGCAGGCTGGCGCACCGTGGATCAGGCCATTGCCCATCCGTCCCTGCGCAGCCACATCGAGACACTGATGCGCGAGGAAATCGAACCGACGCTGCCGGTTCTGCCTGGGCTGGACCTGCCCCTGTACCGTACCAGCCTGATCGAGCGCTTCGCCAACCCGGCACTGGCCCACAAGACCCATCAGATCGCCATGGACGGCTCACAGAAGCTGCCGCAACGCCTGCTGGGCACAGTGCGCGACAGGCTGCGCGAAGGCCAATCCATCACGAGACTGGCGCTGGGCGTGGCCGCCTGGCTGCACTACCTGCGCGGCGTGGACGAAACGGGAGCCGCCTACCCTATAGACGACCCGCTGGCGGCGCAATTGGCCACTCAACTGCAGCTTGCCGACAACCAGACCGACGACCGCGCGCGTGCCCGCATACTCACCGAGTTCCCGGCCGTCTTTGGCGATCTGGCGGGGAACGACGCCCTGGTGGCGGCACTCGCACCGCAGTTGGCCAGCCTGCGCCGCCAAGGCGTGGCCGCGACACTGGAGGCGCTTTGAACCCCACCGTACTGCAACACGGCACTCACATGACCGCAAGAACCACCGGACTGGACGTCGTGACCCTGGGCGAATCCATGGTCCTGCTGGCCGCAGAAGCCGCCGGCCCGCTCGCCGAAGTCGAGCGTTTCCGCAAGATGCTTGCGGGCGCCGAAACCAACGTGGCCATCGGGCTGGCGCGTCTGGGGCTGCAAACGGGCTGGCTCAGCCGCTTGGGCACCGATTCCTTTGGCGACTTCGTTCTGGCCGCCGTGCGGCGCGAGGGCGTGGACGTGAGCCGCGTCAGCCGCGACCCCACGCGCAGCACGGGCTTCATGCTCAAGACACGGACCACCGACGGCAGCGACCCCGCCATCGAGTACTACCGGCGCGGATCGGCCGCGAGCGCACTGTCACCGCCGGATTTCGACGAAGCCTGGTTCGCTGGCGCGCGGCACCTGCACGTCACAGGCATCTCGCCTGCGCTCTCGCCAGACACGGCCGCCCTGGTGGAACACGCCATGGCCTGGATGCGCGCGCGAGGCCGGACCATCTCGTTCGACCCCAACCTGCGCCCACGCCTGTGGCCAAGCGAAGCCACGATGCGCGAGAGCCTCAACCGCTTGGCGGCCAGGGCCGACTGGGTCCTGCCCGGACTGGCAGAAGGCCGCCTGCTGACCGGCCAGGACACCCCAGAGGGCATCGCACGCTTCTACCTGGAACAGGGCGTCAAGGCGGTCGCCGTCAAGCTGGGGCCTGATGGCGCCTTTGTCGCAAGCAGTGAACTTGCCGAGCAAGTCCCCGGGTTTCCCGTACGGCAGGTGGTGGACACGGTCGGCGCGGGCGATGGATTCGCCGCTGGCTTCATCAGCGCGCGGCTCGAAGGCCTGTCATTGCCGGACGCTTGCAAACGCGGCAACTGGGTGGGCTCCCAGGCCGTGCAGGCGGCGGGCGACATGGACGGCCTGCCCTACCGTGATCTTTTGCCCCCCGGGCTCTGAACCCCGTGGAACAACCGACGCTCGACATCAATCGATACGCCCCCACCCCGGCATCTCGGCGGCGCGGATCAGCCGCGTCTCCTGCGCCGTGATGAGGTGCCCCGAGGCCTGCAAGTAGGCCGGGAAGTCCGGGTGCGTGTCGCGCGCACGGCAGCGGCGTTCGTAGTCGGCCAGGTCGTCGTAGCCCCACATGTGCACGAACTGGTTCTGCGGCCCCACCAGGCTGGTGTAAAAGCCCACGGGGTGCTCCAGCGTCTGCATCAGCACCGGCATGGCCAGGCGGTTGAACACCTCCAGGAACTCCGGCATCTTGCGCAAAGCAATCGTGTACACGCGGTGGTCGATCAGCGGCTTGTTCAGCCAGGGCTGCACCACGGCGTTCATGCCTTTGCTCCCGCCAGGTCGGCAATGTGGTTGGCCGTGACGTAGCCGAAGGTCATGTTCGGGCCGTGCGTGATACCAGCGCCCGGGTAGTTGCCCCCCATGATGCTGGCGCGGTCGTTGCCCACCGCGTACAGGCCGGAAATCACCGAGCCGTCGCGCTTCTTCACCTCGCCCACCACGCTGGTCTGTATGCCATCGAAGGTGCCCAGGTCGCCCATGATCACCTTGACCGCGTAGAACGGCCCGTTCTGCACCGGCGCCACACAGGGGTTGGGGCGGTTGTCGGGCTCGGCCAGGTAGCGGTTGAAGCTGGTGCGCCCGCGCCCGAAGGCCGGATCTTCGCCCTTGACGGCGTGCACGTTGTATTCACGCACGGCCTCTTCCAGGCCTGCCGCGTCTATACCCGTTGCCCGCGCCAAGTCGGCCAGCGTCTTGCCTTCAAACAGGTAACCGTTTTTGATGAAGCGGCCAATCGGCATGGGTGCGGGCTTCACGTAACCCAGCCCGTACTTCGACAGCGTCGTCTTGTCGCACACCAGCCACATCGCCGTTTCCTTCTGGCCGCGGCAGGCCTCGATCATGGCGGCGCCCACGTCGTGGTACGAATTGGACTCGTTGGTAAAGCGCTTGCCGTTGCGCAGCACGCCAATGACGCCAGGCTTGTAGCGGTCCAGCAGGTGCGGGAACACACCCACCTCGCCGTCCGGGAACACCACGCGGGACACGGGCATCCAGGCCGACGTGTCCTTGAAGCGGATGTCCACCACACCCCCTGCGGCCTCGGCCATGGCCACGCCGTCGCCCGTATTGCTCACGGGTGTGGGCGACAGGTGCTCACCCCCGCTGCGCAGGTGCGGGTAGGCCTGTGCAATGCGCTTCACGTCGTGCGGAAAACCGCCACAGGCCAGCACCACACCATGCCGGGCAGTGATGCGGCGCTCGCCGCCTTCACCCGCCACCTGCACACCCACGGCCTTGTCACTTTCCATCAGGATCTGCTTGGCCGGCGTGCTGGTGAGAATGGGAATGCCCAGGTCCAGCGCCGACTTGGCCAGCCGCGCGGCCAGGGCGTTGCCGCTGGTCACGTTGATGGCGCGCCGGTACAGCACGAGTTCCTTGATGTGGTTGGCCAGACGCTTGGCCACGTACACGAAGGAGGTGAGCGACTTGGTCGCCCGGAAGAAGTGCTTGAGATCGGCGTTGGACGAGTTGAACATCATCCCGATGAAGGTGATGGTGCGCAACGGCAGCTTCAGGCGCGGCATGTCCTTGCCCAGCCCGCGAATGTCGTAGGGCTCTGCCAGGATGGAGCGGCCGATGTCCACGCCGCCCGGCACGTCGGGGTGGTAGTCCGGGTACAGCGTGGGAATGAATTTCATCGCCGTCTCACGCTCGAAGAACTCCACCATCCTGGGGCCGTTCTCCACAAAGGCCTGCACAGCAGCCTCGTCAAAGTAGCTGCCAGTCTCCTGCATCATGTAGGTGCGCACGGCCTCCACCGTGTCGGCCGCGTTCTGCTTGCGGCCATGGTGGTTCAGCGGAATCCACAGCACACCGCCCGACAACGCCGTTGTGCCGCCAAACACCGGCTCCTTCTCCAGCACCACCACGTCCAGCCCGCGCTTTTTCGCGGTTATGGCGCACGACAGGCCCGCTGCGCCGGAACCCACCACAATCAGGTCACATTCAAAATTCTGGTTCATGCTCGTCTCCTTCGTTGTTCAGGCGGTGCGGTTGTAGCCAGGGCGCGGCACCATGTCCATCAGCATGTTGGCCATGCCGCCGTCCACCAGCAGTTCCGCGCCGTTCACGTAGCCCGAACGCGGGCTGGCCAGGAACAGGGCCACATTGGCAATGTCCTGCGGCTCGCCAATGCGTCGGCTGGCCGTCACGGCGGCGCGTTTCGCTTCAAAACCTGGCTCTTCATAAAACTTGGCCGACAAGGCGGTGCGGATCATCCCTGGGCAGATGGCGTTGCTGCGCACGCCCTGCGGCCCCCACTCCACAGCCAGCTGGCGCGACAAGGCCAACACCCCAGCCTTGCTCGCGCTGTAGGCACCGCTGCCGCTTTGCGGGAACAGGCCCGAAATGGACGCCACGTTGACGATGCTGCCCATGCCCGCCGCGCGCATCGGCTCGCCAAAGGCGCGGGCGCAAAGCAGGTAACCCGTCAGGTTGATGGACAACACCAGGTTCCAGTCGTCCAGGTTGACATCGCCCAGGTTGCCGGGCTGCAGCAGGCCCGCGTTGTTGATGAGCGCATGGCAGGTGCCCAGTTCGGCCTGCACTTTTCGGGCGGCGGCCTGCACGCTGTCGGGCCGCGCAATGTCACACGCCACGGCCAGGGCTTGCGCGCCCATGCCGCGCAGGGTCGCCGCGTGGCGCTCCGCACCCTCGGCATCGCGGTCCAGCAGAGCCACCCGCGCGCCCACTTCGGCCAGGCCGCTGGCCACCGCAGCGCCAATACCACTGGCCGCGCCAGTCACCACACACACCTTGCCCGCCAGGCCCAACCAATCTTCCACGTTCGACACGTTCGTCTCCTGCACAAATATGAGACGGATTGTTGGTTCCGCGCGTCGTGCTGTTTTTGACGAATTGCGCCAAGAGCAGGACAATTCGTGCACACTGGAGCCTGCATATGGCGTACCCCCGGGTCATTCCCAACTACGATCTGTACGGCGATCAGGCGTCCCCGGCATGGTCCAACTCGTTCAATTTCGAGTGGATTCCACAGCGCTCAGCCCCCTACCAGTGGTTCATCCAGCCGCACCGGCACGACGCCTTCCTGCAGTTGCTCTACCTCACGCGCGGCCAGGTGCAGGTGCAGATCGACGACGTTCACGTCGAAGCCCATGCCCCCTGCCTGCTGGTCATTCCGGCCGGCCACGTGCATGGCTTCCGCTTCTCGCCCGACATTGACGGGCCGGTGGTCACCGCCACACAGAAGACGCTGGAGTCTCTGGCCGCGGCCACCATGCCCGAGCTGCTGCCCACCATACGCAAGCCCCGTGTGCTGCCCCTGCAAGACGACATGCGCTACGTCAACCGGCTCATGCCCCTGTTCCTGGCGCTGGAGCAGGAGTCGCGCAGCCACGCGCCGGGACAACTGGCGGCTGGCATGTCCTTGCTGCTGGCCTTGATGATCCAGGTCTGCCGCATCAGCGGCCTGGAGGGCGACGGGCAGGCGCCCTCCAGCATGGGGGTGTCATCACGCAAGGCGCGCCAGATCGAAAAATTCCGTGCCCTGGTGGACCGGGACTTCCGCAAACAGCACTCGGTGCAGGCCTACGCGCAAGAGGTGGGCGTAACGGCCGGGCAGCTTTCGCGGCTGTGCCGCGAGGTGCTGGGCATGTCGGGGCTGGACGTCATCAACGCCCGCATCCTGCATGAAGCGCAGCGCGAACTCGTCTACACCAGCCTGCCCGTGAAGCAACTCGCCGCCGAACTGGGCTTTGACGACGACGCCTACTTCAGTCGCTTCTTCCGCAAGCACACCGGCGTCAGCCCCAAGGTGTTTCGCGCCAACGCGCTGCGCGAAATCCGTGCGGGCGTGGCACCCCCAGATACGCCCCGCCCCAATGCCCCTGAAGGCGGCCCCCTCTGAACCAGCGAGTCCTCCCATGACCGAGCCCCTGCACCCCGGCCTGCTCCACACCCCCTGTGACCCGGCGGCCCTGGGCTTCGCCACCACCGAAGAACTCCCCGAACTCGACGCCACGCAAATCCACGGCCGTGCCGTGGAAGCCGTGCACCTGGGCCTGGACATCCGCCACCATGGCTACAACCTCTTCGTGCTGGGAGAAAGCGGCAGCGGGCGCCATGCCATCGTGCACCAGCTGCTGACGGCCGAACGGCTGGCGGGTGATGCGCCCGCCGACTGGTGCTACATCTACAACTTCGCCGACCCCACGCGCCCAGCACTGCTGCGCCTGCCTTGCGGACGCGGCCCCGCCCTGCGCGACGACATGCAGCACTTCGTGGAGGAACTCACGCCCGCCATCAATGCGGTGTTCCAGGGCAACGAGTACCGGGGCCGCATCGAGGCCCTGCAAGAAGAAGAGAAACAGCGCGAGGTGAACGCCCTGCAGGCCCTGGGCGACGAAGCCGCCAAGCTCAACATCGCCCTGCTGCGCACACCGGGCGGCTTTGCCTTCCTGCCCATGAAGGAAGGCGACACCACCATGAGCACCGAAGAGGTGGCCGAGCTCCCCCAGGAAAAGCAGGACGAGCTCACGCAACACATCAAGGACCTGCGCGAGCGCATGCACCAGCTCTTCAACGAGTTCCCGCACTGGCGGCGCGACCTGCAGGCGCGGCTCAAGAAGGTGGGCAGCGACGCCCTGCGCGACACCGTCACGCACATGATCGACGACCTGCGCCCGCGCTACGCCGACCTGCAAGCCGTGACCAGTTACCTCGACGCGGTGCTGCAGGACATCATCGAAAGCGGCGAGACCCTGCACGAGACCTCGCACAGCGAGGGTGACACAGAAACCACCACCTACTCCGGCACCATCTCGGTCCAGCGCTACCTCGTCAACCTGCTGGTGGAAAACCCGGCCGACGGCCAGCGCCCCATCGTTTACGAAGACCACCCCACGCTGCAGAACCTGGTGGGCCGCATCGAGCACTTCGTGCACATGGGCACGCTCATGAGCAACTTCACGCTCATCCGCGCTGGCGCGCTGCACCGCGCCAACGGCGGCTTCCTGGTGCTCGACGCCATGAAGGTGCTCACCCAGCCCTATGCGTGGGAAGGCCTCAAGCGCTGCCTGCAGGCGGGCGTGGTGCGCATCGAGTCGCTCTCAGACCTCATCGGCCTCAGCGGCACAGTGCAATTGGAACCGCAGCCCATGCCGCTTGACCTCAAGATCGTGCTCATCGGCGAGCGCATGGTGTATTACCTGCTCAGCCAGTACGACCCCGACTTCGCCGCGCTCTTCAAGATCAACGCCGACATGGAGAGCGAAATCCAGCGCACCCCGGCCAACACCACGGCCTATGCGCGGCTCATTGCCACGCTGGCCCGCCGCGAAGGCCTGCGCCCGCTGTCGGCCGACGGTGTGGCCCGCGTGATAGAACACGCCGCCCGCCTGGCCAGCGACTCGCAGCGCCTGAGCACCCACACCCAGCCGCTGGACGACCTGATGCGCGAAGCCAACCACTTCGCCGCGCAGGCCCAGGCCGCCACCATCACCCGCGAACACGTGCAGACCGCGCTGGACGCGCACCGCCACCGCCACCAGCGGCTCCAGGAGCGCTACCACGACGAAATCCTGCGCGGGCAGCTGCTGGTGGACACCAGCGGCGAGCACGTCGGGCAGGTCAACGGCCTGGCGGTGGTGCCACTGGGCGACGCCACCTTCGCCCACCCGGTGCGCATCACCGCCACTGCGCGCGTGGGCGACGGCGAAGTCATCGACATCGAACGCGAGGTCAAGCTCGGCGGGCCCATCCACTCCAAGGGCGTGCTGATCCTCTCGGCCTTCGTGGCGGCACGGTTCGGCACGGGCGCGCCCCTGTCGCTGCGGGCCAGCCTGGTGTTCGAACAGTCCTATGGCGGCGTGGAAGGCGACAGTGCTTCGCTGGCCGAACTCACCGCGCTGCTGTCCGCGCTGGGCAAGCTGCCGCTGAAACAGAGCCTGGGCGTCACCGGCTCCGTCAACCAGTTTGGCGTGGTGCAGCCCGTGGGCGGCATCAACGAAAAAGTCGAAGGCTTCTTCGACATCTGCGCGGCACGCGGCCTCACGGGCCAGCAGGGCGTGCTCATCCCGGCCAGCAACGTCAGCCACCTGATGCTGCGGCAAGACGTGGTGGACGCGGCGCGCCAAGGCCGCTTTCACCTGTGGGCCGTGCACAGCGTGGACGAAGCCATGGAGCTGCTCACCGGCCTGCCCGGCGGCAACACCGACGCCCAGGGCCAGTGGACGGCCGGTTCGGTCAACGCACGCATCGCTGAAGGCTTGCGCCAGCTCGCACGCGCACGCCAGGCCTTTGCGCACCCCAGGGGCAAGGCCGGCAAAGGGAAGGGAAGCCGCTGAGCGTCAGCCCCCCGCCACGAAGCTGCCCGACTTGCCCCCGTGCTTCTCCAGCAGCTTCACGTCAGAAATCACCATGCCCCGGTCCGCCGCCTTGCACATGTCGTAGATGGTCAGCAGCGCCACCTGCACGGCAGTCAGCGCCTCCATCTCCACACCGGTGGGTCCCACCGTCTCGGCGGTGGCGCGGCACAACACGGCGCCATCTGCCTCTTGCACTTCAAACTCCACGGCCACACGCGTCAACGCGATGGGGTGACACAGCGGGATCAGGTCGGCCGTGCGCTTGGCCCCCATGATGCCCGCCAGCCGCGCCACGCCCAGCACGTCGCCCTTCTTGGCCGTGCCCGCGGTGATCAGCGCCAGCGTGGCGGGCTGCATGGCAATGCGCCCCTGCGCCACCGCCACGCGGCGGGTGGCTGCTTTGGCGCCCACATCCACCATGTGGGCCTGGCCCTGTGCATCGAAATGGGTAAGGGGAGAGGCAGTCATCGGTCGGCTTCCTGTGGGCTGTTCATGGAATCTTTACGGGAAGCGGGCATCATACGGGGATGCGCGCATCCTTTCTGTCACGTGGCCTGCCCTGGTTGCTGGCCGCCCCGCTGCTGATCACCCCCCTAGCCCTGTCGCAGGCCCAGGTTCCGCCCTCGGCCCAGCGCAGCCTGCCCTCGCTCGGCGACGGCGGCGAGATGACGCTGAGCGAAGAGCGCCGCCTGGGCGACCGCATCGCCCGGGCCATCTACCGCGACCCCGACTACCTGGACGACCCGGCCCTGTCGGCCTATGTGCAGGCCATCTGGCAGCCCCTGCTGGCCAGCGCCCGCGCGCGCGGCGACGTGCCCCCCGACCTGGCCGAGCGCTTCGCCTGGGAGGTCATGCTCGCGCGCGACCGCACCGTCAACGCCTTCGCCCTGCCGGGCGGCTACCTGGGTGTGCACCTGGGCCTCATCGGCACCGTCACGTCGGCAGACGAACTCGCTTCGGTGCTCGCGCACGAACTCAGCCACGTCTCGCAGCGCCACATTGCGCGCCTCATCACCCGGCAAAGCCAGCAGGCCCCGTGGGTGCTGGCCGCCATGGTTCTGGGCGCCCTGGCCGCCAGCGCCTCCAAGAACACCGACATCGCCAGTGCCGCCATCGTCGGCGGGCAGGCGGTGGCACAGCAATCGCAACTCAACTTCTCGCGCGACATGGAGCGCGAGGCCGACCGCGTGGGCTTTGGCGTCATGACCGAAGCGGGCTTCTCGGGCCAGGGCTTCGTCACCATGTTCGACAAGCTGCAGCAGTCCTCGCGCCTCAACGACGACGGTGCCTTTCCCTACCTGCGCAGCCACCCGCTCACCACCGAGCGCATTGCCGACATGCGCGCCCGCGTGCCGGACGGGCACGCTCACGAGACCACCACGCGCGCGCCCGTGTCTGCCAGCTACCACGCCATGATGGCGGCCCGCGCCCGCGTGCTGGCCGAGTCTGCGGTAGACCGGCTGCAGGCGCTGGCACGCACCGGCCAGTCAGCCGCCCGCAGCCCGCTGCGCGACACGACACGGCTGGGCCAGCGCTACGCAGGTGTGCTGGCCGCCACCCAACTGCGCGACGCCCCCGCCGCGCTCGACATGCTGACCAGCCTGCGCGCCACGCCAGTGGACGATGCCACATCCCGCTCCGCCTTGGATTGGCTGACGCTGGAAGTGCTGGTTGCCCTCAAGGTAAACGAAGCCCCGGGCGGCTTGAGCCTGACCGCCCTGCGCGAGAAGGCACTGGCCAGCGACGACCGCGAAGGCCTGCTGCTGGGCGCGCGCGCCACGCTCGTGGACAGTGCCGAAACACAGCGCAACGCCGTGCAACGCCTGCGCACCTGGGTCACGCTGCACCCCAACGACGCGCTGGCGTGGCAGACCCTGTCATCGATTCACAACGCCTTGCAGCAGCCCGTGCAGGCTGCCCGCGCCGAGGCCGAGGCACACCTTGCCCGCCAGGACGCCCCCGGCGCATTGGAACGTCTGCGCGCCGCACAGCAGTGGGCCCGCAACAGCCGCGAGATCGACCACGTCGAACTCTCCATCCTGGACGCGCGGGTTCGCCATGTGGACAGCCTGGTGCGCGAACAACTGCGCGAGGAAAAACCCAACGGCTGATGCCCCCGTTGCCGGTCCGCTATCATCGCGCCCCCGAGGCGAAAGAGCATGGCAGGCATTCACATCACCGACATCGAAGCAGCAATCAACTTCTGGCGCGAGCGCAAGCCCTCGCCAGATGGCATATCGCTCGCCCCTGAGATCCGTGCGCTGGCCGAGGTCTACGCCCTGCTCGTGTATGCCCGCGAGGAACACGCCGACGAGGACACCATGCCCCGCGCGGCCTACGATGCGTGGAAAGCGTGGTACGACACCACCCCCGACACCCCCTGCATCGCCATCTGCTCCACCAGCCAGGGCGACGAACTCTGCAAGGGTTGCGGCCGCACCTTCGAAGAAGTGCAGCTCTGGCCCGAGATGACACCGGGCGAGAAGCGCGCCACGTGGCGGCGCATCACCATTGAAAGCAGCGCCTGGCGTTTCAATACCTACGCCGAGCGCGCGGTGGAGAGTCGGTAAGTCCTACCGGCCCACGCCTCAAACCCGCTGCGCCAGCTCCACCGCCTTGCCAATGTAGCTGGCAGGCGTCATGGCCAGCAGGCGGTCCTTGTCGGCCAGGGGAATCTCCAGCGACACGATCAGGGCGTGCAGCGCCTCCTTGGTCACGCTCTTGCCGCGCGTCACTTCCTTGAGCTTCTCGTAGGCGCCCGGCACGCCGTAGCGGCGCATCACGGTCTGGATGGGTTCGGCCAGCACCTCCCACGCAGCGTTCAGGTCGTCGGCCAGCGCTTCCTCGTTCAACTCCAGCTTGTTCAGGCCGGTCATCAGCGACTGGTGCGCCAGCACCGCGTAGCCCAGCGCCACGCCGATGTTGCGCAGTACAGTGGAGTCGGTCAGGTCACGCTGCCAGCGGCTGATGGGCAGCTTCTCGCTCAGGTGCTTCAACAGCGCGTTGGCCAGGCCCAGGTTGCCTTCGGCGTTCTCGAAGTCGATGGGGTTGACCTTGTGCGGCATGGTGGACGAACCGATCTCGCCCGCCTTGAGCTTCTGCTTGAAGTAGCCCAGGCTGATGTAGCCACAGGTGTCGCGTGAGGGGTCGATGCGGA
>CBKZAG010000045.1:0-18794 GCA_966692625.1 uncultured Comamonadaceae bacterium
GCTTCGCTGCCCCCCGAGGGGGCGTTCGTCGCCTTGGGGCGGCCCGGCGGCGACGCTCAGACCAGCTGGTTGCGTATCGCGTAAACCGTCAGCTCGGCGTTGTTGGTCAATCCCAGCTTTTCCAGCACCCGGGCACGGTAAACGCTCACCGTCTTCGGGCTGATCATCAATTCCTCGGCAATTTGCGAGAGCTTCTTGCCTGACGCGATCTTGCGCAGCGTCTGCAACTCCCGCTCCGACAGGCTCTCGTGCAGCTCCCCACCCTCCGGTGAGCTCAGGTGGTTGGCCAGCATCTCGGCAATCTCGGGGGTGATGTACTTGCGCCCCTGCGCCACCGTGCGCACCGCCGCCAGCAAGGCAGACGGGTCGCCGCCCTTGTTCAGGTAGCCCACCGCACCCGCCTTGAGGCAGCGTATGGCGTACTGGTCCTCGGGGTACATCGAGACCATCACCGTCTTCAACGGCGACGCCTCCTCCTGCAGCACGGCCAGAATCTCCAGGCCGCTGCGGCCCGGCAGATCCACATCGAGCAACAGCACGTCGGGCTTGTGCACCCGCAACGCCTCGCGCAGGTTGGCATAGCCATCTGCCTCAGCCACCACCTGTATGTCGGTGGCCTCCATCAGCGTGTCCTTGATCCCGCGCCGCACCACGGCATGGTCGTCACACAGCACCACCTTGATCATGATTTTTTCTCCGTATCCTGTGCTCCGGCGTCAGCCTCGAAATCGCCGTTGTTCACGGCACAACCCTCCAGGGGCACAGACAGAATCAATGTCATGCCCGCCCCCTCACCTGTGACCACATCCAGCCAGCCACCCACCGTCTGGGCACGCTCCTTCAGCCCCAACAAGCCGAAAGACTGCAACTTGGCCAAGTCGGCAGGCCCGGCGCCTCGGCCATTGTCGGCCACCTCCAGCATCAAAACACCTTCCAGATCGCTCAACTCCAGCGTCACCTCGGTGGCCTGCGAGTGCTTGAGCACATTCGTCAGGGCCTCCTGCGCCGTGCGGTAGGCCACCATCTCCACGTCCTTGGGCCAGCGGCCTTCTGGCACGCGCCCCCGCCAGCGCACAGCAACGCCTGTGCGGTCGGCAAAAGTCTTGGCCAACCACTGCAAGGCGGGCACCAGCCCCTGGTCCAGCACCGACGGCCGCAGGTTGCGCATGATGCGCTGGCTCGCCCCCAGCGCGTGCTCGGCCATGGCCAACGCGGCCTCCACATGGGAACGCGTCTCGGCATCCGTCACATGGCGGCCGATCCACGCCAGATCCAGCTTCACGGCGGCCAGGGAGCCACCAATGTCGTCGTGGATTTCGCGGGCAATGTCGGCGCGCTCCCGGTCAATGCTCGCCTGCAGGTGTTCGGTCAGGTGCAGCAAACGCTGACGGGACTCGGCCAGCTCGCGTGCCGCTTCGGCCTGCGCCCGGCGCGTCTGCACAAAGTCCAGCGCACGCTGCAACACCATGGGCAAACGTCCCAGGCGGTTCTTGTCCACATAGTCACTCACACCGCGCACCATGGCGTCCGCCACGGTGGCCTCACCAATCGCCCCAGAAACAATGATGAAAGGCAGATCCCGGTCGCTGGACTGCACCACCGCCCAGGCGTCCATCCCCGAAAAACCGCCCAGGTGGTAGTCCGCCAGGATGGCATCGAATCGCTGCCCAGCGAGCGCACGCTCGAAATCCTCCAGCGTCTCGACGTGAAACCACTCGCACTCCAGATCGCTGCGGCGTAATGTATGCCGCACCAGCTCGTGGTCTGCGAGGTTGTCCTCCAGGTGGAGGATACTCAATACTGTCAAAATATCACCCGCGTGTTGAGAAAAGCAGCCATAAACAGGGAATCCTGACAATATTTTGAGCGAAGTCAGGGCCTCTCTCTAGTCTAGACTCTGCTTGGCACTTATATTTGGAGGCAGCCCAGTTCCGCAGAAGGGAAGAGTGCGTCAGCATATGGAACCGACACCCCCGCCAACAAGCGAACACCGCCGCTGGCCGCGAGAAGAAGTCACCAAGGTAGAACCCATCCCCGACCGCTCGGAAGAGCCGTCGGTGCAAATGAGTGTGTCTGCCGTGGCCGATCTTCAGGACTCCCTGCTCGTGGCCATGAACGACCTCAAGCGCCTGGAAGGTCTGCTGGACCACGCCACGGCCAATCTGCTCGACCGTTTCAACACGGCCATGGCGGCGCTTGAAGGCCTCCCTGACGATGAACAGTTCCGGACCGTCCGCCAAGCGCTGCACCAGGCCGTGACCGAACTGCAGTTCCACGACATGGCGTCGCAGTTGCTGGTTCACACAGGCAAGGTTCTCAAGGGCTGCGCGTACAACATGGCCGAGCAGGCCATGGAGCCAGAGGAAGAAGAAGTCGGCGTTGTCGTCACCTACATGCCTCAGAACCCCAACCCGGTCACCCAAAGCGAAATGGACGCTGGTTCCGTTGAACTGTTCTGAACCGCCCCGCCAAAAACTATTCTCCAGATCCCAGACAAGGTACTCAAATGCATTCGATCCTCGCTGTTGACGATTCGGCCTCCATGCGCAAGATGGTGTCGTTCACCCTCGTGGGTGCAGGCTTCAACGTTGTGGAAGCCGTGGATGGTGTCGACGCTTTCGAAAAGGCCCAGAAACAGAAGTTCGATCTGGTGTTGACCGACCAGAACATGCCTCGTCTTGACGGCATTGGCCTGACCCGCAAGCTGCGCGAACACCCCAGCTTCAAATCCACCCCCATCCTCATCCTCACCACCGAATCCAGTGACCAGATGAAGCAGGCAGGCCGGGCGGCGGGCGCCACGGGTTGGCTGGTCAAACCCTTCGACCCCACCCGCCTGATCGAAGTCATCAACAAGGTGATTCGATAAAGTCCCCCCATCCGCTCCCACGACCCGACCGGCACTCACCGAGAACTCCTCATGGCAGACGACAAGAACGATGGCTTCGATTTAACACAGTTTTATCAAATTTTCTTTGAGGAAGCTGGTGAAAACCTGGAACAGATGGAGCAGCAACTGCTGAACCTGGATCTGGACACTGTCGACGACGAGGAACTCAACGCCATCTTCCGCTGTGCTCACTCCATCAAGGGCGGCGCGGCGACCTTTGGCTTCGAAGATGTTGCGGAGCTGACGCACCAGATGGAGTCTTTGCTCGACAAACTGCGCCGCCACGAGCTGACGCCCACCATGCCCATGGTCGACGTGTTGCTGGAAGCATCCGACGCGCTCAAGGGCCTGCTGGCACGGCACCAGGGGCTGGATGGTGAACCGCCCGAAACGTCCGGACTGGTTGAACGCATCCGTGTGCTGGCCAGCGGTGGAGTTCCTGCCGCTGCAGTTCCCGCGCCGGTGATGGCACCGCCTCCCCCTCCACCGGCGCCAGCACCCACGCCCGGCGGCATGCCTGCTGCTGCACCGCCTGGTGCACCCCGGCGCCTGAAAGCCATCATCGGCCCCTTGGACAAGCCAGAACTGGCCGACGCCATCAAGGAACTGTTCCGCGACATTGCCGGACTGGGCACCATCCTCTCCGAGCAAGAAGACGGCGCTCGCAAGATCTTCGAAATCGACACCACCAGTACCAACGACGACCTGCTCGATCTGTTCGCCTTCCATGTGGCCAAGGAACAGATCGAATTGCAGGAAGCTGGTGCCGCGCCAGCCGTTCAGGCACCGCCCCCCGCTTTGGAACCTGCCGCCCCGGCAGGCAATGGCGTGGATCACAGCCACGACATCATCGAACAGGGTTTTGGCCTGTTTGCTGGCGCCCCCGGCAGCCCGATCGCATCGACCACTACCTCGGCTTCTGGCGTGCAGATCCCTGCCGAGGATCTGGTCCAGGGTTACGGGCTCTTCCCGGGCGCACCGGGCAATCCGCTCACGCCACAAGCACATGCCGAGATCGTGCACGCGCAGTCCGGCATTCAGCAAGGGGTTGCGGTTGCACCCGAGTCCAAGGTGCGTGAAACCGCCAAGGCTGCACGCGCTGCCAGCACCGCGCAGATGGAAACCACCACCCTGCGGGTGTCCGTCAGCAAGATCGACCAGCTCATCAACCAGGTGGGCGAACTGGTGATCACGCAAGCCATGCTGGCACAGTACAGCCGCACGCTCGACGCCACACTGAACCAACAGTTGCTGTCGGGCTTGGCTGACCTGGAGCGCAACACCCGCGACCTGCAGGAATCGGTCATGTCGATCCGCATGATCCCCATGTCGGTCGTTTTCAGCCGTTTCCCGCGCATGCTGCGCGACCTTGCAGGCAAGCTGGGCAAGAAGGTCGAGTTGATCACACACGGCGAGGCCACCGAACTCGACAAAGGCCTGATCGAAAAGATCACCGACCCCCTCACGCACCTGATCCGCAACAGTTGCGATCACGGCGTTGAGTTGCCCGAGGTCCGCGTGGCCGCAGGCAAGCCCGAAACCGGCACCATCACGCTGTCGGCCGCCCATCAGGGAGGCTCCATCCTTATTGAGGTGCGCGATGACGGCAAGGGTTTGAACCGCCAGAAGCTGATCGACAAGGCACGCTCCAAGGGCATCGACGTTTCCGACGACATGCCTGATCAAGATGTCTGGCAGCTCATCTTTGCGCCTGGCTTCTCCACCGCCGAGGTGGTCACCGACGTGTCTGGCCGTGGCGTAGGCATGGACGTCGTCAAGAAGAACATCGCCGCGCTTGGCGGTTCAGTGGAGCTCGACTCGTCAGAAGGCTTCGGCATGAGCGTCAAGGTGCGCCTGCCACTGACCCTGGCCATCATGGATGGCATGACCGTGCGGGTGAGCGACGAGGTCTATATCCTGCCGCTGTCTTCGGTGGTCGAGTCCTTCCAGGTCGAGGCACGCTCCATCAACACCGTGGCGCAGAACGCCCAGCTGGTGAAGGTGCGTGAGGAGTACATGCCTGTCATCGAAATCGACAAGAGCTTCCAGGTGCCCCGCAAAGAGGATGACACCAGCGCCAACAGCATCATGGTCGTCATCGAATCCGACGGCTCCCGTGTCGCCCTGATGGTGGACGAGTTGCTGGGTCAGCAGCAGGTGGTCATCAAGAACCTGGAAGCCAACTACAAGAAGGTGCCCAACGTGTCCGGCGCAACCATCCTGGGTGATGGCAGCGTTTCATTGATTCTCGACACCTCCGCCTTGGTTCGCCGGGCCAAACCGTAAACCACCAGGAGAACGCCAGACCATGGCCGTTGCCGACGTCGAGTCACAGAACCGAGAGTTCGCCTGGACGGCCGCCGACTTCGGGCGAATCAAGGACCTGATCTACCGTCATGCGGGCATCAGCCTGCATGACGGCAAGCACGCCATGGTCTACAGCCGCATTTCGCGCCGCCTGCGCGAGACCGGGCACAGCAGCTTCAAGAGCTACCTCGACTGGCTGGAAAGCGCCGGTGGCGGCGAATGGCAGGAATTCGTCAACGCGCTGACGACCAACCTCACCTCCTTCTTCCGCGAAAACCACCATTTCACGGAACTCGACCGCATCGTACGTTCAGCCCCCGCGGGACGCGAGTGGAAGATCTGGTGCAGCGCGGCTTCCACCGGCGAGGAGCCCTACTCCATTGCCATCACCATGGCAGACGCCCTCGGCGTCAACGGCAACTTCCGCATCTGGGCCAGCGACATCGACACCAAGGTTCTGGACAAGGGCGCCCAGGGCATCTACAAGCTTGAGAACATGAAGAACGTTTCCTCGAGCCAGTTGCAGAAGTTTTTCCTCAAAGGCAAGGGCGGCAACCAGGGCCTCGCCCGCGTCAAGCCCGAACTGCAGAAGCACAGCGAGTGCTTCACGCTCAACCTCATCGAGGAGCACTGGTCCCGCAAGGAACAGTTTGACGTCGTGTTCTGCCGCAACGTGATGATCTACTTTGACAACACGACCCAGCGGCAGGTGCTGGCACGCATCCACCGCCTGATGAAACCCCAGGGCACGCTGTTCGTCGGCCATGCCGAGAACTTCAGCGACGTGCGCAACCTGTTTGCGCTGCGTGGCAAAACCGTCTACGAAAAAGTGTAAGCCCCATGCACAACAGCGCCGCTCACCTGCAGACACTCAAGTCCCGCTCCAGAAGGCCGGGAGAGGCCTCGTTCTTTTTTCACGACCAGCACTTCCGCTACAACGCCGCCAAGGTCCTTCCAGGTGAATACTTTGTTTCGAACGAAGACATCGTGATCATGACCGTGCTCGGTTCGTGCATTGCCGCCTGCGTGTGGGATTCGCGCCTGCGCATTGGGGGCATGAACCATTTCATGTTGCCGGAAGGCGGTGGCGACACCTCAGGCCGCTATGGCTCCTATGCCATGGAACTGCTCATCAACGAGATGGTCAAGATGGGTTCGTCCCGGGACTACATGCAAGCCAAGGTGTTTGGTGGTGGTGCGGTGATTTCCGGCTTCACAACCATGAACGTAGGTGAGCGCAACACCAAGTTCGTTCTGGACTACCTGGCAACCGAGCGCATCCCGGTTGTCTCCAAGGACGTGCTCGACATTTACCCGCGCAAGGTGGTTTTCTTCCCGGTGAGCGGCAAGGCCATGGTCAAACGCCTCGCCCATGCTCACCCCGAAACACTGGAAAGCCAGGAGCGCCAGGGCAGCGCATCCCGGGTGGTTCAGTCCACCGCTGGCGGCTCCGTCGACCTGTTCTGATTCTCTTCCCCCTTCACTCCCTCATGAGCAAGATCAAAGTGGTGGTGGTGGATGACTCGGCGCTGGTGCGCAGTCTCCTCACCGAAATCATCAACAAACAGACCGACATGGTCTGTATCGGCGCCGCAAACGACCCGCTGGCCGCACGCGAGATGATCCGGGAGTTGAACCCGGACGTCATTACGCTGGACGTGGAAATGCCCAAAATGGATGGGCTGGAGTTCCTGTCCCGCCTGATGCGCCTGCGCCCGATGCCCGTGGTGATGGTCTCAACGCTGACCGAGCAAGGCGCCGACATCACCATGCGCGCTCTGGAAATGGGTGCCGTCGACTTCGTGGCCAAGCCCCGGATCGGCGTATCCACCGGTTTGCGCGAACTGGGCGACGAGATCGTCGAGAAAATCCGCATCGCCAGCAAGGCCCGGGTGAGCCGGCACGTTGCGGCGCCTGCAGCGCCCGCTGCCACAGATGACACGTCTGCACCGGTGGCCCGGGTGATGAACCGCCTGGCCTCGACGGAAAAGATCATTTGCGTGGGCGCATCCACTGGCGGCACCGAGGCCATCAAGGAAATCCTGGTTCAACTGCCGTCAGACTCTCCGGCGATCGTGATCACCCAGCACATGCCCGCGGGCTTCACCACCAGTTTTGCGGCACGCCTGGACTCGCTGTGCAAGATCCGGGTGTCTGAGGCACGCGACGGTGAACGCATACTGCCTGGCCACGCCTACATTGCGCCGGGTGGCAAGCAGTTCCACATAGAACGCAGCGGTGCCAACTATGTGGCTGTGGTGGACGACTCCCCGCCAGTGAACAGGCACAAGCCATCGGTGGAAGTGCTTTTCAAGTCCTGCGCCCGGGTGCTGGGCCCCAACGCCATCGGCGTCATGCTCACAGGCATGGGCGGCGACGGCGCCACCGCCATGCGGGAAATGCGGGATGCTGGCAGTTACAACATCGTTCAGGACGAAGCCAGTTGCATTGTCTTCGGGATGCCCAAAATGGCGATTCAGTCCGGGGCTGCGCACGAAGTGCTGCCATTGAACCGCATCGCCCACGCACTGATGGACCGAATCAACAGCACCGGGGGCGTTCGCCACCGGATCTGATCGAGTTGCAAAGTGGTCAGGCTTGGATGTTGACCACCTGGCCTGGCGTACGGCTGGTTCCCGTGGCAGCTTGCCCAGCCGCATAGGTCTCACTCACCTCTGCAGATTTGTCAGCCGCAGCGGGGACCTGAGCAATGGTCTTTTCGGCCACATCAGCAGCACGAGCGGCTGCAGCCGCACGGGCTTCTTCACCAATCAGCACATCCACCGCGGCGCGGCTGGCCGCCCACATGTTGGGCAATAGGTCGTTGATCTGCGTGTCCAGCGCCTCTTGCACCGGGCTCTTGTACTCGACGGGGAGTTCTCCCTTGAAGCGCCGGATTTCATCTGACTGCTCCTGCGCGACCTGAGGATCGGTGCTCCGGTTGCTCGAGACTTGTTCTTCCGTCTGGGCGGCCGCCTGCTCCGCCTGCGCATCGTTTACCCGGTCTGCATCCTCCCGCTGGCTGGCAGACTGCACCTGCTGTGCAGACACCTGTCCGCCGCGCTCAGGCACTTGCGCATTGCTGTAAGTGACAACAGCCAGCGCCTCGGATGCAGGATCAACAGGCGGCAACGCACTGGGCGCATAAGTCGCCTGCACCTGGGTGGCATCCCCTGCGGATACGACAGCCGCGCCGGGGCGCGCGTTCTCGGGAGAGACAGCATTGCTGGTTTTGGTGGCCGTAACAGGTTGTGCTTTGGTCGTGGGTGTCTGCTGTGGCCATGGCATCACCCCGATCGAAGAAATCGTCAACATCGTGAACTCCTCATCTGAGGTTTCCGAGAGGGGATTACCCCCGTTCAACCTGAGTATCGACTTCCTAAAGCAAAACTTTAGGGGTGTTTTCAGGTTTTTTCAAGAAATCGGAAACCGTAAAATGTGCGATGGCAGACACGGTCCATGCCTACCAGGACCGGCAATTCCAACATTTACAAGGTTTCAACATGTCCGTGACCCCCTCCATGGCCGACCGCGACGGCAAGATCTGGATGGATGGCCAGATGGTCGATTGGCGCGACGCCAAAATCCACGTGCTCACCCACACGCTGCACTACGGCTGCGGTGCCTTCGAGGGCGTGCGTGCCTACAACACGGTCAACGGCACGGCCATCTTCCGCCTGCAGGAGCACACCGAGCGCCTGTTCAACAGCGCCAAGATCCTGCGCATGAAGATTCCCTTCACCCAGGAACAGGTGAACGAGGCCCAGAAGGCGGTGATCCGCGAAAACAAGCTGGAAAGCGGCTACATCCGCCCGCTGACCTGGATTGGGGACAAAAAGCTGGGTGTGTCGCCCAAAGGCAACACCATCCACCTGATGGTGGCCGCGTGGGCCTGGGGCGCCTACCTGGGCGAAGAAGGCATGAAGCGCGGCATCCGCGTGAAAACCAGCAGCTACACCCGTCACCACGTCAACATCACCATGACGCAGGCCAAGGCGGTGAGCAACTACACCAACTCCATCCTGGCCAACATGGAAGCCACCGACGAGGGTTACGACGAGGCCCTGCTGCTGGACAGCGCAGGTTTCGTGTCCGAAGGTGCTGGCGAGAACCTGTTCATCATCAAGAATGGCGTGATCTATACGCCCGACCTGTCGGCTGGCGCGCTCAACGGCATCACCCGCAACACGGTGTTCCACATCGCCAAGGACCTGGGCCTGGAGATCGTGCAAAAGCGCATCACCCGCGACGAGGTGTACATCGCCGACGAGGCCTTCTTCACCGGCACCGCCGCCGAGGTGACGCCCATCCGCGAACTGGACCGCATTGAACTGGGCACAGGCAGCCGCGGCCCGGTGACCGAGAAGATCCAGAGCGCGTTCTTTGACATCGTCAACGGGCGCAACCCCAAATACGCCCACTGGCTGACCGAGGTGTGAACATGAGCCAAGCCGTCATCGAACTGGGCGCCAAGGACCTCAACGCCCATGGGGGTATTTACTGCCCCAGCCCGCTGGCTGACATGAAGCTGTGGAACAGCCACCCCAAGGTGTATCTGGACGTGGCCAAGACCGGCGAGGCCCGCTGCCCATACTGCGGCACGGTGTACCGCCTGAAGGCGGGCGAGGTGGTGGCCCACGGCCACTGACCAAAAGGAACGGCCCCTCGGGGCCGTTCTTCTTTTCAGGAGACGATGTAGGCGCCGGAGCCGGTGGAGAGCAACTTGCCGTCAGGGCCGTGAAAGCCCATCCGCGTGGAGGCCACGCGGGAACCCAGGCGCAGCACCTCGGCACGCAACTCAAAAAACTCACCGATGCCTGGGCGCAGGTAGTCGATGCGCAAGTCAATGGTGCCCAGCTTGGCGAAGCGATGCAGCCGCTGCTCCGGTGATTCGTCCATATGCCGCGCGCCGATGGCTGCCATCACCGCCAACCCGCCCATGGCGTCCAGCCCGGCGCTGATGACGCCACCGTGGATGCGGTTGTAGGCGTAGTGGCCCACCAATTCGTTGCGCATGTCGATGCGCGCGGTCACCAGTTCGGGGGTGATTGCCGTGATCTTGAGACCGAGCACGGTATTGAAAACGATTTTCTGCTCGAAGATCTCGCGCACGCCGTCAACGAACTCCGGCTCGAAGACAACAGGCTGCGTTGGCGGATGAACGATGGACTTGCTCATGCGGCGGTCTTGGTGAAGCGGCTGATGATCAGTTGAAGTTCGGCGCGCGCTTTTCCAGGAAGGCTGCGAACGCCTCCTTGGCAGCGGGCTCGCGCAGCATGCGCCCGAACACCGCGCCCTCTTCCGACATGGTCTGCAGCACCTGTGCCTGCTGGCCTTTCTTCATCAGACGCTTGGTTTCCACCAGCGAGCTCAGTGGCTTGGCTGCCAGCTTGCGTGCCACGCTTTGGGCGTAGGCGTTGGCCTCAGACGGCGGCAGCACGCGGTTGACCAATCCCACCTCCAGTGCGGCTTCAGCATAGAACGCGTCGCCCAGCAACAGCGCCTCGGCGGCACGGTGGTAGCCAAACATCTGCGGCGCCAGCAGGCTGGAGGCGCCCTCGGCACACAGCCCCAGGTTGACGAAGGGCATGGAAAACGCCGCGTTGTCGCCTGCGTAGACCAGGTCACAGTGGAACAGCATGGTGGTGCCGATACCCACGGCCGGTCCGCACACCGCCGCCACCACCGGCTTGGGGAAGGCCGCGATGTTGCGCAGGAAACGGAACACGGGCGCGTCTTCGCCTGAGGGAGGGGTGTTCAAAAAATCAGCGATGTCGTTGCCCGCGCTGAAGATGGACTCGTCGCCCTGCAGCACCACGACGCGCACGGCGTCATCTGTCTGCGCCTGCTCGAATGCATCGGCCAGAGCGCTGTACATGACTGCCGTGAGGGAGTTCTTGCGGGCCAGACGGTTGATGGTCAGCGTCATGACGCCGTTTTCAACATGGCTGAGGATGTCGGACATGCAGTGTGTCTCCTGAAAAGCTCGATGAAACTGTTGGGTTGGCTACCAAATGCAAAAAGGGCCCGGCTGAGCGGGCCCATCACGGGGAGGCAATGCGGTCAAACCCTTTCGAAGATGCCCGCTGCGCCCTGCCCCATGCCCACGCACATGGTCACCATGCCGTAACGCTTATTGTGCCGCCGCAGGGCGTGCACCACTGTCGCAGAACGGATAGCCCCGGTAGCGCCCAAGGGGTGGCCCAGTGCGATGGCACCGCCAATCGGGTTGACCTTGGCCGGGTCCAGGCCCAGCGAGTTCATCACCGCCAGGGACTGCGCTGCGAACGCCTCGTTCAACTCGATCCAGTCCAGATCGTTCTGGCTCAGGCCGCCAGCCTTGAGGGCCGCAGGAATCGCCTCGACCGGGCCAATGCCCATGATATGCGGCGGCACACCACGGCTGGCGTAGCTGACGAAGCGGGCCAGCGGCGTCAGGCCGAAACGCTTGACGGCGGATTCGCTCGCCAGAATCAACGCACCGGCGCCATCGGACGTTTGCGAGCTGTTGCCCGCGGTGACGGAGCCCAGACCGGTGGGCGTGCCATCTGCCCGGCGCGGAATGGCGAACGCAGGCTTGAGCTTGCCCAGCCCTTCCAGGGAGGTGTCTGGGCGCGCGCCTTCGTCCTGCGTCACGGTGCGCTGGCTGTAGCGGACTTCGCCGCTGGCCAGGTCCAGCTGGCGCTCGGTGATCTCGACCGGCGTGGTCTCGTCAGCAAACTCGCCAGCCGCCTGGGCCTTGAGGGCGCGCTGGTGCGACTGCAGGGCGAAGGCGTCTTGTGTTTCGCGCGTCACCTTCCATTGCTGTGCCACCTTCTCGGCGGTCAGGCCCATGCCGTAGGCAATGCCGTAGTCTTCCACGTTGTCGGTGTTGGCAAAGATGGTGGGCGACAGGCTGGGCGAGTTTCCCATCATGGGCACCATGCTCATGCTTTCCACACCAGCGGCGATCATCACGTCGGACTCGCCCACGCGGATGCGGTCGGCGGCCATCTGCACCGCGCTCAGGCCAGAGGCGCAGAAGCGGTTGACGGTGATACCGCCCACGCTCTTGGGCAGGCCAGCCAGCACCGCGCCCACACGCGCCACGTTCAGGCCCTGCTGTGCCTCGGGAATGGCGCAACCGCAGATCACGTCTTCAATGGTGGCCGGGTCCAGCCCGGGCACCTGGGCCAAGGCAGAGCGCAGCACGTGTGCCAGGAGGTCGTCGGGCCGCGTGTTCTTGAAGTAACCACGGTGCGATTTGCCGATGGGCGTGCGGGTGGCCGCGACGATGTAGGCGTCTTGAACTTGTTTCATCTCGGGTCTCCGCTTCAGTTGCGCAGGGGCTTGCCGGTGGACAGCATGCCCAGGATGCGCGCTTGCGTCTTGGGGTGCACGATCAGGCTGCAGAAGGCTTGGCGCTCCAGCTTCATGAGGTATTCCTCGCTCACCAGGGTGCCCGCTTCAACGTCGCCGCCGGTCAGCACGTTGGCGATCAGGCCTGCGATGTGGAAGTCGTGCTGGCTGATGTAGCCACCATCACGCATGTTGACGAGCGAACCCAGGATGGTGGCCTTGGCCGAGCGGCCTGCCGCAGGGAACAGGCGCTTGAGCGGCGGACGGTAGCCGCCGTCGGCCATGGCCTTGGCTTCGCGGATGGCGACGTACAGCAGTTCGTCTTTGTGGGGCACGACGATGTCGCTGTCCAGCAGGTAGCCCAGCTTGCGGCTTTCCAGCGCACTGGTGCCTACGGTGGCCATGGCGGCGGCCTTGAAGCCTTCGGTCAGGAAGGGCAGCAGGTCATTGCCGTTGGACATCTTGGCGTTTTCGGCCGCGCGGCGGGCGATGTAGGTGAGGCCACCCGCACCCGGCACCAGGCCCACACCCACTTCCACCAGGCCGATGTAGCTTTCCATGTGGGCCACACGGCGGGCGCAGTGCACCGCCAGCTCGCAGCCGCCGCCCAGCGCCATGCCACGCACGGCAGCCACGGTGGGCACCTGGGCGTAACGCAGCTTGAGCATCACGCGCTGCATCTCGGCTTCCACGTCCTCAATGGCAGCAACACCTGCCGCGATGAACGCGGGCATCACGGCCTGCAGGTCGGCACCCACGCTGAAGGGCTCATCGCCAGACCACACCACCAGCCCCTGGTACTGCGCCTCGGCCAGGTCAACGGCGCGGCTCAGGCCCTCGGTCACGCCGGGGCCGATCGCGTGCATCTTGCTCTTGATGCTGGCAATCAGCACTTCATCGTCCAGCGTCCACAGGCGGATGTCGGCGTCTTCGTGCAGGGTCTTGCCTGCGGTCTCGAACACTGGGGCGTTTTCACCCAGCAGTTGCTCGCGGAAGATCTGGCGCTGGTACACCGGCAAATCGCGCTTGGGTTGGAACTGGCCGGTCGTGGGGTTCCAGGAGCCTTCCGGCTGGTGCACGCCGCCACGCTCGGCCACGGGGCCCTTGAACACCCACTCGGGCAGGGGCGCCTTGCACAGTGCCTTGCCAGCATCGATGTCCTCCTGGATCATCTTGGCCACTTCCAGCCAGCCTGCTTCCTGCCACAGCTCGAAGGGGCCCTGCTGCATGCCAAAGCCCCAACGCATGGCCTGGTCCACGTCACGCGCGGTGTCGGCAATGGTGGCCAGGTGCACGGCAGCATAGTGGAAGCCGTTGCGCAGAATGGCCCACAGGAACTGACCTTGCGGCCCTTCGGCGTTGCGCAGCAGCTTCAGGCGCTCAGCGGCAGGCTTCTTGAGCATGCGGCCATACACCTCATCGGCCTTCTCGCCGGCGGGCACGTAGTCCTTGCTCTCCAGCTCGAAGCGCATGATGTCGCGCCCCACCTTCTTGAAGAAGCCCGCCTTGGTCTTCTGGCCCAGGTTGCCCAGTTCGATCAGGGTCTTGAGCACCTCGGGGGTGCCAAAGCTTCCGTAGAAGGGGTCGGTCTCAGCGCTCAGCGTGTCCTGGAGCGTCTTGATGACGTGGGCCATGGTGTCCAGGCCCACCACGTCAGCAGTGCGGAAGGTGCCGCTGCTGGCGCGGCCCAGGCGCTTGCCGGTCAGGTCATCGACCACGTCGAAGGTCAGGCCAAAGCGCTCGGCCTCTTTCATGGTGGACAGCATGCCCGCAATGCCGATGCGGTTGGCCACGAAGTTGGGCGTGTCCTTGGCGCGCACCACGCTTTTGCCCAGGCCGGTGGTGACGAAGGCTTCGAGTTGGTCCAGCACATGTGGCTGGGTGGACGGCGTGGCGATCAACTCCACCAGCGGCATGTAGCGCGGCGGGTTGAAGAAGTGGATGCCGCAGAAACGCGGGCGCAGCGCTTCGGGCAGCGCCTCGGACAGCGCACCGATGGACAGGCCAGAGGTGTTGGAGGCCAGTAGCGCGTTGTCGGCGACGAACGGGGCGATCTTGGCGTACAGGTCGCGCTTCCAGTCCATGCGCTCGGCAATGGCCTCGATGACGAGATCGCAACCGCGCAGCAGTTCCAGGTGCTCTTCGTAGTTGGCGGGTTGAATCAGATCGGCGTCGTCGGCCACACCCAAGGGGCTGGGCTTGAGCTTCTTGAGGTTGGCGATGGCCCTGGTGACGATGCCACTCTTGTCGGCGACGGCTCCGCCGCCGGGCCGCCCCAAGGCGGGGCCAGCCCCCCCGGGGGGCAGCGCAGTCGCGCCAGCGGCAAGCGTGGGGGCTTTGGGAGCCTCGGGCAGGTCGAACAGAATGACTGGCACTTTGCAGTTGACGAGGTGCGCGGCAATCTGCGCCCCCATCACGCCCGCGCCCAGCACGGCGACTTGTTTCACGGTGAAACGGGACATGTTGATTCCTTGTGGTGGAGAGGCCGTGCAGGCTTACTGCACGCGCACCCAGGTCTGTGTGCGGCCAATGAACAGGATGGAGCCACGGACATCGAGCTTCTTGCCGCCTTCGACCGGGGTCAGGCGCAGGTTGTAGGACTTCCCGTTTTCGGGGTCGAGGATCTGGCCGCCTTCCCACACATCCTTGCCCTCGACCTTCTTGGCGCCACGGATGATCTCCAGGCCGATCAAGGGCTGGTCCTTGCGGTCGTCGGTGCAATCGGTGCAGCGGCGCGTCTGGTCAGCACCCTTGCGCAGCAGTTTCTCAATGCGGCCGCTCAGCACGCCACCGTTGTCGGTGATGACGATCTCGCTCTTGATCTCCTTGGTCTCGTCATCGATGCTGTGCCAGCGGCCTACCGGTGTGCTCTGCGCGATGGCCTGGGAGGCCAGCGCGGTCAAGCTCAGGGTTGCAATCAAGGCGTGGCGGCGGAAGTTCGTTTTCATGGTTCGTGTCTCCTGTTGACGGCGGGGGCGTTCAGGCCAGCGCAGCGTCGGTATCCATCAGCGCGCGGCTGCCAGCACGGGCGGTGCGCATGAGGGTGGCCGTCTCGGGGAACAGCTTGGCGAAGTAGAAGCGCGCGGTCTGCAGCTTGGCGGTGTAGAACGGGTCGGTGTTGCCCGCAGCGATCTGCTGCAGCGCCACCGAGGCCATGCGGGCAAACAGGTAACCGAACACCAGGTGACCTGCCACGCGCAGGTAGTCCACGGCGGCAGCGCCCACCTCGTCGGGGTTCTGGAAGCCCTTGAAGCCGATTTCGGTGGTGAACTTGGTCATCTGCTCACCCAGGTTGGCCAGCGGGTTGATGAACTCGGCCATCTTCTCGTTGACGCCCTCTTCCATCACCAGCGCACCCACCAGCTTGGCGAACTTCTTGAGCGTGGCGCCGTTGTTGGCCAGCACCTTGCGGCCCAGCAGGTCCAGGCTCTGCACGGTGTTCGTGCCTTCGTAGATCATGTTGATGCGGGCGTCGCGCACGTACTGCTCCATGCCCCATTCCTTGATGTAGCCGTGGCCGCCAAAGACCTGCTGACACATCACCGTGGCGTCGAAGCCGTTGTCGGTGAGGAAGGCCTTGGCGATGGGGGTGAGCAGCGCGAGCAGCTCGGCACTGTCTTGGCGCACTTTTTCGTCAGGGTGGTGCAGTTCCTTGTCCAGTTGCAGGGCGCAGAAGGTCAGCAGCGCACGGCCGCCTTCGGCATAGGCCTTGGCGGTGAGCAGCATCTTGCGCACGTCGGGGTGCACGATGATGGGGTCGGCCGGCTTGTCCTTGGCCTTGGGGCCCGACAGGGAGCGCATCTGGATGCGGTCTTTGGCATAGGCCAACGCGTTCTGGAAGGCCACCTCGGTCAGGCCCACCGACTGGTTGCCCACGCCCAGGCGGGCGGCATTCATCATCACGAACATGGCCTGCAAGCCCTTGTTGGGCTGGCCCACCATGGTGCCCACGGCGCCGTCCAGAATCATCTGAGCGGTGGCGTTGCCATGAATACCCATCTTGTGTTCCAGGCCGCCGCAGTGAATACCGTTGCGCTCACCCAGGGAGCCATCGGCATTCACGTGGAACTTGGGCACCAGGAACAGACTGATGCCCTTGCTGCCTTGGGGTGAGTCCGGCAGGCGGGCCAGCACCAGATGGACGATGTTCTCGGCCATGTCATGCTCGCCCGCGCTGATGAAGATCTTCTGGCCGGTGATGCGGTAGGTGCCATCGGCCTGAGGTTCGGCCTTGGTGCGCAGCAGACCCAGGTCGGTACCGCAGTGGGGTTCGGTCAGGCACATGGTGCCAGTCCACTCGCCGGAGGTCATCTTGGGCAGGTAGATGGACTTCTGCTCGGGTGTGCCGTGGGCGTGCAGGCACTCGTAGGCACCGTGGCTCAAACCGGGGTACATGGTCCAGGCCTGGTTGGCGCTGTTGAGCATCTCGTAGAACGCCTGGTTCACGACGAAGGGCAGGCCCTGGCCACCGTACTCGGGGTCGCAGCTCAATGCAGGCCAGCCACCGTCCACGTACTGCTTGTAGGCTTCCTTGAAGCCCTTGGGCGCCTTCACCTCATGGGTGGTCTTGTCGAGCACGCAGCCCTCCTGGTCACCGCTGATGTTCAAGGGGAAAGCCACCTCGGCAGCGAACTTGCCGCCCTCTTCCAGCACGGCGTTGATGGTGTCTGCGTCCACGTCGGCATGCGGCGGGCAGACTTTGAGTTCGTCAACGACGTTGAACACTTCGTGCAGCACGAATTGCATGTCGCGCAGGGGCGGGTTGTAGCTGGGCATGGCGGTCTCCTGAAGGCAGAAATGGAATTGGAAGACGGAAAAGCGTTGAACCGAAACGCTCAGGGAGCGTTGCGGGCGATGATGTTGTTGAAACCCTGGCGCGCACGCTCCAAGCCCTGCGGGTTGCGCAGGAAGCGCGCCTCGTAGTGCAGCGCCAGAATCAAGCCGTGGATCTCGAAGGCGATCTGGCCTGCGTCGGCACCGGCTCGCAGATGGCCCTCTTCAACAGACTGCTCCACGGCTCGGTGCATGGCCGCCTGCCAGGTATTGACGGTGGACACGAGCACGTCGCGCACCGGGCCTGGGCGGTCGTCAAACTCCACGGCGCCGCTGATGTAGATGCAGCCCGAATCGATTTCGGTGGAGGTCTGACGCATCCAGTTGTCAAACAACATGCGCAAGCGCGGCAAGCCACGCGACTGCTTGAGCGCTGGCATGAATACGTCACGTTCGAAACGCTGGTGGTATTCGTTGACCACCGAGATCTGCAGCTCCTCGCGGGAGCCGAAGTGGGCAAACACGCCCGACTTGCTCATTTGCATGATTTCGGCAATTGCACCGATACTCAGGCCTTCAAGACCCACTTGCGACGCCAGGGCGAGCGCCGCGTCCACGATGGCAGCCTTGGTCTGCTGGCCCTTGTGCAGGGGCTTGCCTGAGGCCTGCGAGGCCCCAGCGGTATCGGCAGAACGGAGTCGGCGGACGTTGGTCATGTCTTCCAAAAATAAAACGAACGATCGTGCTATTTTATGAACAAACATGCCTCCGTCAAGTGCCTGGACACATCTTCTTCAAAAAATCAGGTCAATCGGGCAACAGCGCCTGCAAGCAGGCTTCCAGTTGCTCCGTTGGGGCCCGCTTGAACCCGCTGCGAGCGTATCGCTGCAAACGCCCCATCACGAACGCCGTCAGCACGGCACCCAAAGCCACGGCATCCGCGCGGCCCGCCTCCCGCAGGCGCTGCTTGAAGGCAGATTCCAGCTTGTCGAACAGCAGGTTCATGCGTGCCTGCAGGCGCTCGTTCTCCTGCACCAGCGCGTCGCCCGCCATGACGCGGGCCATGCCCGGGTTGCGTTCGGCAAACTGCAGCACCATGGCAATCACCATGCGCACCTGGCGCCAAGGCACGGGCTCGCGTTCGTCAATCTGCTGAATGAGCCCGAACACACTCTGCTCGATGAAGTCGATCAGGCCCTCGAACATCTGGGCCTTGCTCGCGAAGTGCCGGTAAAGGGCAGCCTCACTCACCGCCAGTCGCGCGGCAAGGGCTGCCGTGGTGACGCGCTCGCCCCCGGGTTGCTGCAGCATCTCGGCCAGGGCCTGCAGTATCTGCAGGCGGCGCTCGCCAGGTTTGGGGCGGGCCCGCCGCGCAGGGGCCGCCGCTTCATCAGGAAGGGCAGCCGGGCTGTCGGCCACCGCCATCTGCGGATCGCTCATCTTCCACCTCCTCCTGTCGGGCTGGGGTTCCTCTGCGCCCGCCTCC
>CBKZAG010000046.1:0-18662 GCA_966692625.1 uncultured Comamonadaceae bacterium
CAACTCGGCGAGCTGTGGCACGTAGCACACGGTGGATGACGCTTGTTCGTCCACTGTGGCTGCCTGCGGTGCCAGCACAGTGCTGGCGAAGCGGGCCACTGCGTCTGCCACGGCCTGGTCGTCTGGACGGATTCCGAAACGCGATGTCATTTAAAGTCTCCTGAAGAATTAAGAAAAGGGTGGTCTCAAGACCCCAAGGCACCACAGGCACGCAAGTCTGAAAGCTGCTCGACAGAAAGCCCAAGCAGTTGCTGCAGTGTCTGCTCTGTGTGCTCACCCAGTCGAGGCGCACGTTCAACAGCCTGTTTCGGGTACGCAGAAAAATGCAGGGGTTGAGAAGGCAGATGCAAGCCGGGCAAGATGGGGTCCTCGACCGGACTCAAGAAACCCCGTTCACGGCATGTGGCGGAATGCAGCGCTTGCTCCACATTCCAGATGGGAGCCACTGGCACCTGTGCGGTCTCAAACTTGTGCGTCACCTCTGCAACCGTCTGCTGGCTGGACCATGTTTCAATGGCATCGCGCAGTACGGGTTCGTGGGCTGATCGACCTTCATCGCTGGCAAATCTTGGATCAAGAACCAATTCAGGCCGATCAATGACTTGGCACAGTTGGGCAAAAAGTTTGTCGTTCAGCACAGCGAGGACGTAATGGCCGTCGCGTGCACGGTAGGCGCCAAAGGGTGCTGACAGCGGGTGACGGTTTCCCACACGCACCGGGTTGCGGCCTGTGAACAGGTAGCGAGACACCGACGTGGCTGTGAAGGCCAGGGTGGACTCAAGCATGGAAACATCGACGTGGGTGCCCTGGCCATACCGCTCAAGCGCTAGCAGCGCGGCCAGTGTGCCCCAGGAGGCAAACAGTCCGCTGACCACGTCGGAGACCGCTTCACCCACCAGAGTAGGCGGCCCGTCGGGCGAACCGGTGGCGTCCATCAGGCCACTCATGGCTTGCATGACGATGTCGTAAGCAGGCCGATGGGCTGCAGAACCGGTTTGGCCAAAACCGGAGATGCTGACATACACCACCTTCGGGTTGCGCGACTTGACCACTTCGTACCCAATGCCCAGCTTGCTGGCCACGCCAGGGCGGAAGTTTTCCACCACCACATCGGCTTGTGCGCACAGTTGCTGCGCAATGGCCTGAGCTTCGGGTTGTTTCAGGTCCAGAACCACACTTTTCTTGTTGCGGTTCATCACCGAGAACAGGGCGCTTTGCTCATTGCGCATGGGGCCAATGGCACGGTAGTCGTCTCCGTGAGGTGGTTCGACCTTGATGATTTCGGCACCCAGGTCGCCGAGCAAGGCCGTACAGAAAGGGCCTGAAAGCACACGCGTGAAGTCCACGACGCGCAGACCGCACAGAGGGGCATGGTGGGTGGAGGAAGAGGTTGCCATGGACAGTTCCAAAACGCTGAATGAGTCCATGCTAAGGAAACGGGCAAATAAAATAAAATACTTTATATTTATGCTTTGAATCAAAAATTCGAATACAAACAGCGAAACGTCATGATCAGAGCCAGCTTGCGGCAACTGAGCTATTTCGCGGCGGCGGCCCGTCTGGGAAGCACCCTGGCCGCAGCACGGGCACTGCACGTGTCGCAACCATCGGTCTCGCATGCAATCGCCGAATTGGAAAACCACTGGGGCGAAACCTTGTTTCATCGGCTGCATGCGCAAGGCTTGGAGTTAACCACTGCTGGTTCGCGGCGCTTTGAACGGGTGCAGGTCTTGCTGGACCTGGCCGCCGAGGTGGATCAGGCGATGGGGGCGGAGATGACCGGACGCCTGACGATTGCCGGCATGACCACCCTGATGCCGATGTACCTGCCAGCCATCATGCGCCGTTTCACCCAACGCCACCCTCAGGTAGAGCTGCGTCTCATCGAAGGGGATACCGAAGCCTTGCTGACCGGAATCGAGCGCGGTACCCTGGACCTGGCATTGCTGTACGACATGGGTCTGGGTCGTGCGGTCGACCTTCATGATGTGGGACAGCAAGCACCCTATGTCCTTCTGCCCGCTGACCATCGCCTGGCAGGTCATGACACGGTGTCGCTTCAGTCGCTGGCCGACGAGCCGTGGATACTGATCAACCTGCCTCACAGCCGTCAATACTTTTTGTCTTTACTGGCCATGGCTGAGGTCAGGCCAAGGGTGGCGCTCGAGAGCGTTTCCCTGGAGATGGTTCGATCTCTGGTGGCCAATGGACACGGTGTTTCCCTGTTGACCACGCGCCCGGATCAGGATTCGAGTTACGACGGGAAGCCTTTGGCCTGCAAACCACTGAAGGAAAGTTTTCCGTCGCAAAAAATCGTGCTGGCGGCTGCCCGCGGACGACCCCTGAGCGTTGTGGCACAGGCTTTTGTTCAGGTCACCCGGGAACAACTGCAGTCCCGATCGGGTTGAGCATCCAGCAGTTTGCGCAGAGTGAGCTGGATGCCCCCGGGCCAGATCGGGTCGGCAGGCGAAACGCCAGTACTCGTCCAGAACCTCTCCGAACCACTGGTACTGTCGATGGGGGCAGCTCACGCTCCCCTTCGGGAACTTGTCTTTAGCACTCAAATCAATAGAGTGCTAACATACAGACAGGCCCCAAAAGGGCTGTTGAAACGAGAGAGGACGTCATGAACACTGCTGCCCCCTACGCACTGACCCCCGCCGCCAAAGGCTGGGGCAGCTCTGCGCTGGTGCTGCCGCCGCTGGGCAACCTTGACGCCTACATCTCGGCCGTCAACCGCCTGCCCATGCTCACCGCCGAGGAAGAGCGCAGCTACGCCGAGCGCCTGCAGAAAGACAATGATCTGGAAGCCGCAGGCAAGCTGGTGATGTCGCATCTGCGTCTGGTGGTGTCCGTCTCGCGCCAGTACCTGGGTTATGGCCTGCCACATGCCGACCTCATCCAGGAAGGCAACGTCGGGCTGATGAAAGCCGTCAAGCGCTTCGACCCCGAACAGGGCGTGCGTCTGGTGAGCTATGCCCTGCACTGGATCAAGGCCGAGATCCACGAATACATCCTGAAGAACTGGCGCATGGTCAAGGTGGCCACCACCAAGGCCCAGCGCAAGCTGTTCTTCAACCTGCGCAGCATGAAGCAGGCCTTCAAGGCCGACGCCGTGGACGCCGACACCCACCGCGAACGTCTGAGCGAGCACGAGATCGACGTGGTGGCGCGCGAACTGAACGTCAAGCGCGAAGAAGTGCTGGAAATGGAAACTCGCCTGTCGGGCGGTGACGTGGTGCTGGACCCCACGCCCGGCGACGATGGCGAGGAAAGCTACGGCCCCATCGCCTACCTGGCTGACGCCCGCCACGAACCCACCGCCGTGCTGGAAGCCACCGAACGCGACGTTCTGGCCACTGAAGGCATTGCCCGCGCCATGGAACAACTCGACGACCGCTCCCGCCGCATCGTGGCCGAGCGCTGGCTCAAGGTCAACGACGACGGCTCCGGCGGCATGACGCTGCACGAGCTGGCCGCGCAATACGGCGTGAGCGCCGAGCGCATCCGCCAGATTGAGGTGGCCGCCATGAAGAAAATGCGCAAGGCGTTGGAAGCTTACGCCTGAGCAGCCCTCTTGATCAACCTTCGCGGCGCAGCGCCGGGAACAGAATCACGTCACGGATGCTCGGGCTGTCCGTCAACAGCATGATCAGGCGGTCGATGCCGATGCCGCAGCCACCTGCCGGGGGCATGCCGTATTCCAGCGCGCGCACGTAGTCGGCGTCGTAGAACATAGCCTCGTCGTCGCCCGCGTCCTTGCTGGCCACCTGGGCGTGGAAGCGCGCCGCCTGGTCCTCGGCGTCGTTCAGTTCACTGAAGCCGTTGCCCACCTCGCGGCCCGTGATGTAAAGCTCGAAACGCTCGGTGATCGTCGGGTCGCTGTCGTTGGCGCGCGCCAGCGGCGAAATCTCGGTCGGGTGGTTGCAGATGAAGGTCGGGTTCCAGAGCTTGTCTTCCACCGTCTCTTCAAAGTACATCACCTGCAGGCTGGCCAGGCTGCGGCTGTCCAGGCGCTCCTTCACCGGGTCGAGGCCCAGCTTGCGCAGCTGCTGCACCAGCCAGTCGCGGTTGTCCACGTTGTCGCCGGCATCGGTATGCTTCAGGATGGCTTCGCGGATGGTCAGGCGCTCGAACGGCGCCTCCAGGTCCACGTCGCGGCCCTGGTAGGTCAGCTTGGCCGTGCCGCAAACGCGCTGCGCCACATGGCGGATGAGCTCTTCGGTGAAGACCATCAGGTCCAGGTAGTTCCAGTACCCCGCGTAGAACTCCATCATGGTGAACTCGGGGTTGTGGCGTACGCTGATGCCTTCGTTGCGGAAGTTGCGGTTGATCTCGAACACACGCTCAAAACCGCCCACCAGCAGCCGCTTGAGGAACAGCTCCGGCGCGATGCGCAGGTACATGTCCTGCTCCAGCGCGTTGTGGTGGGTCACGAAGGGCCGCGCGTTGGCACCACCGGGAATGGGGTGCAGCATGGGGGTTTCGACCTCCAGGAAGTCGTTGCCCACCATGAATTCGCGGATGCTGGTCACCGCCAGGCTGCGCGCCATGAAGCGTTTGCGTGCCTGCTCGTCGGTCATCAGGTCCACGTAGCGCTGGCGGTACTTGATCTCCTGGTCATGGATGCCGTGGAACTTGTCCGGCAGCGGGCGCAGGCTCTTGGTCACCAGGCGGATCTTGTCGGCGTGGATGGTCAGCTCGCCCGTCTTGGTCTTGAAGAGCACACCTTCGGCCGCGACGATGTCGCCCAGGTCCCAGTGCTTGAAGGCGCCATGCACCTGCTCGCCCACGCTGTCGTTGTTCAGGTAGATCTGGATGCGGCCGCCGCTGGGGCCGAAGGACGAATCCTGCAGCGTGGCAAAGCTGGCCTTGCCCATCACGCGCTTGAGCATCATGCGGCCCGCGACGCTGGCACGCACCTTCAGCGGCTCCAGCATCTCCTTGCTCATGCCATCGTATTCGGCGAACAGCGCCTCCGCCTTGTGCTGCGGCTTCACGTCGTTCGGGAAGGCTGGGCCATGGCCCGTGCGCTGCGCATCCCGCAGTGCCTTGAGCTTCTCGCGGCGCTCAGCGATGATGTGGTTCTCGTCGGTCTGCGCGTCGGCGTGCGAACTGGTGTGCTGTTCTTGCGTCATGGGGCAACAAAAAAAGAGGGCTGCGGGCAGGCCGCAAAACCCTCTATTCTAGTTTCGTGCCAGCACTGCGGCACAAATGCCGCGTTGCTGACCGTTCAAACGCCTTTTCAGGCTTCGGCGGCTTCGCCCAGGTAGGCGGCGCGCACCTTCGGGTCGTCCAGCATGGAGCTGGCTTCGCCCGTCATGGTGATTTCGCCGGAATCCATCACGTAACCGCGGTCGGCGATCTGCAGCGCGCGGCGTGCGTTCTGCTCCACCAGCACCACGGTCACGCCCTGCGCGTACACATCCTTCACCACCTCGAAGATCTTGTCCACCATGATCGGAGACAGGCCCATCGACGGTTCGTCGAGCAGCAGCACCTTGGGCTGGCTCATGAGCGCGCGCGCCATCGCCAGCATCTGCTGCTCGCCGCCCGACATGGTGCCCGCGAGCTGGTCCTTGCGTTCCTTCAGGCGCGGGAAGATGCCGAACATGCGCTCGATGTCAGCCTCGATACCGGCCTTGTCGGTGCGGATGTAGGCGCCCATCAACAGGTTTTCGGTGATGGTCATGCGGGTGAACACACCGCGGCCTTCCGGCACCATGGCCAAGCCTTCCTTGACCAGATCCCAGGAGCCCTTGCCCTTGATGCTCTTGCCCAGGTACTCGATGTTGCCGGCCTCGTAGCCCAGCATGCCCGTGATGGCCTTCATGGTGGTGGTCTTGCCAGCGCCGTTGGAGCCGATCAGCGTCACCAGTTCGCCTTCGCGAACCTCCATGTCGATGCCCTTGACGGCCTTGATGCCGCCATACGACACCTTCAGGCCAGATACTTTCAACAGAGTTTGTGCCATTTCAGTGTCCTCCGGTGCCCAGGTAGGCCGCAATCACTTTTTCGTTCCGCTGCACTTCGGCAGGAGATCCCTCGGCCAGTTGCTTGCCGTAGTCCAACACGGTCACGCGGTCGCACAGACCCATCACCAGCTTCACGTCGTGTTCGATCAGCAGTATGGTGCGGTTGTCGTTGCGGATGCGGTCGATCAGTTCACGCAGCTGCACCTTTTCGGTGGCGTTCATGCCAGCGGCGGGTTCGTCAAGCGCAATCAGTTGCGGGTCGGTGGCCAAGGCACGGGCAATCTCCAGGCGACGCTGGTCACCGTAGCTCAGCGTGCGCGACTTGTAGTCGGCGTACTTGCCAATGCCCACGTACTCCAGCAGCTCCATGGCGCGATCGGCAATGGCCTTTTCCTCGGCCTTGAAACCGGGGGTGCGCAGAACGGCGCCCAGCAGCCCCGATTTGGTGCGCACGTGGCGCCCCACCATCACGTTTTCCAGCACGGTCATCTCGGCAAACAGGCGGATGTTCTGGAACGTGCGGGCAATACCAGCCCGCGCCACTTCGTGCACGGCGGTGGGGGTGTAAGGCTTGCCCGCCAGCTCGAAGGAGCCTGTGTCGGGCGTGTACAGGCCCGTCAGCACGTTGAAGAAGGTCGTCTTGCCCGCGCCGTTGGGACCAATCAGGCCATACACCTGGCCGCGCTTGATCTCGATGCCAACGTCGCTCAGGGCCTGCAGGCCGCCGAAACGTTTGGAGACGTTGGCCACTTTCAGAATGGTTTCGCTCATGTGTGACTCCGCCTCACTTGCTCAGGGATTTGCCATGCTCCGGCGACGGCCACAGGCCACGCGGACGAAGCAGCATGATGACGATCATGGCCAGTGCGATCAGCAGCTGACGCAGGATCTCGGGGCCGAGGCGGCCGTCGGTCATGGCGGTCAACGGGTGCGCCACGTGACGCAGCACTTCCGGCAGACCAGCCAGCACCAGGGCGCCGAGCACCACACCGGGGATGTGCCCCAGGCCGCCCAGCACCACCATGGCGATGATCATGATCGATTCCATCAGGATGAACGATTCGGGATACACGCCACGCATGAAGGAGGCAAACAGCACACCCGAAACACCACCGAAGCTCGCACTCATGCCGAAGGCGGCCAGTTTGAGGTTGCGGGTGTTCAAGCCCATGGCCTTGGCGGCGATCTCGTCCTCGCGAATGGCCATCCAGGCGCGGCCGATGCGGGAATCCTGCAGGCGGTAGCTCATGACGATGGCGCCGACCACGAAGAACAGGATCAGGTAGTAGTACAGCGTCACCGATTCGAAGGTGTAGCCACCCACGGTCAGGCGCTGGCTCATGTCATGGCCAAACACCTTGACGGCGTCCACGTTGCTGATGCCCTTGGGGCCGTTGGTCAGGTTGATCGGACGGTCGAGGTTGAGCATGAAGATGCGCACGATCTCGCCGAAACCCAGCGTCACGATGGCCAGGTAGTCACCACGCAGCTTGAGCACCGGGAAGCCCAGCGTCAAACCCGTGACTGCCGCAAGCACACCAGCCATCACCATGACGATCCAGAAGTTCATGTGCAACCCGTTGGGGAAATTCACACGGATGAACTCGAAGGTCTCGGTCAGGTGCGGCGACGCGAGCAGGCTGTACATGTACGAGCCGACGGCAAAGAAGGCGATGAAGCCCAGGTCGAGCAGACCGGCGTGGCCCACCACGATGTTCAGGCCCAGGGCCAGCAGAACGTAGAGCAGCGCCACGTCCACGATACGGACCCAGGAATTGCTGCCGGTGGCCTGCAGCAGCAGGGGCAGAACGGCCAGCGCGATGGCCGCGATCGCAAACGCGATCAGTTTGGCGGATTTGGAATTCGTCATGTTGTCGTCTCCTTGGCGCTCAGGCACGGTCGGCCACACGCTCACCCAGCAGACCGGACGGACGCAGGGTCAGCACAAGCGCCAGCACGATGAAGGCGAAGATGTCGGCATACTGGCTGCCCAGGAAGCCGCCGGTCAAGGGGCCCAGGTAGCCTGCGCCCAGGGACTCGATCAGCCCCAGAGCCACGCCACCCAGCACGGCACCAGCCAGGTTGCCAATACCGCCCATGACCGCCGCCACGAAGGCCTTGAGGCCAGGCATGAAGCCCATGGCATGCTGCACGGTGCCGTAGTTCGACGCCCACATGATGCCCGCGATGGCAGCCAGCATGGCGCCGATGATGAAGGTGGCGGAGATCACCACGTCAGGCTTGATACCCATGAGGCCCGCGACGCGAGGGTTCTCGGCCGTGGCACGCATGGCGCGGCCCAGGTTGGTCTTGTTGACGATGTACATCAGCAGCGACAGCACGATCACGGTGGTGGCCAGGATGGTCAACTGCGTGACGGAGATCACGGCGCCACCCAGGTGGATGGGGTCCTGCGACAACAGCGTGGGGTAGGACTTGGGGTTCGGCTTCCAGATGATCATGGCCAGCGTCTGCAGCAGGATGCTCATACCGATGGCTGTGATCAGCGGAGCCAGGCGCGGCGAATTGCGCAGGGGCCGGTAGGCCAGCTTTTCAATGCTGTAGTTCAGCACCGCGCACACCACCATGGCGATCAGTGCCGAGATGATGAGCAACAACCAACCCGGTACGCCGGGCATGGCTTCGCGCGCCTGCATGATGATGGTCCAGCTGGTCAAGGCACCGACCATCAACACGTCGCCGTGGGCGAAGTTGATGAGGCCGATGATGCCGTACACCATGGTGTAGCCAAGGGCCACCAAGGCGTACATGCTGCCCAGCACCAGACCGTTGATGATCTGCTGTAGCAAGATGTCCATTCAGAAGTTCTCCGTTGTGAGGGACTTGTCCACCTCAGCGCTGTTACGCAAAGGTCTACAAAAAACCCGCCTCTTGAGCCTAATCGTGCAGGCTGGTGGCGGGTCGGTGCGCGGATTTTAGCCATGCTCCGTAACGGCGGACTGAGTATTTGCCCCAGCACCGTCCGGGTTAACCCTGCAATTTCCGGGCCGAGTCTCACTTCATCAGCAAGACGCCAACTTCATTAGTGCAACTTATCATGGTGCTCACGAAGCCTCTTCGACTAATCGCTGATGTTGACCACACCCAAAGACAACAAGGGTTTTCCCTTAATCCGACAACTCCTATAGAGGTCTATAGTTATAACCATGACATCATCACTTCAACTGGTGCACACATCCGAGCCGGGCGTGAGCCGGTACGCTTCGCTGGCTCAGGCGCTTCGCTCCCGCGTGATTGCAGGCGAGTGGCCACCGGGTACCGCTCTGCCAGCCGAAAGCCAACTGGCCAAGGAGCATGGCGTGGCCCTGGGCACCATGCGCCGCGCGATGGAGTTGCTGGTTGAACAGGGCTTCATCGAGCGCATCCACGGCCGTGGCACCTTTGTGCGCCAAGGCCTGCCGGGTGCGACGATGCTGCGCTTCTTCCGCTTCGATGGCGGCACGGGTGAAGTGCCTGCGTCGCGGATCGTTGATCGCCAGACGGTGAGCGCTCCTGCTGCCGTGGCGCGCGGCTTGGGCATTGGCGTTGGGGAGCCGGTGTTGCGTCTGCACCGGCTGAGGCTGATGGGTGGACAACCTCGCCTGCTGGAAGAACTCTGGCTGCCCGGCGAGTTATTTGCACCGCTTGCCGACGACGACATCACCACCTGGGGCGATCTGCTTTACCCGATGTTCGCCCGCAGGCTGAATATCCATGTGCACCGTGCCCGCGACGAAATCGCATTCGCGGTTCTTGATGCCAGCCAGGCCATGCTGCTGGGCCTTCCCCCCGGGCACCCTTGCGCCGTGGTGGAACGTGCCGCCTACGACCTCACTGGCCGCTGCGTGGAATGGCGCGTCACGCGCGGCGACGCCCACGCATTTCATTACACCGTCCACATCACCTGAGGGTCCGAACCATGCTCCCGGCCAAAATGCCTCTGAATGACGCACGCCTGTCGCGCCGTGCCCTGCTCGCCACCACCGCCGCCAGCCTTGCCACCCCTTGGGTGGGCGCACAAGCCCAGGGCAAGCTTGCCAGCGGCAAGCCGATTTCGCTGATCGTGTCCTACCCTCCCGGCGGAGGCGCCGACCTCATGGCCCGAACGATCGCACCCAAACTGGAAGCCGCGTTGGGCCAGACGGTGATCGTCGAGAACAAGGCCGGAGCCAGCGGCCAGCTGGCGGCTGGGTTCGTGGCGCGTGCCAAACCCGATGGCGCCACGCTTCTGCTGGACGCATCGTCGTTCGCGGTCAATCCTTCCCTCTTCCCCAAACTGCCTTATGACACGGCCACGGCTTTCACGCCGCTGGCTGTGGTTGCCACCTTCCCCAACGTGCTGGTGTGCACGCCCAGCTTTGAAGCCAAGAGCGTGAAAGACGTGATCCGCCTGGCGAAAACCATGCCGTTGAACTACGCGTCTTCAGGCAATGGTTCGGCCCAGCATCTGGCAGGCGCCCTCTTCGAGCAACGTGCGGGCGTGAACCTCACCCACGTGGCCTACCGGGGCGGCGGCCCGGCCATGAACGACGTGATGGGTGGACAGGTGCCGCTGTTCTTTGCGAACGTCGCATCATCGCTCGGCCACATACAGGCAGGCAAGTTGCGTCCACTGGCCGTGACCAGCATGCTGCGGGCACGCTCATTGCCTGACGTGCCCACGATGGCCGAGGCGGGCGTGGCGGGTTACGAGGTGCTGGAGTGGAACCCCATCCTGGGACCTGCCGGTATGGCTGCCGACGTGAAGGCCACACTGGTGGCCGCCATCCGCAAGGCGCTGGACGACGCTGAGGTGCTTGGCCGCATCCGCCAGCTGGGCGGCGACGTGTTTGCCGACGCCAGCCAGCAGAGTGCAGGCAAATTCATCGCCGCCCAGCAGGCGCAATGGGCCAAGGTGATCAAGGAACGCGGCATCACCACCGGATGAGCCCACACCCAAACTCCTTTCCCGGCGGCTGGGATTGCCATGTGCACGTGTTCGACCCCGCACACCCGGCGCAGACGGGTCACTACCAGCCGGTGTTGCGCGACTTGGCCGAGATAGAGCAGGTTGCAGAGCCTCAAGGCGTTGGCCATCTGGTCTTGGTACAGCCCAGCGTCTATGGCACCGACAACCGTTTGATGCTGCAGGCGCTGGCCCGCAAACCTGGGCGCCACCGTGGCGTGGTGGTGCTGGACACCAACGTGCTCGACACCGAACTTGATGAGATGCACGACCTGGGGGTGCGCGGTGTGCGCTTCAACCTGGTGTCCCCCGTGGGCAACGGGCCCGAAGCCTTTCGCGCACTGGCGCCTCGGCTGAAGGCGCGCGGCTGGCACGTGCAGTGGTATGCCCGGGCCGAACAGCTTGCCACCATTGCCGACCTGCATGAAGGCAGCGGCCTGACACCGGTGCTCGACCACCTGGCGGGGCTGCACCCGGGCATGGGCGCCACAAGCCCGGCGTGGGCCGCGCTGCAACGCCTGGCCGGTATGGGTGCGTGGGTCAAGCTCTCGGGCTGGTACCGCCTGCAAGACACGGCACCTTACAACGCCCTGCACCAGCAGATCCTTCGGGTCGCGGCTTGCCTGGGCGAGCGCCTGGTGTGGGGGTCCGACTGGCCACACACCGCCTTTGACCACGACGCCCTGCCCCCCTACGAAAGCGTGTGGCATCCGGTGGTGCAGGCTCTGGGCGAAGCCCGCGCGGTAGCCGTTCGCGAAGCAGGCGCCTTGCTTTACGCCTGAACTCAAGAGAGACTCGGGCATGCGCATACTCCTGGCGGAAGACGAAACCGAACTGGGCACCTGGCTGGTCAAGGCACTCGGCCAGAACGACTTCCAGGTCGATTGGGTGAACGACGGCCGCATGGTGCGCCGCAGCCTCAAGGCCACCAAGTACGACGCTCTCATCCTCGACCTGGGTCTGCCCGGCCTGGGTGGGCACGATGTGCTGTCTGACCTGCGCGACGCCGACGAGCGCCTGCCCGTGCTCATACTCACCGCGCGAGATTCGCTGATGGAGCGCGTCAGCTGCCTGCACGGCGGTGCCGATGACTTTCTGGCCAAACCATTTGACGTGGCGGAACTGGAGGCCAGGCTGATCGCGTTGATACGCAGATCGCGCGGGCAGGAGCACCCGCGCTTTGCCTGCGGGCCGCTGAGCTACGACAGTGCCTCGAAACAGTTCCGTCTGCAGCATGACGTGCTCAGCCTCACGCCACGCGAGCACGCCGTACTGCGCGCACTGATACAGCACCCTGGCGAACCGCTCTCCAAACGCGAACTGCTGGAACGCGTGTTCTCTGACGAACAGGATGTGAACCCCGAGGCCATCGAGGTGCTGATCCACCGCCTTCGCAAACGGCTCGAGGCCTCGCCAGTGCGCATAGCCACGCTGCGCGGCCTGGGCTACCTGCTCGAAAGCACGCCGTGACGCTGACGAGTTGGACGCGTGCGAGCATCCGGCGCTTTTTGCTGGTCCTGCTGCTGCCGGGCCTGGGCGCCGTGTTCGCGGGGGAGCTTTGGCTTGCCTGGCGCACGGCCAGCGAGGCGGCTGATGCGGCCTACGACCGCTCCTTGCTGGGCGCAGTGAAGTCCATCGACTCCAGCATCTCTACCGCCAGCGGTGGGCTGGGCGTCGAGTTGCCATACCGCATGCTGGAGTTCTTCGAGTTGACCGCGCAAGGCCAGGTTTTCTACCGCGTCGCCACCGAAGATGGGCTGGTCGAAATTGGCAGCGCAGACCTGCCGCCCCCGCCTCAGCCACTGATGACGGGCCAGCCCCAGTTCCACGAAGGTGAATACGTGGGCCAGGCGGTACGCGTGGGAAGCTACGCAAGGGAACTGAACCCGCCGCTGGCCGGACAGAGCGAACCGCAGCGCGTGGTGATCCAGGTGGCCGAGACCCTGGAGGCACGCAATGACTTCCGCCGATCGCTGGTACTGCAGTCGCTGGCGCGCGATGTGCTGCTGATGCTGGCAGCCACCGGACTGCTGGCGTTGGCCATTGCCTGGGCCATGCGGCCCTTGGACCAGATTCGCCAAGAGGTGGATGCACGCGATCCGCAAGACCTGACGCCGATGGACGACACCGGCGCGCCCGCCGAAGTTCGGCCACTCGTGCAAGCCATCAACCATCACATCGAACGCAACCGGGAACAGACAGAAGCACGCAGGCGCTTTATCGACGATGCGTCACACCAACTGCGCACGCCGCTGGCCACACTGGCGACGCAGGTGGCCTATGCCCAGCGCGAGAACGACCCCGCGCAACAACGCGAGGTGCTGGACAACATCCGGCAGCAATTGGACGAAACCATACGCCAGACCAATCAGATGCTCTCGCTGGCCCGCGCCGACAGCGCGCCCGCGCAGCGTCAGCCCTTTGACGCCGTGGCACTGGCCGAGGCACTGATACGACAGTGGTGGGCACTCGCACGCGACCAGGGCGTGGACCTGGGACTGGACGCCCCCGACAGCCCAATAACCCTTCAAGGCGAACCCGACTTGCTGCGCGAAGCCTTGTCCAACCTGCTGCACAACGCCATCCGCCACGGCGGCGCGGGTTGCCAGGTCACGTTGGTGGTGCGGGGCGAACACGGCGGTAAGGTGCAGCTCACGGTGGTGGACAACGGCCCGGGCCTGCCACCAGGCGAATTGACCCGCGCGGGCGAGCGCTTTTTCCGAGGCAGCGGCGTCTCCCAGGCGGGCTCTGGCCTGGGCTTGGCCATCGTGCGCACAGTGGCCCAGCGCCATGGCGGGCAGATGAGCGTGAACGGCGGCCCCGAGGGCCGGGGACTGGCCGTCACGCTGGACCTCCCCGTCTCTCCAAGCGCCGAAACGAACCAGGGTTAACCCTCGTTTTTTTGCCGATTTTCTGAAAGCGCGCTGAAAGTGCCCGTTGTCTACAGTGCCCTCATCGCACCTCGTCCGGTGCGAGCGTTCCGCCCCATCAAGGAGACACTTTCATGAGCATCGCATCCAAGTTCGCCGCCCTTGCCGTATCGGCTGCTGCCCTGGCCGCCAGCGCCAACCCGCTTGACAAGACCGAGTGCATCGCCCCCGCAAAGCCAGGCGGCGGTTTCGACCTGACCTGCAAGCTGGTGCAAAGCGCGCTGCAAGATGGCAAGTTCATCACCGACCCCATGCGCGTGACCTACATGCCTGGCGGCATCGGCGCGGTGGCCTACAACACCGTGATCGCGCAGAAACCCGACGCGGCCAACGCCATCATCGCGTTCTCGGGCGGCTCGCTGCTTAACCTGGCCCAGGGCAAGTTCGGCCGCTACACCGAGAACGACGTGCGTTGGCTGGCCGCCATCGGTACAGACTACGGTGCCGTGGTGGTGGCAGAGAACTCCCCCTTCAAAACGCTCAAGGACGTGATGGCTGCGATGAAGGCCGACCCCACCAAGGTGGTGCTGGGCGCTGGCGGCACTGTTGGCAGCCAGGACTGGATGAAAGCCGCGTTGACCGCGCGCGCCGGCGGTGTGAACCCCAAGACCATGCGCTACGTCGCTTTTGAAGGCGGCGGCGAGGCGCTGACCGCGCTCCAGGGCGGTCACATCCACGTCTTCACCGGGGACGCGGCCGAGGCCATGCAGCAGATCAAGGCTGGCGCCAAGGTCCGCATTCTGGCGGTGATGAACGACAAGCGCCTGCCTGGCGACATGGCCAACATCCCCACAGCCACCGAGCAGGGGTATGACGTGGATTGGCCCATCGTTCGCGGCTTCTACGTGGGCCCCAAGGTCAGCGACGCCGACTACAAGGTGTGGGTCGATACCTTCACCAAGCTGATGGCCACGCCCGCCTACGACAAGCTGCGCAACGAACGCGGTCTCTTCCCGATGGCACTGACCGGCGCCCCGCTGGACACCTACGTCAAGAAGCAGGTGGCGGGCTACCGCAAGCTGGCCGAAGAGTTCGGCCTGAACGTCGTCCCGGCCAAGTGATGCCCGCGGGGCCCCGGGCGGGCCCCGCTCCCCACCGGAGTTCCCCATGAGTGACCGCGTCCTCGGCGCGGTGTGTGTTGTCGCGTCCGCCGCCATGGCCTGGGCCGCGCAAGACTACGCCGCCGCCATCTCCTACGAACCCGTCGGCCCGCGCGCGTTTCCGCTGCTGCTGGCCAGTGGCCTGGGCCTGTCCGGCCTGTGGCTGGTGCTGCGGCCCAGCGCTGGCACGGAGGCTTTCCGTGGCGTGCCCTGGAAACCCACCGCCCTGTGCGCTGCGGCGGTGCTGGTGTACGCCCTGCTGTTCCAGTGGCTGGGCTTTCCGCTGGCCACCGCACTGATGGCCGTGCCCGTGGGCATGGCCTTTGGGGGCAGTTGGAAACAGTCGCTCACCGGCGGTGCTGCGCTGGGGCTGGTGCTCTACCTGTTGTTCGACAAGCTGCTGGACGTGGTGCTGCCCGCCGGCCCGCTGGCCACCCTGCTCGGAGGAAGCTGACATGGAAATACTGCAACACCTGGTGGCGGGCTTCGGCGTCGCGCTCAGCCCCACCAACCTGCTGATCGCCGCGGTCGGTTGCTTCATCGGCACCATCGTCGGCCTGCTGCCCGGCCTGGGTCCCATCAACGGCGTGGCCATCCTGATGCCGCTGGCCTTTGCCATGAAGCTGCCCCCCGAGACATCGCTCATCCTGCTGGCGGCGGTGTACATCGGCTGCGAATACGGCGGACGCATTTCCTCCATCCTGCTCAACGTGCCAGGTGACGCGGGCGCCATCATGACCGCGCTGGACGGCTACCCCATGGCCCGCCAGGGCCTGGGTGGCGTGGCGCTGTCCATCTCGGCCTGGAGCTCTTTTGTGGGCTCGCTCGTCGCCACCATCGGCATCGTGTTGTTCGCGCCGCTGCTGGCCAGTTGGGCGCTGTCCTTCGGGCCTGCCGAATACTTTGCGCTCATGTGCTTTGCCTTCGCCTGCATTGCCGGGTTGATGGGTGACGCACCGGTCAAGGCTGGCCTGGCCGCCATCATCGGTCTGTCCATGTCCTGCGTGGGGCTGGATTCGAACTCCGGTGTCTACCGCTTCACCGGTGGCGACATCCACCTTTCCGACGGCATCCAGTTCGTGGTCGTCGTCATCGGCGTGTTCTCCATCAGCGAACTGCTGCTGATGCTGCAGGAGCACCACAGCAGCACCGGCCTGGTGACGCAGACCGGCCGCATGCTGTTCAACCTGAAGGAGCTGGCCCACACCTGGTGGGGCACCGTGCGCTCCAGCGTGGTGGGCTTTGTGGTCGGCGTGCTGCCGGGGGCCGGCGCCACCATCGCGAGTGCCATGACCTACTCGATGGAAAAGCGCCTGACCGACAAGGACGGCACCTTCGGCAATGGCGACATCCGCGGCGTGGCCGCACCCGAAGCGGCCAACAACTCGGCCGCCACCGGCTCCTTCGTGCCCATGCTCACGCTGGGCGTGCCCGGCTCGGGCACCACGGCGGTGATGGTGGGCGCGCTCTCGCTCTACAACATCACCCCCGGCCCGGCGCTGTTCACCCAGCAGCCCGACCTGGTCTGGGGCCTGATCGCCTCGCTGTTCCTGGCCAACGTCATCCTGCTGGTGCTCAACATCCCGCTGGTGGGCGTGTTCACCAAGGTGCTGAGCGTGCCCAACTGGCTGCTGGTGCCCGGCATCGTGGCCGTCAGCAGCGTGGGCGTGTACGCGGTGCACGCCACCACCTTCGACCTGGTGCTGATGACCGCGCTGGGCTTTGCCGCCTACCTGCTGCGCAAGCAGGGCATCCCGATGGCACCACTGATCCTGGGCTTTGTGCTCGGCGACATGATGGAACAGAACCTTCGCCGTGCGCTTTCCATCAGCAATGGAGACGCCGCCATTCTGGTCGGCAGCCCCATTTCCATCGGGTTGTGGACGGCTGCCGCACTCATGCTGGCCGTACCCGCGCTGATGCGGTTGAGGTCCCGGCGCAAGGTGTCACTGGAAGCTGTGCAGCCCATCCACCCGTAACAAGCCGGTTCTGCTCAGGCGTCTTTTCCGCCTGCCTTGTCCAGCCGCCTGAGCAGCGCCAACTTCTCACCGATCTTGATCTCCAGCCCCCGGGACACGGGCTGGTACCAATTTGGCGGCTCCATGCCCGGCGGAAGGTAGTTTTCGCCTGCGGCAAAGGCATCGGGCTCGTCATGGGCGTAGCGGTAGCCCTTGCCGTACTCCAGCTCCTTCATCAGCTTGGTCGGCGCGTTGCGCAGGTGCATGGGCACAGGGCGGGTGCCGTCCTTCTTGACGAAAGCCTTGGCCTGGTTGAATGCCTTGTACACGGCGTTGCTCTTGGGCGCCACGGCCAGATAGACCACGCATTCGGCCAAGGCCAGTTCACCTTCCGGGCTGCCCAGGCGTTCGTACACCTCGGCGGCGTCCAGCGCCAGCCGCAGCGCGCGCGGGTCGGCCAGGCCAATGTCTTCCGCCGCCATGCGGATGAAGCGGCGCGCCATGTAGCGCGGGTCGGCCCCGCCATCGAGCATGCGCACGAACCAATACAGCGACGCATCGGGGTCGGAGCCGCGCACGCTTTTGTGCAGGGCGCTGATGGTGTCGTAGAACTGTTCACCACCCTTGTCGTAGCGGCGCATGCGCTCGCCCAGCACCTTGAGCAGCCAAACATCGTTGATTTGTTCTATGCCCTGAGCCTGCGCCGTCACGGCCAGGGTCTCCAGCGTGTTCAGCAAACGCCGGGCGTCACCATCGGCATAGGCCAGCAGGCGTTGGCGGGCAGCATCTTCCAACTCCGGCACCGCACCCAGGGCTTGCGCACGCTGAATCAACTGGTCCAGGTCCGCCTCCGAAAGGGGTTGCAGCACGTACACCGCCGCGCGCGACAACAGCGCGGAATTCACCTCGAACGACGGGTTTTCGGTCGTGGCGCCCACGAAGGTGAACAGGCCGCTTTCCACGTGCGGCAAAAAAGCGTCCTGCTGGCTCTTGTTGAAGCGGTGCACCTCGTCCACGAACACGATGGTGGGCTGCGCGTGCAGCCCAGTGCGGGCGTGCTCGGCCTTCTCCACGGCATCGCGTATGTCCTTGACCCCGCCCAGCACCGCGCTGATGGCAATGAACTGTGCGTCGAAGGCCTGCGCCATCAGGCGGGCGATCGTCGTCTTGCCCACGCCGGGCGGCCCCCACAGGATGCAGCTGTGCGGCCGGCCGGACTCGAACGCCATGCGCAAGGGCATGCCCTCGCCCAGCAGGTGCTGCTGGCCGATGACCTCGGACAGGTTGCGCGGGCGCAAGCGCTCGGCCAGGGGAATGTGGGGGCTGTGGGCGTTCACGTCGAAGCAGGCCAGATAAGAAAACAGTCCATTGTCCCTCAGCACAGCCCCCACGCTGGCGTATACCCCGTGCCCGCTTCGCGCACAATGCGTGTCGAATCTTCAACCACGAACACGAGCCATGATCCTCGAACACGCCGACATCCGCATCGACCCCGCGCGCGCAGCCGATTTTGAAGCCGCCATTGAGTTGGGCGCCTCCACCGTCATCTCCCAGGCCAAGGGTTTTCGCGGCTACAAGGTCAACCGCAGCCAGGAAACCCAGGGCCGCTACGTGCTGATGATCTATTGGGACACACTGGAAGACCACACCGTGGGGTTCCGCCAATCGGAAGCGTTCACGCGCTGGCGCGGCATCGTGGGCCCCTACTTCCTGCAGCCGCCCGTGGTGGAGCACTTCGAGCTGGTCTGCAAGTC
>CBKZAG010000047.1:0-18533 GCA_966692625.1 uncultured Comamonadaceae bacterium
CCGTTGAGGATCAGGATCTTTTTCATCGGTAGAAGCAGTTTGTGTTTATGTGCCCACCAGGGCATCAAGAAGGGCGGGAGGCACGCCAGCCTTGCGCCAGTGCGCCCAGGGCAATGCCCAGCAGCGCCCAAAGCAGCGTCCAGTTGCCGGTGCCCAGGCCTGCAATGGCCGGTCCAGGGCAAACCCCGCACAGCCCCCAGCCTACACCGAAAATGGCCGCGCCCTGCAGCGTGTCGCGGTTCCATGTGCTCACGTGCTGATGAAAGTAGCTGCCCAGCAAGGGCTGCCCCATCAGGCGCGGTGCAAGTTTGTAGGCCACCAGCGTCACGGCCACCGCGCCGCCCATCACCAGCATCAGGCCAAAGTCCTGAAAGCGCAGAAAGCTCAGCACCACCTCGGGTTGCACCATGGTGGAAAGCGCCAGCCCAAAGCCGAAGAGCACACCGGCTACCAACGTTGCGAGCATGTTCATGGCAACCACCTAGCCACTACATTGGCTGTTATGAAGGCCGTGCCCATGAACGTGAGCACCGCCAGCAGCGAAGGCCATTGCAGCGAACCCAGCCCGCAAATGCCGTGGCCGGACGTGCAACCGTTGCCCAGGCGGGCGCCGTAGCCCACCAGGAATCCACCCGCCAGCAGTTGCCAGATGGGAATGTTGGTGGATAGGGCCACGCCATCACCCAGCCAAAGCCACCAGAGCAGGGCGCCCAGCACCAGGCCCAGCGCGTACACCAGCCGCCAGGCGCGCGAGTCCAGGTAGCGTGGTTGCTGGAAGTATTTGAGCCGCAACATGTACGACCACGTGGACGAGAACACCGAACTCATGCCACCCACCAGCCCGGTGGAAACAAACAGCCAGGCCACGCCAGCACCTATCAGCAGACCACCCAGCAGGTAGTGCTGCCAACCCAGGGGAAACAGGGAGGGAAGTACAGGTTCCATGCCCCGGATTATCCCCTCCCGGGTATCTGCATCAAGGTGTCAGGGTCTCGGGCAGGTCGAGTTCCACGTCCGACAGCGGGCGGGCAACGCATGGCAGCACGTAGCCTTCGGCCTTTTCCTCGGGCAGCAGGCCCGGCCAGTCAATGGTGTGCGCCACCGCGCCATGTGCGACCCGGCAGATGCAGGTGCGGCACGTGCCGTTGCGGCAGGAGTTGGGCAAACGCAGGCCCGCCAGCAGCGCGGCTTCCAGGATGGTCAAGCCCTCATCCACCGGGAAGGCGCTGCCCGAAGCACCCAGCCGCACCGTGTACGTGGTCATGGGCAACCTAGCTGGTCCGCCAGGTCCAGAAAGTTGCGCGCGTGCCAAGTGTTGGCCGGGTCGGGCGACACGTCCTTGGGCTGGCCAGCGCCAAACTCCAGCGGGCGCTCAATGTAAGCCGTCTGCAGGCCGCAGGCGCGGGCAGCGGCCAGGTCGTCCTGGTGGGCGGCCACCAGCATCACTTGGTTTGGTTCCAGGTCAAACACGCGGGCCACGCCCAGGTAAGTAGCCGGGTCGGGTTTGTAGGCGCGGAACACCTCGGCAGAAAGCACGCAGTCCCAAGGCAGGCCAGCGCGTTTGGCCATGTTGGTGAGCAGCCCCATGTTGCCGTTGGACAAGCTGGTGATGGTGAAGCGGTGCTTCAGCCGGGTCAGCCCTTGCACCACGTCGGGCCACGCGTCCAGGCGGTGCCAGGCCTTGTTCAGGTGGCGGCGTTCTGCTTCGCTCAGGTCTTGCAGGCCAAAGCGCGGCAGGATGTCGTCCAGGATCATGCGGTGCAGATCGTCGATCAGCGTCCAGCCCAGTTCACCGCTGCGCACCCGCTGCATGGCAGGCTGGTAGCCCGCGCGCCAGGCCAGGGCAAAGGCGCTGCCGTCCACCCCTGGGCGCAGCGCCTGCACTTCACGTGCAATGCCGCTGTGCCAGTCCACGACCGTGCCAAACACGTCAAAAGCCAATACCTGGGGGCGTGGGGGGCGGGTGCTCATGGGCGCATTATCGGCCCAGGCCCGAGGGGGTGGTGGACCGAAGGAGGATCGAACTCCCGACCTCTGCATTGCGAACGCAGCGCTCTCCCAGCTGAGCTATCGGCCCGATAAGGCGTTATCTTGCACCAAAAACCGGCTTTTGTGTGCTCAGGCTGGAATCTCCGGCTCCACCAGCAGGGCCAGCAGTTGCAGGGAGTCCTGCCAGCCCAGGTAGCACCCGTCGGTCGGGATCATGGCGGGAATGCCCTGCTGCACTGCCGTCAATTCCGTACCCACCGACACCGCCCGCAGCATGACGGTGGTGCGCATTTCGCCGGGCAGGTTGGGGTCGTCGAAACGGTCGGTGTTGACGATGCGTTCGTTGGGCACCAGTTCCAGGTATTCGCCGCCAAAAACGTGCACCTGCCCGTTGGTGAGGTTGGTGAACTGCATGCGGTAGGTGCCGCCCACGCGGGCGTCCATGTGCAGCACGCGCCCGGTGAAGCCATGCGGGGGCAGCCACTTGGCCATGGCGTCGGGGTCCAGGAAGGCGCGGTACACGCGCTCGGGCGGGGCGCGCAGCACCCGGTGCAGGGTCACGGTGCCGGTGGACATGGCGGGGCTCCTTTCTGAAAAAAATGGCAAGGGGGGGATGATGCCCCCGGCCTGCCCCCGTGTCCAGCGGAGTTTCAGTTCTTTACCAGCTGCACGCCGTAGGTGGCTGTGCCCTGGGCCCAGGCCAGCAGGCGGTCGATGTTGGGGTGCTTGCCGGGGTTGGCACGGGCGTCGGCCAGGTGTTCGCCGTACCACTCCAGCCCCTCGGCAGCGGCGGCGGGGGTGACGGCACCGTCGTGCTTCTGCGCCAGCGCGTGGTACACCGCCAGCGAACCGGCCTGGCCGGGCTTGTTTTCAATGGTGGCCAGCACCTGGCCGTTGGCATCCAGCAGTTGCAGGGCGGCCAGGTGGCTGACGGAGGGGAGTTGCTTGAGTCGGTCTGCGAAGTTCATGGCCGTGATCATGACACGGGCTGCGCAGCGTCCGACACCCACTGCGCCCAATGGTCTATACAAGCCTTCAACTTGGGCAAACGGTGGCGTTCCGGCAGCATCACCGCGTAAATGGGGATGCGGGTGCTGTCAAACCAGTCCTCCAGCAGGGGCACCAGTTCGCCGCTCTGCAGGTAGTGGCGGGTGAGCAGGTCGTTCAGGCGGGCAATGCCCGCGCCCTGCAGTGCCAATGCCAGGGTGAGCGCGGAGTTGTCGCTACGGGTGTGGCCTTTGGCCAGATAGACGCTGCCTTCAGCCTGCCCCAGTTTGGGGGCCATGCCCGCCGCCCAGGGCCAGCGGTTGAGCGCCGGGCTGGCGCTGCTGGTGATGAGCCGGTGCTGGGCCAGATCGTCTGGGTGCTTGGGCGTGCCAAAGCGCCGCAGGTAGGCGGGGGCAGCGCACAAGCGCCGGCCGTGCTCGGCAATCCGCCGCGCGATCAGGTTGTCGCCCACGGGCCAGCCGGTTCGTATGGCAATGTCTATGCCGTCGCGCGCCATGTCGTGCATGCGGTCATCGGCCAGTATGTCGATTTGCAGTTGGGGGTAGGCCTCGTGCAGGGAAGGCAGGCTGGGCGCAATCATGGTTTCAGCCAGCACCGGGCTTACCGCCAGCCGCACCCAGCCGCTGGGCCCGCCGCGCTTGATGCGCATGGCAGCAGCCAGTTCGTCGCGCGTGTCTACCAGCCTGCGGGCGTGCGCTGCGAAGGTGTCGCCTTCGTCCGTCAGGCTCAGGCCGTGCGTGGTGCGGTGCATCAGCCGCACACCGCAGCGCGCCTCCAGCCGTGCAATGGCTCGCGACACCTGGCTCACCGGCGCATTGCGTTCCCGCGCCGCTGCCGAGAGCGAGCCCAATTCCGCCACCCGCAGAAAGAGTGCTGCATCGTCCAAATCCAGGTTCACATCGACCCCCTAGCTTTGCAAATAGTGCAATACAGATTGTCGTTCAAAGCTGTTTCGGCGTGTTGGTGTTGCTTCTAGAGTTCAAACATCAACCACACCCCAGGAGCAGGTTATGCGTACATTCCCCGACACAGCAGCCCCCGACCCGCACGATTACGCCACCGCCCGGCGCCGTGCCGAACAGGAGCGCAGCGAAGCCATCGACGACTTCTGGCGCGGCGCCGATGCCGCATGGGCACGGGTGCAGTTGTCGGCCGCCGAGCGCGCGGCGCGCAGCCAACAACGCTTGCAGGCCCGCCTGGTGCGGCGTGGCGTGGCTTGAGGGAGCAAAGCCATGCCACTCGTCACCCTGACCGTGCTTGAACCCCAAACCCCCGCGTTCAAAACCGCGGTGCTGGACGCCATACACGACGCCCTGGTGCAGAGTGGCGTGCCGCAGGCAGACCGCTTTCAGCGCGTCATCACCCTGGCGCCGGAGGACGCCCGCATCGACCCCACCTTTCCCGATCTGGCGCGCCCGCGCACCAGCGGTGCTTTGTTGATCGAAATCCTTTGGTCCGTAGGGCGCAGCGTGCGCGTGAAGCGCGCCTTGCTGGCCGACCTGATGGCCCGCCTGGCAGCCTTGGGCATAGACACCGAACAGGTGATGGTGGTGTTGCACGAAACCGCCTGGGAGAACTGGAGCTTTGGCGGCGGGCGGCAGATGCATGTGTGAAGGAGTGAGTCGGCGCTTCACAACCTAGAATTTGGCCAACAAGCCAAAAAGTTGATAGGGAGGAAGCATGACCGAGCCCACGCAGGCCACGGCGTTGCCAACAGATGGCGACGCAAGTATTGATGCCGAGAAGCCTGAAGAGAAGAACGGCGGGCAACTGCTGTTGCAGATGCTCAACCGCGTTTTGGCTTTCCTTCGCGACTTCCCCTGGGTGGCCGCAGGCGCCATCTGTACCGGTTTGGGGGTGTTGGTTCTCTACACCTATTTCCGGTCGATAGATTTTCTGCCGCCCGATCTGACGTCCATCGTCGGGGCAGGGCTGGCTATAGGGCTCGCGGCGCTGGGGTACGTCGTGTTGGTCGTATTGGCCTTGATGGGGCCCAGGTGGGCGTATCTGGAGTCTCACCTAGCGGCAAGTGCCGTGCAAGACCGATTGCAAGGGTCGCTGGGCAAACTGAATCTGGTGCTTTTGTCTCTGCAGGCATTGGGAGCAGGTGGCTTTCTCGGGGTGCTTGCCTATAGTTTGTGGGCAGACTGTTCATCGGCAGTCGTGTACGTTGCTGTGCCTGCTGCAATATTGCTTGTAGCAGGTGCTGCAGGGTGGTGTTACGTTGAGTTCCGTACACATCGCAACGCATTGGAGAGAGGCACGCGGCACTTGTGGGCCCTTTGGGTGGCACTTTTCGGTGCGTTGCAGTTCCTTACACTTTGGCAGCTGCTCGTACCTTCCGGTAACGTGCCTTGGGCGGACGTGATTGTCTGGTTCGCCGTGTGGGTGCTTTTTGTGACGTTGTTAGCGTGGTTGCCAGACGACTTCTCGAACGGTTCCACCGCCTTTTTGATTGTTGTGCTGATGCCTGCCGTGCTGGTATCCCTGCCGATATTCCTCGGGCGGCCAGCAGCCTTCCCGGCCGAAGTTGCTACCAAGGCCGGCATTCGCCAACCCAAGTCAGCCGAGCTTCGTGTGCCTGGCAGCACGTGCGATCTGGTCAGGAGCGCCTTGGCATCAGCTGAAAAGACGGGTGCGGTGGCAAAGGCCCGTAACCAGTGCGGCAAGTGAGTCCGGCAGGACGGCGCGAAACGCCGATCTGAAGCGAAAGCCTTATCGAATCGCTTCAATTTTGAAGCGTAAATCGCCCTTCAAACCGCCGCAGGCACCACCCGCCGCAAGGCGCGTATCTTTTGCCAGAGCAGGGCCTTGGGCATCTCCATGGCCATGGCTTGCATGCAACGCTCCAGCCAGCCTGGGCGGTTCTGCATGCGGTCAATGGCTTTGGCCAGGTCGATCACGTCCCGGCTGAACACACCATCGGCTGCCTGTCGGTCGGAGTTGGCCAGCAGCTTCGATGCTGCCAGGTCGAGCGGTGTAAGGGTGTTCACCCCGCACAACACATCCTGTGGCCCGGGTGCTTCCAGCTCTATGCGGGCTTCCCGCACGATCTCAAACTTGATCGCCTGGCCGTCCATCTGCACCTGGGTGCGTATGCCGTACTGGTCGGCGCGTACTTCACGCAGGGCCACCAGCGGCATCGCGCCCTGGCGGGTAATGGCGTTGATGCCATTGGTGCCCGTGAGCCGCTGGCGCAGTTCCCGGTAGCCCGCCGCGTCAGAGACCAGAAAGTCCATGTCCACCGACTCTCGGTATTCGCCATAGCGCAGCGCAATGCACGTACCCCCGCCAAACAGGCAGCCGTGCTCGCGCAGCAAGGGGCCGTCCAGCGACGCCAGCACATGCGCAATGCGCTGATGGTGAGGGCGCTCAAACATGGTACTTGGTGAATGCCGTGCGCAGTGCCGCCAGCAGCGCCTGCTCGTGGGCAGGCATGGCTTCTACCTCCAGATGGCGTGCGTTGCGTTCGTAAATGTCCAGCGCCTCGGCGGGGGTGAGCGTGTCCGTGCCGTGCACCTGCCATGCCAGTGCCTTCAACTGGGGGTAGTCGTTCAGGCGGATGTGCAGCGGAATCCATTCCCCGGCAGGCGGGTTGTGCGCTGCCGCGTCGGCAGCTTTGGCCGGAAGCGCGGTCAGCTTCAAACCCAGGGCAGCCAGCACGTTGGTCCAGGCCCCCACCGCCACCGACGCCTCGCCCTTTTCAATGCGGTGCAGCGTGACCCGCGAGACACCAGCCGCCTCGGCGGTGGCTGTGCTGCTCACGCGCAAGGCCTTGCGCTCCGCCCGAATCAGCGCGCCCAGGGCTTGCAGCTGCTGGGCGGCTGGTTCAGTGGTTGGTGGTGTGGCTGCAGGCATTTGTTTCTCATGCTATGCAAATCCAATGATTTGTCAACTATGAGAAACATCTTTGTTTGGGCCGATATGTGTGGAGGCTACGCGGGTGCCGCTACGGTTACCAACTCGTGCAGTCGTGCAGCAGACAGTTCCAGCCCATTGGGCCAGCACAGAGCCCCCGCATCCACAAAGCAACGGCTGAAGTAATCCGCATCGCGCAGCGCTTCCAGCAACGGCCCCCGCCGCGCGGCCAGATATGCCGCGCCGTCAAAGACGCCGTGCGAATGGTCGCTGAAACTCAGCTCCAGCGTGTGGGCCTTCAGCACCTTGGCGTCAAGCAACTTAATCACGGTCGGCTCCTTGAATCCTGTCCAGCGGCTCGAAGCGTTGAGCCTTCTGCCAATTGTCAATCAGCTCCGACTGGTGCAGCAAGCACCATTCCTTGACGATGGACGCGACTTTGCGTGGCAACTGCCCTTCGCTGACCTCCCCGGTCGCGATTGCTACCAGGGCTTCGAACCCCTGGTACTCCACATGAATGTGTGGCGGCGGGTGGTCGTCGTGCCACATGCGGACGACGATGCCGAAGAAGATGGCTATGGTGGGCATGGCGTTGATGGTAACGCTCACCTTGCCTGGCGGACAGGCTTCTTCAGCTTGGCGACGGCCGCTTGCAGTGCCACGAAGTCCAGAAAGCCGGGTTCCTGGTCGCCGAACATATCGAGGGCCGTTTCGTGGTCTTCGTGCGTGGCATCGTACCAGGCGGCTGCCCAATACTCGGCACCGGGTGGGCCGCCGCAGTCTTCGGGCGGACACCCGTTCTGCGCCTTGAGCAAATGGGGCAGGGGCACATGGGCTTCACTGAAGGCCAGCAACGTGATGGTGTGCAACCACTCATCACCAAAGTCGTAAAGGTAAAGCAGGCGCTGCGTGGGTGCGGTCAGCAATTCACAGAGTTTGACCTTGGTATCGTTGCCCATGGGCTCGCCCCAAGCGTCGGGGGTGGGCTTTTGCCACTTGCGCAGGTTTGGAATCTTCCAAAACGACTCGGTGGCGCGAAGCGGTTGGGCAAAGGCGTACAGGTGCGCGTTCTCCCAGCCCATGGCGGCCTGGATCACCTTGTGCAAGGCGCGCAGGGTGATATCCGGGCCCACCAACACCTCCCGGTAGATGGCTGGCTTGAAGTCCTTCAGTTCGATGCGCAGAAGGTAGGCGTTGTGGGATGGTGGCATAGGGGCTGTCGCTCAACCGAGAGCGAAATCGGCAATCTTGCGTTCGGCGTCCTCGTCCACCGTCTGCACGTCCAGCTTCAGCAGGTCGCTGCAAATCTCTTCAAAGGCCGCGTGGCGCTTCGCGTCGGCCAGCGGGGGGGCCTTCACGGCGAATAGCACGGCATCCGGCAGTAGGTTCCGGTGCCTCAGCCGTTTGATCTTTTGCAGCCACGCGTCACCGTGTTCATAGATATCCACCGGCTCGTCCTGGTTCAGACGGAATGGCTTGATGATTTTGGTCAAGGCATCCCCCTGCTGCTGCACCAGCGGGAAGTTGGCATAGAACGCATCGTCGCCAACGCGGTGGGGTGCAAACGGGGCGATCAGCGGGAGCGTATCCAGCAAATGCTTGATGCGCTTTTCCATCGCCTTTTCCACGTACTCCGGCGTCGCAAACGCGCGCTCAACGTAATGTTCGAACTGACGTTCCAGTTCGGCCGCGGGGTCGGCCGTCATCACCGCCCGTGGCGTGCTGAACTGCACCAGCGCCTCGCGGGGGTGAACGAGGCTGTCGAAAATCTGGCGCAGGTAATCCGCTCGGCCTGTGGCGGGCGCCTGAGCCACCACGCCAGCCACACGCAGAAGTTCTTCTTCAATAACCTTTACCGAGGCCACAAAATGGCCACGCTTCAGCTCAAAAAAGTCTGTGATGCGTTTGGTGCGGCGGGTCTGCAGCTTGAAGTCGAAGTACCCGGTTTCTGGGCATATCAGCACCACGCCCGCGTTGGCGAACTCCCCCGTTTCGCGGTAGGGCGCGAACTGAACCACGGCGTATCGGCACGCGACAAGTCTCATACCGTTCTCCAGAAGTCTGGGGTTGCACAGCGTTCCAGCACCTTGATAGCCGCTACGCGGTCAAAACGGGCTGGGATGTTGGGTTCGGAATTTTCCCACAGCCAATCTTCTGGCGGCAGACCTGCTGACCGCCGAAGACAAAGACGACGACGGTGTGCCCTGCGCCAGTGCCGGTTGCCGCACCAGGTGCGCAAAGGCACGGGGCAGTTCGACCCTGGTGCCGAAGGGTTGACTTGCGCCTGCTTTGTAGCTACATTGTAGCTACGAATTTTGAGTCTATGAAGACCTGAACACACTATGCAAGCAGCAACGTATGGGAAGTCAGCCGAAGTCCGTTCGCGCATCGAGCCTGACTTGAAGAAACAATCTACCGAAGTGCTCGCCGATTTGGGGCTTGACCTGAGCGGCGCTATCCGGTTGTTTCTGCGGCAGGTGGTGGAGGTGGGGGGGTTGCCTTTCGAGGTAAAAAAACCCTCACCAGCAACTGTTGCGGCAATGAAGGAGGCCCGTGCCATGTCGGCGGCGCGCTTCAATTCTGCGAAAGAACTGTTTGATGGTCTCGACCAACAAGCCGGCAAAGGCAAAGCGCGCGCCTCTGCCAAGAAAGGCTGATTACACGCGGCAATTTTGCAAAGACTGGGAGAAGCTCACCCATTCAGGGAAACAGGACATGCAGCGGCTCAAGGAAGCCATGCTGCTGTTGATCGCCAACGATGGGCCGTTGCCTGCGGAGTGGCTTGATCATGAACTTCAAGGCGAATGGTCCGATCACCGTGAATGCCACGCCAAAGGCGATCTGCTTCTGATCTACAGGCTGGATGCAGATGGAGTGATCTTTGTTCGCGCTGGAACGCACTCTGAGCTGTTTGGGCGATAACCCACAAGAACCTGCTTCGGCAGGTTTTTTGTCAGTGGCACTGCGGAGCTAAGGCTGACCAACCTCAAAGACAAAACCTCGATTAACCTTCAACCCCCAGGACTTCTCCGAAACACTGGTACGGTCAATGGGGGCAGGTCAAAGGGGCTGGAATTCCCCGTAGTGGCGCTGGTGGGTGTGGGACCCATGCCCACGCCAGATGACGACGAGCGCGAGGAAGCGCAGCTGCTCTATGTGGCGGCTACGTGGGCGACGCGGTGGCTGTTGATTGGGGCGAGTGGTCGCGACGGGTTCGCTGCCGACTAAAGGCAAAAGACAAGACCTGTCCCCAACGCGTGTGTTCGTTCAGTTGAGTGCAATTGCAATGTCGCGATCCCCAACTGACATCACGCTTTCAATGTAACCGTTTCTTTGCTTTGAGACTGCAACCTCAAGACATTCAATCATTAGCCGACACGCATAAAGATACGATGTGAAGTCTTCCGGTTTAAAGAAGTAGCTGCCGAGTAAACTCGCGGCCCGACTTGGTCTGTTGGAAATGATGTCTGCGGCTGAGTTAATGATTGAAGGGGCGAGGCCAAAATCATATTTTTTCGACTTCTTGTTGAGGAAGCTTTGAATTTTGAGAATGTGCTCTGAAATCTTTGCTGTCTCGCTCTGGGTAAGGGGAGGGGCCTTCTGGTCAGCAACCTTAATTAAGATTCTGGTCTTCACCTCGGAGGCGCGAATTCCGTTTAATGTTGGTTCGGATTCATGTTCTCCAGCTTCATTTTCTATGGCATCACAAAGACAAAAAGATAAAAATCTAATGACTCCCGTTTGTGTTCCGCGTAAATCTTTGAGTTGATTCGCCATTCGAGTGAGTATAGGGTCGGCAGAAGGGAGTAGTCCGACGGTATAGAGTATGACTTCTCTCCACTTCTGATCTTGAAGGCCGGCTTTGACTAGGCTGTCGAGGAGGCGTTCGTTGTGCGACTTCACAATGTGTGCTGCGGTGAAATATTCTTGTAAAGTCAAATGCGAGAATGTAAATATACCTGCTGCACGCTCAACAATTAACCCGTGTTGAGCTTCAATTTGTCTCAGTACGAGACTCGCGTCTCCGCTTCCAGATTTCTCTTTGTCTGGAAGTTGACTGAGGTAGTCTAGGATGACCCCTTCAACTTCATTTTTTCTGAAGGCAGTTCTAGAGTCAAAATAAAATTTTGAAGCTATTGATTCGAGCAAATGCTCACGTCGAGAGAATGACAGATTCTTGTAAAAGGTGTCTCTTCCAATTAGTCGAGAGGTATCCCATTTTCTTAGCAATGCATCAAGCGCTTCTTTGTATAGGTCAACTTGACGAGGAGGGAATGATAAAGTTTCCTCGAAAGCCAAGCACAGGAGAGTAAGTAGCAATGGGGTTCGACCGAGGTCTCTCAAACCTTCTTGTTGGCTGTCATTCCAACCGTTGAGAAATAGATCCAATTTCTCCTTGTTGTCGCCATGCCACTGTTCAATAAATTTAAGTTGCTGAGTGCTATTGAAGTCGGCAACCTCCAGGTATGTGAAATGCTCAAAAGAATAATCTGTCGCCGCAGTTCTGCATGTAGTGCAATATTGGCATTTTTTATACTTCTTTGAAAGATTAACTATTTCTCGAATTGTCTGGCTTCTTTTGCTTCCCGCCTCGTTTACTTCATCCAAGCCATCCAGTAAAACAAGTGCATCTCCCCTTTCCAGAAGCGCTTCTACAAACGGCTTGGCGTTTGGAAGTCCGCAAATGTCAAACTGCTTTGCTATATAAGGAATAATGGAAAGGGATGAGTCACTCCATTCCTTGAGTGAAACAAAAATCGGGGTTTTTCTAATTTTTCCTTTGCAGCAGAGAATGGCTAAGTATTTCAGGAAAGTTGTTTTTCCAGCTCCAGGCCTGCCTAGGATAAAAAGATTCTTGCCTGTCAGCGTTACATCGAGTGCCGAGTAGCGTTGCCCCGCATCCAGAACAAGCGCCTCCGTGTCCTTGCCGTTGTCTAGATCGCCACTGAATCTTCGAAGTGCTGAGAGCTTGTCGAATACATAGCAATCAGTGTAAATGCTTTCGATGTGAATTGATTTTGGATTGCCAAGGACTCTTGTTGTACTAATATTTTCTAGCAGGTTTTCTCTGTATTTTTTTTGTTTGCCGGGCCAGTCAATTTTCTTCCATACATCCTTTATGTCGTGGATTGACTTTTCAGCAATGCTCTTGGTTTCTGATTTTGCTATTTCGATAGCAAGACTGCTGGCATTTTCGCCAAGTGCCGACCAGTCAAAGCCCTCAAAAACATCCAAAAATTCCATTTGCTCCTCCCAAAGCTTCTAACTTACTTCCCCCAAGAATCCTTCAACCCCGTCACCCGATTGAACACGACCTTCCCACCAACCCCATGCTCCACCCGGTCGGCCACAAAGTACCCGTGCCGCTCAAACTGGAACTTCTGGTCTGGCTGCGCAGCGGCCAGTGACGGTTCCACGTAGGCCGTCACCACCTTCAGGCTGTCGGGGTTCAGGGCGTCCAGGAAGTTCTTGCCGCCCGCGTCGGGCTGGGCTTCGGTAAATAGGCGGTCGTACAGGCGCACTTCGGCTTGCACGCCGTCGTTCACGCCCACCCAGGTGATGGCAGCCTTGGCCTTCACGCTGTCGGCGCCTGGGGTGCCGCTCTTGGTGCCGGGTATCACCTTGGCGTGCACCTCGGTCACTTGGCCGTTGGCGTCGCGGGCGCAGCCGGTGCATTCGATCACGTAGCCACCCTTCAGGCGCACCACGTTGCCAGGGAACAAGCGCTTGTAGCCCTTGGGCGGCACTTCTTCAAAGTCCTCGCGCTCAATCCAAACCTCTTTGCCAATCTTGAAGCGGCGCTCGGGCGGCGGGGTTTGCCCTTCGGCCAGGGCCGAGTGGGGCAGGGCGGGCTGGGTGCATTCCTCGGTGTAGGCGTCGCTGCCAAAGGCTTCGGCCCAGTTGGTCAGCACCAGCTTCACCGGGTCCAGCACGGCCATGCCACGGTGGGCCTTGTTTTCCAGGTCTTCGCGCAGGCAGCCTTCCAGGGTGCTGTAGTCAATCCAGCTGTCGCTCTTGGTTACGCCTATGCGTTCGGCAAACAGTTGAATGGCTTCGGGCGTGTAGCCCCTGCGGCGCAGGCCCACTATGGTTGGCATGCGCGGGTCGTCCCAGCCGCTCACCTTGCCTTCGTTCACCAGTTGCGCCAGCTTGCGCTTGCTGGTAATCACGTAAGTCAGGTTCAGGCGGGCAAATTCGTACTGGCGCGGGGGCGGGGCCTTCAGCAGGCCGCCTTCGGTCAGGCGCTCCAGCAGCCAGTCGTAGAAGGGGCGCTGGTCTTCAAACTCCAGCGTGCAAATGCTGTGGGTAATTTGCTCCAGCGCGTCTTCAATGGGGTGGGCAAAGGTGTACATCGGGTAGATGCACCATTTGTCGCCCGTGTTGTGGTGCGTGGCGCGGCGTATGCGGTAAATGGCCGGGTCGCGCAGGTTGATGTTGGGGCTGGCCATGTCGATCTTGGCGCGCAGCACGGCGGCGCCGTCGGCCAGCTTGCCGTCGCGCATGTCGCGAAAGCGCGCCAGGTTCTCGGCAGGCGTGCGGCTGCGAAACGGGCTGTTCACACCGGGTTTGCCAAAGTCGCCCCGGTTCGTGCGCATTTCTTCGGCCGTCTGCTCGTCCACATAGGCGTGGCCCGCTTCAATCAGGCATTCCGCCGCGCGGTACATGAAGTCGAAGTAGTCGCTGGCCTGGTACAGGTGGTTCTGGCCGTTGGCTTCCCACTTGAACCCCAGCCACTGCACCGCGTCGAGGATGGAGTTCACGTATTCCGTGTCTTCCTTCTCGGGGTTGGTGTCGTCAAAGCGCATGTGGCACACGCCGCCGTAGTCGCGCGCCAGGCCAAAGTTCAGGCAGATGCTCTTGGCATGCCCCACGTGCAGGTAGCCGTTGGGCTCGGGCGGAAAGCGCGTGCGGATCTTGGCCGGGTCGGGCATGCCTGCCTCGTGGTGGGCGGCGTCGCCGGGGCTGCCGCCCCACTTGCGCGTGGCGTAGGTGCCCTGGGCCAGGTCGTGTTCAATGATCTGGCGCAGGAAGTTGCTGGGCTTGTGTTCGGCGCCTTCGCTGGGCGCGTTGGGGTGGGGGGTGGAACTCATTCTGGGCATTTTAGGGGGTTGGTAACACCTGGATACGAACTTCACAGCTGCTGCACGCGCGCGGCGGTTGATCTGGCATGTAATACAGGTGTCGGCCATGTGTGCCGTGCAACACAGGAGACTCGTATGAGCAACTTGAACCCCATTTCCTCCCAGCATTCGTCCCGCAGTGCGTGGGTGCGGCGTGTGTTTGCCGCAGGCGCGCTGGGAGTGGCTCTGGCCGGTGGCGGGTTCGCGCACGCCGCAGATGTTTACTGGTCGGTAGGTGTGCACCAGCCCGGCGTGAGCGTGGGCGTGAGCAACGCCCCGCCCGTGGTGGTGGGTTACCCCAGTTACCCGGTGGTGGTGCCCCGCGTTATTTATGGGCCGCCGCCTGCCGTGGTGATTGCGCCCCAGCCGCGCGTGATTGGCTGGGTGCCGCCCGGGCACCGCAAGCACTGGAAAAAGCATCACCACTACTACCGCGGCGATGACCGTTGGGATGACCGCCGCTGGGACGACCGGCGCGACCGCTGGGACGACGATGACCGCCGTGGCCGCCGCGACGGCTGGGGTTACTGAGACGCGTCAGACCCGGCAAAGCCCCTACACTCGTGGCTTTGCCGACTGAACGCTGAGCATGGACCTTGTATTGCTGATCAAGGCCGCCCTGATGGGGGTGGTCGAAGGCCTCACCGAATTCCTTCCCATTTCTTCCACCGGCCACCTCATCCTGGCCGGTACGCTTTTGGGCTTCCACGACGAACGCGCCAAGGTGTTCGAGATCGCCATCCAGACCGGGGCCATTCTGGCGGTGATCATTGTTTACTGGCAGCGCATACGTTCCACGCTGGTGGGCCTGGCCAACGAACGCCAGGCGCAGCGCTTCACCCTGAATGTGCTGATTGGCTTTGTGCCCGCTGTGGTGCTGGGCCTGCTACTGGGCAAGGCCATCAAGGCCAACCTGTTCACGCCTACAGTGGTGGCCACCACATTCATCCTGGGCGGCTTCATCATTCTTTGGGCTGAACGCAGGCCCGCCTCAGCCACGCGCGTGGCCGAGGTGGACGACATGACTCCCTGGGACGCCCTGAAGGTGGGCCTGGCGCAGTGCCTGGCCCTGGTGCCGGGCACCAGCCGCAGCGGCGCCACCATCATTGGCGGCATGTTGCTGGGTTTGTCGCGCAAGGCCGCTACGGATTTCAGCTTCTTCCTGGCCATGCCCACGCTCATTGGCGCGGGGGCCTACAGCCTTTACAAGGACCGGGCCTTGCTGTCGGCGGCAGACATTCCCATGTTTGCCGTGGGCCTGCTGTTTTCTTTCCTGAGTGCGTGGGTGTGCGTGCGCTGGCTGCTGCGCTACATCGCCACGCACTCCTTTGTGCCATTCGCCTGGTACCGCATTGCGTTCGGGTTGCTCATTCTGGCCACTTCGGCCACCGGCCTGGTGAACTGGTCGGCCTGAGCCGTCAGGGCTCAGAAGCTGCGTAACGCCCGGTCCACGGCAGCGGCCGTGTCCAGCGGTTTTTCCATGGGGAACAGGTGGCTGCCTTCCACCATCTGCAGGCGATCGCCAGGCGTTTTGCCCACCAGCTTGTGGGTCATGGCCATGCCCACCTGCTTCATCTCGGCCGACTGGGTGCCGCCCACAAAGGCCACCGGGCATGGCAGCGGGTGGCGGCGCAGCAGCCGGTCCAGGTGGTGGGGCAGGGTGTTGTAGATGCGCGTTTCCACGTCGCGGTCAAAGCACAGCGCGCGGCGCGTGCCGCTGGGGGTGGTTTCGTCACGCGTGCCGTGCTGTATGTAGTCGCGCAGCACCTGCGGGTCCCAGCGGGCAAAGGCCTTTTTGTGGGCAAAGTGTTCCCAGGCGGCTTGTTCGTCGGGCCAAGTGTTGCGCCGCTTGCGGCTCACCTGCCCGGGTGACAGGGCACCGATCACCTGCGTTTGCTTGGCCAGTTGCAGGGCGCGTGCGCGCCAGCCGCCCAGCACGGGCGAATCCAGCATCACCACGCCTTTCACCGGCACGCCCGCCAGCACGGGGTGGGTGGCGGCGCACATCAGGCTCAAGAAGCCACCCAGGGAGTGACCCACCAGGTACAGCGGGCCTTGGCCATGGGCCTGCGCGGCTTCAGCGGCGAATTCGGCCAGTTGCGCCACCAGGTGCGGCCAGTTGCTGGTGACGGGAAAGCGCGGGTCGTGCCCGAATTTGTCCACCGCCTTGACCTGGTAACCCCGCGCGCGCAGGCTGCGAAACAGCACGCCATACGTGCCCCCAGGGAAGCTGTTGCCGTGCGAAAACACGACCAGGGGGTGGGCTTCAGTGGCGGCGCGCGGCGGGTTCATCAGATCAGTTTTTCCTTGGCGTTGGTGATTTTCTTCAGGGGCTGGCTGCGCACAGCGGGTGCCAGCAGCGGGGTGGCGGTGGCACCGCCGTCCCAGGCGGGGTCTTCAATGCCGTCGAACACCTCGCGCAGCTTCTGGCCCCAGGTGCCGCGCAGCATGCGGAAGTAAGGATTTTGCTCATCTATGCAAACGATCTTGTCGCTTGCGAGACGGCCCGCCTCGTACACGGCCAGGTCCAGCGGCAGGCCCACCGACAGGTTCGACTTGAGCGTGGAGTCCATGGACACGAGCACGCACTTGGCGGCTTCGTCCAGCGGGGTGTCGGGGGTGATGACGCGGTCCAGCACGGGTTTGCCGTACTTGCTCTCACCGATCTGGAAGAACGGCGTTTCGGGCGTGGCCTCGATGAAGTTGCCGGGTGAATAGATCTGGAACAGGCGCATGCCTTCACCAGCGATCTGCCCGCCAAAGATCATGCTGACGTTGAAGTCCACCCCGTTGCGTTTGAGCGCTTCACCGTCGCGCTCGTGCACGTGGCGCACGGCGGCGCCCAGCACGCGGGCGGCGTCGAACATGCTCTTGGCGTTCCAGATGGTGATGGGCTCGTCCCCATGTTCGCTCTTGAGTTGTTCGACCTGCAAGATCTCGCGCACCGACTGCGAGATGCTCAGGTTGCCCGCCGACAGCAGGCACATGAAGCGGTCGCCCGGCTTCTCGTACACGATCATCTTGCGGAAGGTGCTGATCTGGTCCAGCCCGGCGTTGGTGCGCGAGTCGGACAGGAAGACGAGCCCGGCGTTGAGTTTGACGGCGACGCAGTAAGTCATGACTGTTGCTGCAGTTTCTTGAGGGAATAGAGTTGTTCCAACGCCTCGCGCGGGCTGAGGGCGTCGGGGTCGATCTGGGCCAGGGCCTGCTCCACGCGGCTGGGTTCGGGGGCTGCGGCGGCGGGCGGCGGGGCAAACAAATCCACCTGGGCCTGTGCCTGGGCGCTGTGGGTTTCCAGCGCCTCCAGCGCGTGGCGGGCGTGCTGCACCACGGCGCCGGGCACACCGGCCAAACGGGCCACCTGCACACCGTAGCTGCGGCTGGCGGGGCCGGGTTCGATCTGGTGCAGGAAGACAATGTCGCGCCCGTGGGCTTCCACCGCACTCACGTGCACGTTGATGGCGGCGTGGTGGCTGGCGGGGAATTCCGTCAGCTCGAAGTAGTGCGTGGCGAACAGGGTGAAGGCCTTGACCTTGTCGTGCAGGTGCGTGGCAATGGCCGAGGCCAGTGCCAGGCCGTCGAAGGTGGAGGTGCCACGCCCGATCTCGTCCATCAGCACCAGGCTGTGCGGGGTGGCGCCGTGCAGAATCTGCGCGGCCTCGGTCATCTCCAGCATGAAGGTGGACTGGGCGTTGGCCAGGTCGTCTGCCGCGCCAATGCGGGTGTGGATGGCGTCCAGCGGCCCCAGGCGGCAGCGTGTGGCGGGCACGTAGCTGCCCATGCTGGCCAGCAGTGCAATCACGGCCACCTGGCGCATGTAGGTGGACTTACCGCCCATGTTGGGGCCGGTGATGACCTGCATGCGGGCCTTGGGGCCCATGACCGTGTCGTTGGGAATGAAGGGGCCAGCGCCGGTTTCGTTCAGGCGCGCTTCCACCACAGGGTGGCGCCCGCCGCGGATTTCTATGCAGGGCTCCAGCGCAAATTCGGGCTCGCTCCAGTTGAGCGTGAGCGAGCGTTCGGCCAGGGCGCACAGCGCGTCCAGCGCGGCAATGGCGCGGGCCAGTTCGCCCAGCGCGGGCACGTGGTTTTGCAGTTCGTCCAGCAGGCCTTCGTAAAGCCACTTCTCGCGGGCCAGGGCGCGCTCCTGCGCGCTCAGGGCCTTGTCTTCAAAGGCCTTCAGCTCGGGGGTGATGAAGCGTTCGGCGTTTTTCAGCGTCTGGCGGCGGCGGTAGTCGTCGGGTACCTTGTCGAGCTGGCCCTGCGTGACTTCGATGTAGAAGCCGTGCACCTTGTTGAACTGCACGCGCAGGTTGGCAATGCCCGTGCGTTCGCGTTCGCGGGTTTCCAGCTCGAGCAGGAAGCCGTCGCAGTTGTTTTGTATGGCGCGCAGCTCGTCCAGTTCGGCGTCGAAGCCGTGGTTGATGACACCGCCGTCGCGCACCAGCGCGGCGGGTTCGGGCAAAAGCGAGCGGTGCAGCAGCACGGCGCAGCCTTCGGGCGGCTGCAACTGTTCGGCCAGCCGGGCGAGCAGGGGGGGCGTGCCGCCCGCGAGCG
>CBKZAG010000048.1:0-18374 GCA_966692625.1 uncultured Comamonadaceae bacterium
GGCACTGCTACGCGACGCGGGACCGGGTGACGTTTTCGAACGGACGGGAGCGGTTTGATTTTTGAGGGGGCTGCGGAGTTGGAGGGCTCTTTTGCAGCGGTTGCTGCCAGCCATCCGTGGGGAGTTGAGATACCGCTATCGGCCAGAAGCCGTCTATCGCCAAAAGGAAAACCTATTTATCTAACACCCGACTTCAGGGGTAACTTAAGGCAGTCCGCTGGAAGGAAATGCTATGGCGATACAGCTAGATAGACCAAAAGCCACGAACAGTACGCTCCAGATTTCTTTGAAGTGAGTCCCAAGCGAACGACGCGCCTCTTACAACAATACCAATACTCTCGACTGCCTCTTGCATCTGGTCCATGGCTGGCTCGATTTCACGCCATTTGACGCCCAACTTAGAGATGTCTAGCGGTTTGTACTTCCCGCCCTCTAAGAATAGATGTGTGTGCGCTGCAACCCTATTTCTGATCTTCTCAAGGCTTTTGAATGTTTTGGAGTTTGATATTTCAGACCACGCCGAAACCAGTCTTTCATGCGCTAAGTCGAACTCCCTCCCTCGCGCCTGAGCTTCTGCCAGATTCACAAGCGCTAACAATTTCCGCTCAAGTGGACTCATATCTTCGCAGACATGGGGAGTAGCCGTACTCACGTAATCCGCACGAAGCTTGGAAACCAACCTCGCATCATCAAGTGCCCTCATGATGTTGTCAACGCTCAAAGAACCGTCATGTCTATCAAAGGCAAGTGTCGACAGTTCCAGTGAACAGGATAAAAAGAGCGTGGTCTTGATTCTCTGGAACCCCCTGCTTCTGCCTCCAGATCCGTACACCTTCACTACTGCCGAATCGAAAAGCATTGGATCTAGCAATGCGTATTTTTCGCGGAGACCAAGGAATGTGTCTAGCAAATGCTCCGAGTGTCCCCGGAGCTTTGCAATCTGCTTCTTCATGCTCATATCACCCTAACGCGTTGTATCCCATATGGTCTGTTGCATAAATTGGAGTGTACTGGCGAAATTGGTAACCTTAATCTCCAAAACACACACCTAGATCAATGGGGGACGCCAATATTTGATTTTCACCCAGGCATAAGGCAACCACGAAACCCGGTGTTTCCACTACCAGCTAGTGGCCCCTTGCGCTGGGCCATTGAACGACCGATCTGGGTCGGAAGCCGCCGCCTAGGCCAACGCAGTCAAATGGCGGCATCTGCCTCATCAAGCCCCAACCCCCTCCACAGCAGGCGCCCCCACAACCCCATCGCGTCTCAACTGCTCCACCTCCTCCGGCGACAAACCCAGGCCGAGCAGAATGTCCTGCGTGTGCTGCCCCAGCGCGGGCGGCGGTTGGCGTATCCCTAAGCGCTGCCCGTCAAGCGTGAGCGGCAGCAAGGCGGTCTGCGTCTCCACGGCTCGCCCGGCGCCGCTGGCGTCGGCGGGCAATGTCACGGGGGCAAGGCCGCCGGTGGCCATCAGGTGCGGGTCGTTGAACAGGTCCTGCGGGCGGGTAATGGGCGCGTAAGGCAGGCCTGTCTTTTCAAACCGCCCGCCAATCTCGGCCGCCCCCATCGCTGCAAAACGCTCGCGCAGCTGCGGCAGCATCCACTCACGCGCCTGTACGCGCTGGTTGTTGGTCGCCAGGCGCGGGTCGGCTTTGAGGTCGGCAAAGCCGAACTCGTCGCACATCTGCACCCATTGCGTGTCGCTCACCGCCGCCAGAAATATCTGTTCACCGTCCTTGACCGTGAACACGTCGTACACCGCCCAGGCGCTGATGCGGCTGGGCATGGGCGCCGCCGGCTTGCCCGTGACGGCAAACTGCATCATGTGCTGGGCCACCAGAAGCACGTTGTTCTCGAACAGCGCGCTTTGCACCTCCTGGCCACGCCCAGTGGTGTGACGGGCCTGTAATGCGGCCAGCACGCCAATGGCACCGAACATGCCGCCCATGATGTCGTTGACGCTGGTGCCTGCCCGCAGCGGCCGGCCTTCGGGCCCGGTCATGTAGGCCAGGCCGCCCATCATCTGCACCACCTCGTCCAGCGCGGTGCGGTGTTCATAGGGGCCCGGCAGAAAACCCTTGTGCGAAACGTAGATCAGTCCGGGGTTCAGCTTGCACAGGGCTTCGTACCCAAAGCCAAGCTTGTCCATGGTGCCGCCCTTGAAGTTCTCGCTGAACACGTCGGCCTGCCCCGCCAGCCGCAGCACGATCTCGCGGCCCCGGGGGTCTTTCACGTCCACCGCAAGGCTCTTCTTGTTGCGGTTGAAGGTGCCGAAGAAGCCTGCGCCGGAACCCAGCAGCTTGCGGGTGTTGTCGCCCGCCAGGGGTTCTACCTTGATGACCTCCGCGCCCAGGTCGGCCAGGATCATGCCGCAGGTGGGGCCCATCACCATGTGGGTGAATTCGATCACGCGGATGCCCGCCAGCGGCAGTTGAGTTGGTGCGCTCATGCTTCGTCTCCGTTTGCGGTGGCTGGGTGTTGCTGGGCAGGGCTGCGGCCGTCGGCATAGGTGAAGCCCTTGGTCAGGCCCGCCTCCGGCGTCATGCCGTAGATGGGTTCGCCCGGCAGGCCCGCCCGCAGGTGCTTGCGCGCCGTCAGCAGGCGTTCCATGTCAACGCCGGTGTGTACGCCCATGGCTTCGAACATGAACACCAGGTCTTCGGTGACCACATTGCCGCTGGCGCCCGGTGCGTAGGGGCAGCCACCCAGGCCGCCCTGCGAACTGTCGAACGTGCGCACCCCGGCGTCGAAAGCGGCCAGGCAATTGGCCAGGCCCAGGCCACGCGTGTTGTGCATGTGGGCCGCGCCGGTACGTTCGCCAATGGCTGCGCGCACGCGCTTGAACAAGCGGCGCACCTGGGCCGGGTTGGCCATGCCAGTGGTGTCTGAGAGGCCCACTTCGTCCACCCCGGCGGCGGCCAGCGCTTCGGCCAGCCGCACCACGTCGTCTTCTGGCACCGGGCCTTGCAAGGTGCAGCCAAACGCGGTGGAAACGCCCACCTCCACCCGCAGCTGCGGCGCGTGCAGCTGCCGGTATGCCACGATCTGGCGGACTTCTTCCACCATCTGCGCGCAGGTCTTGCGCACGTTGGCCAGTGAATGTGCCTCGCTGGCCGAAACGGGGATGGTGATCTTGTGGATGCCGGTGGCAACCGCTGCTTCGGCACCGCGCAAATTGGGCACCAGCGCCATCACGGTGAGCCGGGGCAGCGTCAGGGCGTGCCGCACCACGTCGGCAACATCGGCCATCTGCGGCAACAGCCGGGCAGGCACAAAGGAGCCAACTTCAATTTCACGCAGGCCGGCGCCCGCAAGGGCATTCAACCACGCCACTTTGTGCGCGGTAGGCATGGTGGCCTTGACGCTCTGCAGCCCGTCGCGCGGGCCCACTTCACTGATCAGAACTGCATCCATTGGGTGGAGTATTTATTGTTCTGTTAGACAGAACTGTGGTCTAATAGATGGAACGATGATAAACGCCACCCCAAGGCCTGTCAAACCCACGCACCAAGGCTAGCTGCCATGCCCAAGAAGTCTTCCTTGCCCTCTGTTGCCGATGAGCAGGCCGCCCCAGGCGGGGCTGCGGCGGTGGACCGCGCCGTCAGCCTGCTGGCGGCCTACCGCCCTGGCGACAAGGCGCTTTCAGTCACGGAACTGGCCGAACGCACACGCCTGTACAAGAGCACGGTGCTGCGGCTGCTGGCCTCGCTGGCGCATGGCCGCCTGGTGCAGAAGACGCCTGACGGCCTGTGGGCACTGGGGGCCGAAGTGGCTCGGCTGGCGGGCATCTATTCCGCGTCGTTCGCGCTGGAAGACGTGCTGCTGCCGGAAATGCGCGCGCTGGTGGAGCGCACGCAAGAGAGCGTGGCGTTTCACGTTCGCCAGGGGGACCAGCGGCTGGTGCTGCTGCGCGTGGATTCGCCCCACCTGCTGCGCGACCACGTGCGCGCAGGCGACGTGCTGCCGCTGAACCGCGGTGCGGGCGGCCGTGTGCTGATGGCGTACTCAGGCGCCCGTGGGCGCATCTACGACCAGGTGCGCAAAGACGGCTACGTGATGCTCAACAGCGACCGCATTCCGGGCATTGTCGGCATATCCGCCCCGGTGTGGAACGCCAGCCAGACCCTGGAAGGTGCCCTTACCTTGACGGCTCCTGAGCAACGGGTCAAGGGCCATTTCGTCGATGAACTGCGGCTGTCGGCCAGGCGGCTTACGGAGGCGTTGGGGGGGCGACCGTGCTGACATGCAGCACGTGCATGAAAGGTTGATGATCTTTACCTGGAAAGACTTACCGAGTCAGTAGTTGACTGGCGAGCGCCCGCCCTGTGCCGCATCCCTGAGCGCCTTGGTGATGATCCCGGTCGTCACCGACGCAAAATAGCGCGCCCCCCAGGCGGCGTACTTCTCTTCATCCTCCAGCGTTAGCGCCAGGACACCAGGGCACTTGCCCACAGCCGCGACCGCCTTGACGGCATGCTCAATCGCGGCCTGCACAGGTGGATCGTTCCAGCGGTTTTCATGCCCCATGGCGTGCGCAAGGTCGTTGGGGCCGATGAACACAGCATCTACCCCTTCTACCGCAGCAATGGCACCGGCATTGGCAACAGCCTCCGGCGTTTCGATCATCACAATCAGCGCAATGCCCTCATTGCTGCGCAGTGTGTGCGGCGGCCCCCCGAACGCCCCGTACCCAGCAGCACGCGACGAAAACGCGCTGCCGCGCATGCCCGGCACACCACTGGCGCCTTTCGCCAGCGGGTACTTGACACGCTGCACCAGTGCCTGGGCCTGGGCCGCCGTGTTGACCATTGGAACTTGCACGCCACCGGCGCCCAGGTCAAGCGTGCGGGCCAGATCGTGCTCCAGACAGCGAACCACCGTGGGCAGGTTGCTTGCACGCGCGGCCCGAAGCATGTGCTCGGTCGTCTCAAGGCCCGCACTGCCGTGCTCGTTGTCAATCACCAGAAAGTCGAAGCCTGCGTAAGCACACATCTCGACAATGGCCGGCGAGGGAATGCCATTGAAAACACCGCGCAGGCGCCGCCCACTGCGCAGCAGCCCTGGCATGCGGTCGTCCAGCGGATGGGTAGGTTCGTTCATCAATTTCTGCTCCGGTTGTCGTCTACGGCCACGCTGCAACTTTGGAGGCAGGTCGAGCGCGGCCCTGACGCTGGCAAGGGGTTCAACGCTGCGACCGGTCCACAAAGTTCTTGGGCGCGACGTAGCCGTTGGCGTCGATCGCCCGGTTGATCGCCCCCGCTCCCGCAATCACCTTCTCGTCCCACACCAGTTTCTTGCGGTGGTCGCCCGCTGTGATCACCATCACCACCAAGTCCCCATCACCCGTATTCCGGTAGCTGCGCCACACATCAGCCGGCATGGCAAAACTGTCCCAGCCTGCATTGGTGCCGCGTGCCTTGACGGTCACGGTGCCGTCTGTGGCTTCAATATCCATGGAAAGTTCACCCTTTTACACCACCAGTACCTGCTTGTCCGCCAGCCGGTGCCGGGAAACACTGCCCCCTGCCGGCAGGCGCAGCCACTCGATCGAAAAACCATGGGCGTTCTGTACGGGCGCCAGGTGGTTGCGGTCCTGCGACATGCCCAACCCGATCACCGGCGCCATCGCGCCACCGCATCCGGTCAGACCGCTGTCAAGCAACGCATTGGTTGACCAGTCAAGGTCAGCAAAGCGAACGATTCGCTGCGCCATCTGCGCGGGCGTCCACTTGCGCAATGCAGCGATCTCCTCGGGAGTCATGGGCTGCAGGGGTTTGTCATCCTTGCTCCACACCTGGCCCAGTTGCTCGTCAACAATCCGGTAGTCTTCGGTCAGATGCACGCCCTGTGCACGGGCAGCCTCCAGCGTCTGCGGCCCCCAGAGGATGCCACCGGTGTCGTCCTGCCCAAGCGCGGTGAACAGGAAAGCATCGTCCGGTCCCTGGCTCTGAAAGCCACGGTAGATCCAGGTTGGCACGGTGAACACGTCCCCCTCTCCCACGTCGGCCTTGAGCGGGTGCGGATCGAACCCCCAGTGCATCTGCCAACGGCCCTTGGTACAGATGAACACCTCGGCGGTGAAGTGCATGTGAGGCGGATTCGTCGTGCCGGCTGGCATGGAAACACCGCCAACCTGGAAGCCGTGCTTCTCACGCAGACTGACCGGCTGGTTCGGGTTCTGCGAGACACCGGGGCCAATCAGCGCATAGTTCTTCTTGGGCGCACAACCCGGAATCCGGTAATCGATGAAGGCCTCGGTGCTGTAGCGGAGGCTGTCGAAAGGAATGTAGCGTTCGAGAATCTGGTCTTTGGAGAACATGGTGTTTGCTTGTGACATGGATGGGGTGGTGAAAACAGAAAGTGAGTGCGTCGGGCCAACGTGGCAGATCACGCCGCGATCCAGCGCCTCAGCGCATCGCTGAGGACTGCGCCGGCCTCCAGCGGAACGAAATGTCCAACTCGCGGCAACTCGATCCATTGCGCCGCTGGCAGGGTGCGCGCCATGCGCTCCTGCATGTGGCGCGGGCACAGCCGGTCGTTGGCGCCGCTGACGATCAACGCAGGGCCTTGGAACCTCGCCAGCGCCTCATGCCCGCTGGGCCGCTCTGCCACCCAGGCAAACTGCGCATAGGCGACACGGGCTGGCGTCTGTAGCGCCATGGCACGCACCAGGGCTAGGTGCCGCTGCAACTGCACTGGGTGGTGAAAATAGTCTGGAGCCAGACGCGCCACAACCGTGGCTGCGCCGCGGCTTTGCCACGTCCTGCGCAACCATGCGCCTTTGCGCCGGGCCGCAGCACTGGCTCCCTGGGCGTTGCTGGCAACCATGGCGAGCCGCTCGACACGCTCGGGCGCCAGCCGCAGCAACTCCAGCGCCCACAGCCCCCCAAGCGAGAACCCCACCACCGAAAACCGTTCGGGCAATTCGCGCAGCAACGCCTGCGCCCAATTGCGCCCGCGACGCAGGCCGTGGTAGTCGATCACCCGCACATCGGCCAGTCCACGCAGCGCACGCTGCTGGCGTTGGAAAAGACGCCCATCGCACAGGGTGCCGGGGATCATGACGACCGTTGGGCGGTGGCTCATTGCAGGCCCCCAGGTGCTGTGCTGCACCACAACGCTGGCCGCTGCGGTGTCGCGCTGTCGTATGCTAGCGGCCCATGGCGAAGAAAATCCCCACGACACGTCCGAGCAGTGCCACATCGCACGATGTGGCACTGCTGGCTGGCGTGTCCCAATCTGCGGTGTCGCGCTGCTTCAACCCACAGGCATCGATTTCCGAGAAGACACGTCAAAAGGTGCTGGCGGCAGCGGCACGGCTGAACTACACGCCGAACGCCATTGCGCAGTCGCTGATCACACGCCGCTCCAACATCGTGGCCGTGCTGATCACCGAGACCTCCATCCGCGTCACGCCAGAAATCCTGTTTCAGCTCAACGTCGCGCTGCTGCAGCGGGGTCTGCACCTGCTGCTGTTTTCCATCACCCAGGAAACCAACGTCGGTGACATCATCGGCGACGTGCTGCGCTACAAGGTGGACGGCGTCATCGCCTGCACCAACCTGCCGGGCACGCAGATTGCCCGATGCAGCGCCTACGGCATACCCGTCGTGTTCTACAACCGGGTGGCCCCTGGCGACGACGCTTCCAGTGTGAGCTGTGACCATGTCGCCGCGAACCGTGATCTCGCGGACCGGCTCTACGCCAGCGGGCACCGCAAGTTCGGCTTCATCGCCGGGCCGCCGGATGCACCGGTTTCCGAGTTGCGTGAGCGCGGATTGATCGACCGGCTGCGGGAACTCCGCGTGACCAACGTCGCCGTGGCCCGCGGTGACTTCAGCTACGAGTCGGGCCACGACTGCCTGTGCAGACTGCTGCATGACGACCCCCAGCTGGAGGTGATCGTGTGCGCCAACGATGACATGGCATTGGGTGCGCTGGACGCAGCGCGATACACGTGCGGGCTGGCGATCCCTGAGCAAATATCGATCGTTGGTTTTGACGACGTAGAAACGGCGGCCAGGGCGCCTTACCGGCTCACCACCGTGCGTCAGCCAATCGAGGAGATGGCCCGTACCGCGGTGGCGCTGCTGGTGGAGCGCATCGAACAACATGAACTGCCACCCGTCGTTTTGCGCGTCCCGGGGACTTTGATGGTGCGCGAGTCTGCGCGGCTCTCCGGACGGGCCGCCGCATCGGCAGAGCCATCGGCCTGAGCCCTGCTCGTGCTTGTCATGGCTGTCGATGTCGGTCATGGCCTGTCCTCGCTCAGCCTTTGACCGCGCCCTGGGTCAGGCCGCCGACGATCTGCTTCTGGAACACGGCGACCAGGATGATGAGCGGAATCGTGATGCTGACCGCGCCAGCCACGCCTTGCATCAGCAGGGCCTCACTCTCGGCTGTGATGGCATTGGCTATGGCCGCGGGCATGGTCATCTTGTCCGCGTTGGTGAGGGCCGAGCTGAGCAGGAAGTCGTTGTAGGCCAGCAGGAAACTGAACAGACCGGTGGTCACCACGCCGGGCCACATCACCGGGATGATGACGCGGCGGAACGCCTGGAAGCGGGTGCAACCATCCACCAGCGCCGCCTCGTCAAGCTCCTGCGGGATGTTCACGAAAAAGGAACGAAGCATCCAGATGGTGAACGGCTGGTTGATGGCCACCAGAACGAAAATCAGCGTGAAGTACGTGTTGCGGATACCCAGCGCGTCAAAGATGGTGAAGAACGACGGCAGCAGGCTCGAGTGCGGGATTGCACGGAACACCAGCGCGACCAGCAGCAGCCAGAAGCCCAGCGAACCCCGGTAGCGTGACAGTGCGTAGCCCGCCAGGCAGCCGACGGTCAATGACACAGCCACCGTGCATACCGTCACAAGTGCCGTGTTCAGGAAGTTGAGATAGAACTCCTTCTCGATCCACAAGCGGGTGTAGTTCTCGAAGGTGAATGGCGCCAGCCATTTGATTGGGGCCGAGAACGCGTCAACGTACTGGCGGAACGAAATGATGGCAGTCCACACCACAGGCAGCGAAGCCAGTACAAGCCAGAGAGCCAGGCCGCCGTACAGCAGCAGAGACAGCGGCAGATTGCGTTTGGATGTCATGTTCAAACTCCCCTCTTTTGCTCGCGCCAGGTCTTGACCAGCAAGGGCACCAGCAGGATAAGAATGCCGACCAGCGTGAGCACAGCGGCGGCGCTGGCCTTGTATGGGTTGTTTTCCTGCAGCAGGATGTGATAGGTCAGGTACTGCACGCTGGTCGTGAAGGCACCCTGCGTGAGCACGATCACCGGCTCGAACACCCGGTAGGCGTCCATGAGGTGGATGAGCGTGATGAAGACGATCAACGGCATCAGGTGCGGAATCGTGACGTAGCGCAGCTTCTGCCAACGGCTGGCGCCGTCAATGGTTGCCGCCTCCAGCGAGTCCTGCGGCACCGACTGCAGGCCCGCGTACAGCACGATGAACGCGAAGGGCACGACGTGCCAGATGCCATAGACGATGATCAACAGACGCGCCGACCAGGCTTGCGCCATCCAGAACACCTGGATGCCGAACTGCGACAGCAGGTAGGGAATCAGTCCGTTGTCACGGAACAGCCACTTGATGGACAGTGCCGCCACCACCGGTGTGATGATGAAGGGCAGCAGCGACGCCGAGATGAACAGGCTTTTGAGCCGCTGCGTGACACCGTTGACAGCCAAGGCCAGCAGAAAGCCGATCACCAGCACGAACGGCAGGGTCACGAAGGTGTAGATCATCGTGAACTTGAGCGCGCCCAGGAATTCATTGTCCTGGCGGGCAGAGCCCGGCGCACTCCCCCCGGCATCCGGCGGCATGTCGGTGGCGGTGCTCCCGTCGCCATCCATGCCCAGTACCTTGCGGTAGTAGTCGAGCCCCACGAACTCACATTTCTCAATGGTTCTGCCCTGGGCATCCAGGCGGGCTCGCTGTGTGATGGTCTCCTGGACGCCGAACGGTGTCGACTCCTGCACCTTCACGACCTCCATGTCGAGTGCGCAGTTGCGCACCGACAGGAAAAACACAATCACCATGGGCGCCGCCAGCAGCAGCAGCATCAAGGCCACCGAGGGCCCCACGAACTGGATGAACGTTCGGGTCTTCATGATCTCTGGCTCCGTTGCGCGGCGCTGTCCGGGCGGCTGCCCGGACAGAGGACCTGCTTACTTGATGAAACCCTTTTCGGTTGCCGCCTTGACATAAGCGGCTGCCGCGATGTCCAACCCTTGTTTGGGCGTCATCGCACCGCTGAGCACCTCTGGCACGATCTTGCCGATCTCACTGTGGGCCAGACCGAAATAGGGCTGCGTCGGCCAGATGGGAGCACCGGCCTTGGCCGACGCCGTGACACCTGTGCCAAACCGGGTGGGCTTGTACGCCGAACGCACCCAGATGGTCAGGTCGTTCCCCTTGCTCATGGTCTCTTCGTCCAGCGCCTCCATCAGCACCTGGAACACGGTTTCCCGGTCGCCGCCCAGGTTCCTGGGCATCGCCACCCCATCCCACCACAGGTGCGTCGCCGGCTTACCGCCAGCCACCGACGCGGGTGCTGCCGCGAACTCCATCTTGCCGACCACTTTCGATGCAGCGGGATCGTCCATCCGGGCAGCCCGGCTCGCCCACAGCACGCCCATCGCGGCCTTGCCTTGCTGGAACTGGTTCATCACATCGTCCGAATTGGACGCGAGGTAGTTGGGCGTCATGTAGGCGGTCATGGCCTTCATGGTTTCCAGCGCCTTCACACCAGCTTCGCTGTTGAAGTCAGGCGCAGCGGAACCGGGCTTGAAGAACTGGCCGCCGTACCCGGCGAAGATGTTCGTGAACTCGGTGGCGCTGTCCCAGCCCTTGGCAAAGGTCTGGGCGATCGGGAACTCGATGCCCGGCTCTTTTTCCTTCAGGGTCTTGGCGGCAGCCAGCATCTCGGCGTAGGTCGCTGGCACCTTGATGCCATGCTTGTCAAACAGGTCCTTGCGGTAGAAGAAGTTCTGCGCGTTCTGCATGAGCGCGATCGCCATGACCTCACCGTTGACCTTGATCAGCATGCCGTCTTCCAGCTTGTACTTGGTCCGGTACTTGTTGACCAGGTCTGTCATCGGCTGCAGCTGCCCGCGGCTGTTGAGGTCGCTGAACACGCCCATGGACACGACCGCCGCGTCGAACGCCGACTTGCCCGCAGAACCAAACGCCTGCTCCACCTCCTGTTTGATCTGTGGCGTCATCTTGAACTGAACCTTCAAGCCGCCTTTGGTGCATGTCTCCATTTCCTTGGCGATGTGCTGCAACGCAGGGAACGCATTGCCCACGATGTTGATGTCCCCAGGTTTGGGGTTGGTGATGTTCTCGCAGCGGGCGTGTGCGAGGGCTGGCACAAGAAGTACGGTGGCCGTGGCCAACGCAACCAGGCTGCGGCGCGGGAGGTGATGGGACATGTCTATGCTCCAGTGAAAGGAAATGAACGGGGCCGGCAATCGATCACGCAACATCCAGACGCATCCGGTTCTGCGTCTGGCCATCGAAGAGGTAACAGCGGTCCGGGGGCACCGAGAAGCCCACCTGGTCGCCCATGCTGGCGCGGAAGTCCTTGCCTGCTCGCGCGGTGATGAATCCATCCGCGACCTTGATCGTCACGGTCGTGGAGTCGCCCAGCAACTCGAACGAGAACACCTTGCCGCGGATCTGGCCTTGGCTGGGCGTCGTCACCTGCATGTCCTCGGCGCGAATGCCGAGCACGACGTTCCCCTGCGAATGCCGACCGAACCCGGCCACCCGCACGGCGTACGTTGCCCCGCTGGCTTCGAACACGCCGCCGCTGAGGCTGCCTTTGACCAGATTCATGGCCGGCGCGCCGATGAAGCCCGCGACAAACAGGTTGCTGGGGTCGTTGTAGATCTGTTCAGGGGTGCCGACCTGCTGGATCTCGGCCTTGCTCATGACGACCACTCGGTCGGCCAGCGTCATCGCCTCCACCTGATCGTGTGTCACGTAGATGGTGGTCACGCCCAGTTCGTGATGCAGGTGCTTGATGTGCGCCCGCATGCTGACACGCAGCTTGGCGTCGAGGTTGGACAGCGGCTCGTCCATCAGGAAGACGGCCGGCTCCCGCACGATCGCCCGGGCCAGTGCCACGCGCTGGCGCTGTCCGCCAGACAACTCCTTGGGCCGCCGCTGCAGGAAGTCGTCCAGCTCGACCTTCGCCGAGGCCTTCATCACTGCCGGATGAATATCTGCCTTGGGTGTGCCGCGGATACGCAGCGGGAAGCTGATGTTTTCGTAGACCGTCATGTTGGGGTACAGGCCGTAGCTCTGGAACACCATGGCCACGTCGCGGTCCTTGGGTTCCAGTGCATTGACGCACCGGTCACCGATCCAGATTTCACCTTCGGTCGGGTCCTCCAGACCTGCGACCATGCGCATGGTGGTGGTCTTGCCGCAACCCGAAGGGCCCAGCAGAACCAGAAACTCACCGTCGGCGATGTCGAGCGACATGCGCTTGACCCCGACGGCCGCCCCCCAGGTTTTGACAATGTTCTTGAGTTGGATGCGTGCCATATTCGTTCTCCACTACATGCGGCTCAGCCGCTCAGCCTTGCCCCTGAAGAATCTGCATCCACAACGCAACGTCGTCGATCAGTACCCATTCGCGCAACACTTTGCCGCCCACCATCTCCACGTGGTTGATCCCCATGATCTCCACACCTTGCCCGCTCGCTGCCCCAAACACGCCGTGCTCCGCGCCGCGGTTGGTATGGCGCGCCTGTGCCCGCCAACGCATCGCCACCCGGTCAGGCCGCCCGGCCCCTTGGTTCAGAACGAGGTGCTCCGTCGTGAAATCGTCCACCTCCATGGCGGCGAACAACGCCTGCCAATACCCTGCAACCTCGACGTGGCCGTACCTCGTCGTTTCGCACGGCCCCAGGTGATGCACCGCCTCGTCGTAAACGTCCAGCGGCAGCTTGCCGCCACGGGCCACGGACTCAATCGCCTGCGCGTAGCGCCGGGCCTGCGGGCGCGTGTCGATGAACGACATGTAGCCTTCCGGTGCAGGGCCTGCCACCGGTTTTTTCCAACCTCCGCGCTCCGCCAGCCAGAGGGCTGCCAGTTCGCGCGGCTGCATACCCACCTGCAGCGCAATCGCACCCTGGTCACGCACCAGCCATTCGTGAATGATCTGGTTGTGCCTGCAGACGCAGTCCGCGATGGTGCGGGCATGGATGCGGCGGCCGGTGGGCTGGCCAAACACGCCCCCGCCAAGGTGCGTCATGGTGGAAATGATGCGGTGGGAACTCAGGTAGCCCTGGACGTCGTCGCCAGACACGAGGATGTCTTCTGCCAGCAACCGGCGGTCCGGGAACATCGCCAAGGTTGCCTTCGTACCGTCGATGACGGCCTGCACCGTGGTGCTGACAGCGGCGGGAGTCTCTACGATGCAAGGGTCGCTGTAGTAGGTACGGATGTCGTCAATGCGCCCCCCTTCCCAGATGCGGTCTGTGATGACACGGATGTAGTGGTCCAGGTTGCGAAACTCTGCGTCGAACCCCCGCATGGCGGTGGGCGGCTCAGATGCGCTCGGGTACGCGCTCGTGTTCATTTTGTGTTTTTCCTGATGGAAGAATGGGAAGAATCTGGGCGTGGCGCGCTGGAGGCACGCAACACCAGCCGGGTGGGCAGCACAATGGCGTGACTGGAGGGTTCGCCCTCAATGGCCTCCAGCAGCAAGGTGGCGGTGGCTTCAATCATGGCGTCGGCGTCCTGCACAACAGAGCTGAGCTGGTAGGCCCCCCACGCGGCCTGTTTGACGTCATCAAATCCCACCACTGACACATCGCGGGGTATGCGCATCTTCAGTTCCAGGCGCAGCACGTCCATCACCGCGATGGCCATGTGATCGTTGGCCACAAAGACAGCGTCCGGGCGTTGTGCAGGCTTGACGGCGAACAGGGTGCGCGCCGCCTCCTTGGCGCCCTCGAAGTCGTAGTGGCCAACTGCGCGTGCGTACAAGGTTTGCCCGCACCCTGCCAAGCCATCGCGCAGCCCGCGCTCGCGCAGCTGGTTGGTCGAGGTGTCCTCCAGTCCGGCAATGTATGCAACACGCCGGTGACCGGTTCGGGCAAGGTATTCACCCACCAGCCGGCCACCCTGCAGGTTGTCGGTGGTCACAGAACTGGTGACCGCGTTGTCGTTGCTGGTCGTGCGGTTGAACAGCACGACCGGAATGCCCGCCTCCTCGCACATCAGGGCCAGTGCGCTGGACATGGAAGTGGACGCCATCACCATGCCGTCCACCTGGTATTGGAGGATCTCGGCCAGGACCGTGTCGGTCTTGCGGGTGTCGGCAATGAACAGGAGGACATGGTAGCCGTCCCGCTGCAGCCGCTGTGAAAGCTTTTCCAGCACCACCGGGTAGAACTGGTTCTCCAGGTAGGACATCACCAGACCGATGATCCGGCTGCGGCGGGTACTCAGCGTGCGTGCGATGGCATTGGGCCGGTATCCCAGCTTGCGTGCCGCTTCCTCCACCTTGATGCGCGTCGCTTCCGAGACGCTGGCGCCGGGCGTGAACGTTCTGCTCACAGCCGATTGCGACACCTGCGCCAGGCGGGCGACGTCTATCGAGGTGACCGTGACCATGGTTGAGACTCCTTGCTTCTCAGGCCGCTGTCCAGCCACCGTCAACCATCAAGGCCGAGCCGGTGACCATGGCTGCCGCATCACTGGCCAGGAACACAATGGCCCCCATGATGTCCTCGAGCCTGCCAAGTCGCCCCAGTGCAATGCGCGACTCCACGTATTCGCGAAACTCGTCGTCGGCAAACATCTGCTCGGTCATGGCGGTCTCGATGAACGTCGGGCACACGGTGTTCACCCTGATGGCATGGCGCCCCAGCTCCCAGGCCAGGGCCTTGGTCATGCCTTCCAGTGCATGCTTGGTTGCGCAGTACAAGGTGCGCTTGGGGCCGCCCACGTGCCCCATCTGGCTGGAGACGGTGATCACCGACCCAGCACGCCCCGCGGCGACCAGACCGCGCACCACTTCCCGCGTCACGAACATGGTGGCCTTGACGTTGAGGTCCATGACTGCGTCATAGTCACCGTCTTGCATTTCGGTGATCAACGACGGCCGGTTGGTGCCAGCGTTGTTCACCAGAATGTCAAACGGCCCACGCTGCGCCACAAATTCAGCGACGGCGCCGGAATCGGTGACGTCAAGCGTGCCCGCCTGAGCCTGCCCACCGTTTGCGCGTATTTCCTCGACCGCCGCATCGATTTCGCGGGTGGTGCGCGCCGCCAGCGTTACACAGGCACCGGCCTGCGCCAGCGCATGGGCGGCGGCCAACCCGATGCCACGCCCCGCGCCGGTGACCAGAGCGTGGCGGCCGTCCAACCGCATTGAAGGCGTCTTGAGCGTCATGGCGTCGGTCTCCGTATCAAGACTTGGGTTGCGGTCGTGGAGGAACGCGTTCACCACGGTCAAAGGCCTCCCAGCCTTGGCCGTTGAAGGGGTCGTGACCCAGCTGGCGCAACACGTGGGCAAAGTCCACATTGACCCAGTTGTCCACGATCTTGCCGTTCTGGACCTTCCAGAAGTCCATGTAGCGGATTTCGACCCGTTTGCCCGTGGGCGCGATGCCCATGAAATCGCCACTGTGGGTCGCTTCCTGCCGCCCAAAGGCGGCCATCCACTCGCCCTGCACGATGCGGGCCTCGTCGATGCAGACCTTGTCAGAGAACGCTGCCTGAAACGGGCGCTGCCAGTTGTCCTGGAACTCCTTCACACCCAGCTTGGTGCCGCATCCGGCATTGCCCATCCATCTGAAATCCTTCGCGAAGAACGCCTCAATGCCATCGATGGTGTGGTCGTTCAAGCCATCGACCATGGACTCGACCACGCGCTGCGTCTGCGCGGTCTGGGTCAGGTCGTTGTCCCGGGTCAGGGCCCCCTGCTCAGGGCGGGCACCTTTGCCCGCTTGGGAGGATGAGTTTTCTGTGTTCATGATTGCATTCGTATGCAAATTTCAGACCAGAGCGGGCACGGGTTGGTACCAGGGAACCTCGGCACGATCACCGTAACGGCGTACGCGGATGTTGGCCTGCTCACCGTGGCCCGCAAAGTTCTCCATGTGACACAGGCGCGAGCAGTACTCACCCATGAGCGCAGACGCCTCATTGGTGGTGACTTTCTGGTAGGTGCAGGTCTTGAGGAACTTGCCCACCCACAGGCCGCCGGTGTAACGCGCATTCTTGTTGGTGGGCAGCGTGTGGTTGGTGCCAATCACCTTGTCGCCAAAACTCACGTTGGTGCGGGGCCCGAGGAACAAGGCACCATAGTTGGTCATGTTCTTCAGGAAGTAGTCGGGGTCACGCGTCATCACCTGCACGTGCTCTGATGCAAGTTCATCGGCCTTGGCCACCATTTCCTCTTCGCTGTCGCAGACGATGACTTCGCCATACACATCCCACGCTTTGCGAGCAATATCGGCCGTAGGCAGGATGCCCAGTTGGCGTTCGACTTCAGCCATCGTGTCGCGAGCCAGCTTCTCCGATGTGGTCAGCAGCACAGCCGGGGATGTCGGGCCATGCTCAGCCTGCCCGAGCAGGTCCACAGCGCACAGTTCGCCATCCACCGTATCGTCTGCAATCACCAGCGTTTCGGTCGGACCGGCGAACAAGTCGATACCGACACGTCCGTATAGCTGGCGCTTGGCCTCGGCCACAAACATGTTGCCCGGCCCCACCAGCATGTCCACCGCTCCTACCGTTTCCGTCCCCAGCGCCATTGCAGCTACGGCCTGAACACCACCAAGCACCAGAATCTGGTCGGCCCCCGCAAAATGCATGGCGGCCACAATGGCGGGGTGCGGTGCGCCTTGGAACGGCGGCGCAGTGGACACGATGCGCTTGACGCCGGCAACCTTGGCCGTCAGCACGCTCATGTGCGCCGACGCGATGAGGGGGTACTTTCCACCAGGCACGTAACAACCCGCCGCATTGACCGGAATGTTCTTGTGCCCCAGGATCACGCCGGGCATGGTCTCCACCTCAACGTCTCGCATGCTGTCACGCTGGATCTGCGCGAAATTGCGGATCTGCTTTTGAGCGAACTGAATGTCCTCCAACTCGCGGGGCGACAGCTTCTTGATCGCGGCCTCGATGTCGCCCTGGCTCAACGTGAAGCTGGCAGGATCCCAGTTATCGAACTTGCGGCTGTATTCGCGCACCGCCTCGTCCCCCCGGGCTTGCACATCCTTGAGGATGGCCTCGACAGTGGCGCGCACCTGCACGTCGTCGTCGGCACGGGCTTGGGCATCCTTGCCCTTTTTGAGATATCGAATCATGGTGATGGACCTTCAGTGTTGGAACAGAGACAAGACGCCACCTCAAATTGCATACGTATGCATTTTAGGGTGCGTGAACGGAACGACATATGGGTGTTTACCCTAAATCAGAGGCGTAACCAGCGATGGATGGACTACCTGCGCCTGCACCGCATCAACGGCGGCGTCCGAACTGGCTGCGCACCCGCGCCAGCACGTCGACATCGAGCTGCAGCAACACCTCGATGATGTCGATGGGCACCCAGTTCTCGCGGATCAGGCCTTCATCCGCGCTGTAGAAATCCATCACCCGCATGGTGATGGGCCGCCCGCTGGCGCCCAGGCCCAGCCAGCCGCCACCCGTATGCATCATGTGCCGGCTTGGCCAACCGCCTGTTGCAGAAAACCGCCCGTCGCCTATGCGCACGTAGTGGCTGCCACCATGCTTCCCAAGGCCTGGCGGCTGAGGACGCTTGGGGTCGCGAGGGAACGCCGAACGGAAAGGCAACTGGTGATAGTCGACAAAGCCAGCCAGCCCCCGCGCCGTGCCAATGCCACTGGGGCCGTACCACATCATCTTCGGGTGCCAATACTCTTTCTGAGGCATGTTGAGCAACCCGTCGCGACCACCATTGGCGGTATCGTCATACGCACCCAGGGCGGTCTGCATGTCCATGGTCAGTTTCAGACTGGCGGCCGACACCTCGGGGTCTTGTGCCCCGAACACCAGTCCGTCACCGCCTCTGGGCCCCAACCACATGCCCTCTTGGCCCAGGCTGGGCGCCATCGGCCAGAAACCGGCTTGGCGGATGAAGTCCAGAATATCGACAAGCACCGTGCTCTGGGCAATTCGTCCGTCCACCATTTGGTGGAATTCCCCATATCGCAGACAGATCACCTGATCGGTCGCCGGGATGCCTTGCCAGTCGCGCCGGAATGTGCCCACCAGGTGGCCCACGCAACCGACATAAACCCGCCCCTCATACACACCGCCGATCAACAGATCGTCCCGGCGTTCCAGGTCCGGGAAAGCCTGCAGCA
>CBKZAG010000049.1:0-18338 GCA_966692625.1 uncultured Comamonadaceae bacterium
GCAAAAACCGAAATCTCCTGCTCGTAGCGGATCTCGACCCGGTCATAGGTCAAGCCCCAGCCCGCGCGCAGGGCACTGGCCGCCGCCGTAGCATTGCTGGAGGCATCAGACACCTCCACCGCCGCCACTTCGCCGCGCAACTCCTCGGCATGAAACACGCGGACCTTGATGCCCGTCATCGCCTCGACCATGCGCGCCAGCACCTGCAAGCGGGGTTCGACAGCGTCCTTGTCTTCGGACTTCACGTCCCGCGCGGGCTCGGTTTTTGGGGCTTGGGCAGGCTGGTGGGACGGGCGGCCCACCGCGCGGCCCGGCACCTCCAGCGGGCGCGCCTGGCTCGCTACGTCAGACAACGCCAGCAGCACCGATGGGCGCAAACCCGCGCTCTCTGCGCCACGCCAGAAACGCAAGCGCTCACTCACCTGCCGGGTGTCTGTGCGCTCCTGGCGGCTGGCCAAGGCAATGCCGGATTGGGTGATCTTCATGTCTTGCGCTTCGGCATACATCACAAACACTTGAATACATCCCGACGAACGGCGCTAGACTGGCTGTGCAAAGCGCACCGACCTGCGCAGGGAATCCAGACATGTCCGACCCGACACCCCCCCCTCTGTCTCCCGCGCAACGCCTGGCCCCGGGCGACCTGCGCCTGCAGATCGACCCCAACGCCCTGGGCTTTGCCGACACCGCCGAGCTGAGCCAGGAGCCCCTGCCCTGGATTGGCCAGGAACGCGCCCACACCGCCGCGCGCTTCGGCCTGGGGCTGGACCAGCCGCATTACCACCTGTTCGTGCTGGGCGACGTGGGCACCGGCCGCTCCACCCTGCTGCAACAGGAAATGGAGGCCGCCGCCGCCAGCCGCCCCGTGCCGCCTGACCTGTGCTACCTGCACAACTTTGAAAGCCCCGAACGCCCGCGCGCGCTGCGCTTGCCCGCTGGCCAGGGCCGCCAGCTGCGCCAGCTCATGGCCGAACTCACCCGCACCCTGCAGGTGGACATTCCCAAGCGCTTCACAGAACCCGACTTCAAGGCCGACAGCGACGCCCTGGAGCGCAACTACACCGACCAGGAAGCCCAGGCCTACAGCGCCCTGTCCGCCTTTGCCGACAAGCGCCACTTTGCCCTGCGCCGCGACAACGGCCAGCTCATCTTCACCCTGATCGACGAAAAGGGTGAGGTGCTTTCCGCCACCGACATGGCCGCGCTGCCCAAAGAAACGCGAGAGCGTTTTGACCAAGGCGAACGCGAGCTGCGCGGCGAAATACTGCGCTTCCTTGAGATCACCGCACCGCTGGAACGCGCCCTGCGCGATGGCCTGGTGGCGCTGCGGCGGCAGGCCGTGAAACCCCTGTTGGACCGCGAGCTGCAGAACATCCGACAGGAACTGAAAAAACAGTTCAAGGACACGCGCAAGCTCGGCACCTGGCTGGACGAGGTGTCCCGCGACGTGCTGGACCACCTGGACCTGTTCGAAGCCTCCGCCCCCGAGGACGACGAGGCCCGCCGCGAAGCGCTCGCAAGCCAGCTCTCGCGCTACCGCGTCAACCTGGTGGTGGACAACGCCAACACCCAGGGCGCGCCCGTCATCGTCGAAAACAACCCGCTGTACCGCCCACTCTTCGGCAGCATCGAATACCAGTCGGAAAACGACGTGCTGGTCACCGACTTCTCGCGCATCCGCGCGGGCAGCCTGCTCAAGGCCCACGGCGGCTACCTGATGCTGCACATGCGCGACCTGTTCGCCGACGAACTGGTCTGGGAGAAGCTGCGCCGCTTCCTGCGCAGCGGCCGCCTGCAGATTGAAGAACCGGGGACCATGTTCACCGCATTGGCCACCACCTCGCTGGAGCCCGAGGCCGTGGACGTGGAAGTGAAGATCGTGCTCATCGGTTCCAACGAGCATTTCTATGCCCTGCAAGAGGGCGACCTCGAATTTGCCCGCCACTTCCGCGTGAAGGTGGACTTTGCCGACGCCTTCCACGCCAGCGACGACACCCGCTACGCCACCGGCGTGTTCGTGGGGCACACCTGCGCCCGCCTGGGCCTGCCGCACTTCAGCGCGGCGGCCGTGGCCCGGCTGATCGAAGACACCCACCGCGAGGCCGAGGACCAGACCCGCCAGAGCGCGGCCTTCGCCCGCACCGAGGCCCTGGTGGTGGAAAGCGCCGCCACCGCCCAGGCGCGCGGCGCCCGTCTGGTGGAGCGGCAGGACGTGGAAGCCGCCCTGGCCGCGCGCAACCACCGCCACGACTACCCCGACCAGCGCCTGCGCGAAGCCATTCTGGAAGGCGACCGCCTCATCGCGCTCGGTGGCGCGCGCGTGGGCCAGCTCAATGGCCTGAGCGTCATCGACCTGGGTGACTACCGCTTCGGCCTGCCCATGCGCGTCGCCGCCCGCACCGTCGCGGGCTCCGAAGGGCTGCTCAACATCGAGCGCGAGGTGGAACTCTCCGGCCCCATCCACGACAAGGCCGTGCTCATCCTGCACAGTTACCTCTCGGCCCTGTTCGCGCACATCGCGCCGCTGGCGCTGTCCGCGTCCATCGTGTTCGAGCAGGAATACAGCGGCATCGAAGGTGACTCGGCCTCGTGTGCCGAACTGTTCGCGCTGCTTTCATCGCTGTCGGGCGTGCCATTGCGCCAGGGCATTGCCGTCACTGGCGCGCTCAACGCCTTTGGCGACGTGCTGCCCATCGGCGGGGTGAACGAAAAGATCGAGGGCTTCTTCCGCGTGTGCCAGGCGCAGGGGCTGTCTGGCGAACAGGGCGTGCTGGTGCCACAGCGCAACCGCCGCCACCTCATGCTCGACCGTGAGGTGTGCGAGGCCGTGGCGCAGGGGCGTTTTCACATCTACACCGCCGCACACGTGGGCGAAGCCATGGAACGGCTAACGGGCGTGCCTTTCGGGCAGACGCACGACGGCACCGGTTACGCGCCCGACAGTCTGCTGGGCCGCGCCGAAGCCACGCTGCACGCCTACCGGCGCGCGTGCCTCAAGGCGGGCAACCCGCGCGCCTGGCGCCGCAAACCCTGAGCCCGGCGAACAACAAGCTCAGGGGCTGGCAAAGCAGAAGGTATTGCGCCCGTCGGCCTTGGCCTGGTACATCGCACGGTCGGCAGCGGAGATCAGGTCCGTGGCAGTGTGTCCGTCCTGCGGGTACTGGCTGATACCGATGCTGGCGCCGACATTGAGCACCTCCAAACCGTAGGGTATGTCGGCGCGCGCCTGCTCGATGATCTTGCCGGCCACGGTGACAATGCCTTCCGGCCCGGGCGAGGGTGCATCCAGCAGCACCACAAACTCGTCACCGCCGATGCGCGCCAGGGTGTCGATCTCGCGCAGCACCGCTTGCATGCGCCGAGCCACCACGCGCAGCACATAATCGCCAGCATCGTGCCCCAGGCGGTCGTTGATGTCCTTGAAGCGGTCCAGGTCCACAAACAGCAGCGTCACGTGTTCGTGGTTGCGGCGCGCACGCGCAATGGCCTGGTCCAGCCGCTCCTGCAACATGCGCCGGTTGGGCAGGCTCGTCAGCGGATCGTGCTGGGCCATGTGCTCCAGCTCTTCGCGGTTGTCGCGCAGCGTCACCATCTGCCGCGAAATCTGGTCCTGCATGCGTTGGAAGCTGCGCGCCAGGTCGCCGATCTCGTCGTTGCGCGCCAGCGGCAGGCGGGCTTCGGTCTGCCCCTGGGCAAACTGGCTGGCGGCCAGATTGATGGCGTTGATGGGGCGCGTCACAGCCCCCGCCAACAGCACCGCCACCACGACGCACCCGGCCGACAGCAACACCACGATCGCCAGTATTTCCGTGCGCGGCCGGCTTGCCTCCTGCAGCACATCAGACAAAGGCTGCGCCAAGCCCAGCAAGAGTCCCTGTTCGTCAGACGCCACCTCCAGCCCACGGCGCACAAACGCGGCCACCAGGGGGGCCCCGGTGGCAAGATCCCGGGCCTCGAACAGCACCTCCTGCTCGCTGCCCTCCACCAGCGCTCGCGTCGGCTGGAACTCTTCCTGAATGAGGATGCGGCGCCCCTTGTCAAAACCAAAGGTGCGCGAACTGTCGGGGTGTATCAGCACATCCCCCTGCCCGTTGGCCAGAAACAACCTGAACCCGCTGGGCAGATCGGCCGACAGCAGCATGAACACCGCCCGCAGGTCAACATTCACCACCACCACCCCCAGCGCAGGCTGACCCGCCTGTGCCACCACCGGCATGGCCAGCACGATGGCCGGTTTGTCCATGTTCATGGCTGTGCCGCGCTCGTGGTTGATGGCAATGCGTGACATGTACGTGCTGCCCCTGGGCAGCCTCAAGGTCTGCGAAACGTAGGCGTAATGGCCTTTCTCCTGCAGCTCATCACCCCGGACCCTCACCAGCCCCACCCCGTCGCGCTCCACCCGCAGTTGCTCCAGCCCATGTTCCTTGGCAGAGATAAGGCGTATCTGCGTATATGCCGGGTTGGCGTGCATGACCTGCTCGAACAGCACGGCAAGCTGCTCATCCAGCGCCGGGTTCTGCACCGTCAGCGTGGCCCGGGCTGCCGGGTGTTCAGCCAGCATCTGCAGCACGCGGGAAACCTCTTGCCGCGACGTGGTGATGCGCCGCGCCAGCACCTGGGTGGATGTCAGCAGCTTGTCCTTGGCCGAGTCGATCAGCAAATCCCGGCTGACCAGAAAACCATGGAACGAGGCGATGCCCGCCGCCAGCACCCCCACCAGGGCCAGCAGCAGCGCCAGCTTGGCGGCAATGCCGAACCTCATGGCGCCAGCACCTTGCCTGCACGGTCGCCCGAGACGATGCGGCTCCACAGCTGGTTGCGGCGGTCTTCGCTTTCCGCCGGCTCCAGCCACACCAGGCGGGCCCCCTGGCGGATGAAGGGCGAATCCGACGTGGTGTTGGCCAAGCCCTGCCGCTCCAGCAGCACCCGTCCGGGCAGCGGCTCCAGCATGAAGTTGATCCAGGCCATCGCCAGCGCGGGTTCGCGCGCGCCGCGCGTCACCGCCCAACAGTCCAGCCAGGCCAGCGCTCCTTCGCGCGGCACCGCGTACCCCACCTCCATCCCCCGCGCCTTGAGCAGCTTCACCTGCTGCGAACCGTAGGTGGCAAACATCAAGGCGGCCTTGCGGCTCTTGAACAGCTCCACGGATTCGTCGGGCTGCGTGTAAAAACCCGCCACGTTGCGCCGCAGCGCCACCAGGCGCTCCACCGCAGGCGCCCATTTCTCCGCCGTCAGGCGAAACGGCTGCGGCCACCCGAGCGACTGCGCCGCCAGCGAAAAGTTGTGCGTGCCGCCGTTGTACGCCAACACCTTGCCTTGATACTTGGCGTCCCACAGCACGTTGATGCTCGATGGGGGTTCGGGCACCTGGGCAGGGTCGTAGATCAGCCCCATTTCGGCGTAGGTGTAGGGCACGGCAAACACCTGCCCGCCATGGACCAGCCCTTTGATGATGCGGGGATTGGAAAACGCCGGCGTCTGGCGGCGCGTGTTTGGCACGGCAGCGGGGTCGATCGGCAGCACCAGACCGCTGCTGATGTAACGCTGCAACTCCGCCGTGTTCACGGCGAACACGTCGAAATCGCGCCCGCCATTGCGGTTGACAAGCTCCCACAGCGCCACGTCGGAGTCAACGAAGGTCAGCTCGACCGTGTTGCCCGAACGCTCCTCAAAGGCCTTGACAACATCCGCGTCAGCATACCCCGGCCAAGCCAAAACCCTCAACGGCGAACGGCCAGCTGCCTGCGCGCCCAAGGCCAACACAGCCAGTGCCCCCACCCCCAAAACCCGACGCTGCCGCTGAAATGGCGTCATGTGTTTCTCCGGCGTCCCAACGTTTCTGAGTCCATTGTCCACGCCGATACCCCCAGTGGCAAGCCCTCTCGGGCAGGGTATTCACCCTCTCATCAGCGCCTCGATTTCATCACCATCCACCGGCACGCCACGGGAGATCAGCTCGCAGCCGTCCTCGGTGACGACGGCGTCGTCCTCGATGCGGATGCCGATGTTCCAGAACTCCTTGGGCACGTCGGGCGCAGGGCTCACGTACAAGCCGGGCTCGATGGTCAGCGTCATGCCGGGGCGCAGAATGCGGCTCGGGCGGTCCTTGATGATTTCGCCCGACAGCGGGTCGCGGCGTTCGCTGAGCTGCCCCACCTCGGCCGGTTCCACGTAGCTGCCGCAGTCGTGCACGTCCAGCCCCAGCCAGTGGCCAGTGCGGTGCATGTAGTGGCGGAAGTAATGGCGTTTTTCGATCACGTCGTCCAGGTGGCCCACGTCGTTGCGGTTGAGCAGCCCCAGGTCCAGCATGCCCTGCGCCAGCACGCGCACGGTGGCGTCGTGCGGGTCCACAAAGCGTTTGCCCGGGCGTGTGGCCTCCACCGCCGCCTGCTGCGAAGCCAGCACCAGGTCGTACAGCGCACGCTGCGGCCCCGTGAACTTGCCGTTGGCCGGGAAGGTGCGGGTGATGTCGCTGGCGTAGCCGTCCAGCTCGCAGCCCGCGTCGATCAGCACCAGCTCGCCGCCGCGCACGGGCGCGGTGTCGGCCCGGTAGTGCAGCACACAGGCGTTGGCGCCCGCCGCCACGATGCTGCTGTAGGCCGGGTGTTGCGAGCCATGCTGGCGGAATTCGTGCAGCAGTTCGGCGTCCAGGTGGTATTCGCGCACCTCCTGCCCGGCGCGTATCATGGCTGCGCTGCGCTGCATGGCGCGGATGTGCGCCTGCGCGCTGATCTGCGCGGCGCGCTTCATCACGCCAATTTCGTGCGCGTCCTTGAACAGGCGCATCTCGTCGAGCAGGCTGCACAGGTCGCGCTGGGCGTCGGGGCACAGGGCGCCGTAGCGCACGCGGGCACGCACCTTCTGCAGCCAGCCGTCCACCCGGGTTTCCAGCCCGGCGTGAATGGCAAACGGGTACCACACGGTGTGGCGGTTCTCCAGCAGCTTGGGCAGGCGGGCGTCCAACTCGTCCACCGAATACGCCTCGTCCACGCCCAGCGCGGCAGGCGCGGCCTCGGGCCCCAGGCGGTAGCCGTCCCAAATCTCGCGCTCCAAATCCTTGGGCTGGCAGAACAGCGTGGCGTGGCCTTCGGCCGTCAGCACCAGCCAGGCGCGCGGCTCGGTAAAGCCGGTCAGGTAATAAAAGTAGCTGTCGAAGCGGAACAGGTATTCGGTGTCGCGGTTGCGCGTGCGCTCGGGCGCGGTGGGAATGATGGCCACGCCGCCGGGGCCCAATTGGGCGGCCAGGCGGGCACGGCGGTCGGCGTAGATGGCTTGGTGGGCAATGGCAGCAGTCATGCCGAAGATGATACGTTCGACCGCGTGTTGTTGCGCGAGCCACAGGATATAAACATTTTGTTTATATATTTGATGCCGCCACAGACGTGGACGACCTGAGGCTGCCACCTTCGAACCGGCTGGAGGCTTTGAGTGGGGACCGCGCCGGGCAATGGAGCATTCGCATCAACGACCGCTGGCGTGTTTGCTTTCGTTTTTCAAGCGGTCACGCTTATGACGTTGAGATAGTGGATTACCACTGAGGAGTCGGCACCATGAATACCCTGACCAATGGTTTGCCTGCCATCCACCCGGGCGAATTTTTGCGAGAAATCCTAGACGAGCTTGGCATGACCCAAGCGGCGTTTGCCGCCGCCATTGGCGTGTCGCCCATGCGTGTGTCGCACCTGCTGCGTGGTGACCGGCCTGTGACTGCTGAACTGGCCTTGCGCCTGGGGCGTGCACTGGGCCAGACTCCGCAGTATTGGCTGAATTTGCAAGCCGCTTACGACTTGAAGGTCGCGCAAGCGGCGTGGAAAGACAGCCTGGCCTCGGTGCGCGAACTGGCGGTGGCGTAAGGCGTTTTATTCAAGCGTTGAGCGCAGCCAGCCGCTCTGGCGTGCCCACGTCCACCCAGCGGTCTGGGTACACCGACGCGCCCACCTGCCCCGCATCAATGGCTGCGCGCAGCATGGGCGCCAATGGCGCGCAAACCCCTTGCGGGTTGCCCGGCGGTATGGTGCACCACGGCTGCGCAAAAAACGCCTTTTTGTACAGGCCGATGGTGGAGTAGGTGTGCCTTGGCACGTCAGCCCCGTTGTGGGCCATCAAACGGCCGCCTGGCAGCACCGCCACGCCAAAGTCGCCCTTGGGGTTGTGTTCGGGGTTGGGCACCAGCCAGATGTGCGCCAGCAAAGGGCTGCGGGCAAACGCCGCGCGTACCGCGTCAGAGAACACGAACTCGGGCGCAAACACGTCGCCCGCCAGCAGCCAGAACACGTCTTCCAGCAGTGGCAGCGCGCGCACCATGCCGCCTGCTGTTTCAAGCGCGCGGCCAAAGTCCTGCCCCTCCATGGAATATTGCAAGGCCAGCTGCGGCGCGGGGCCGGGGTTGCCCCAGGCCGTTGCGCCGGGGGTGAAGGTGGGGCCAAAGCGCTCGGGTATCTGCTCGCCCAGCCACGCGGTGTTGATGCACACGTTGCACACCCCGCCACGGGCCAGGGCTTCCAGATGCCACTGCATCAGCGGCTTGCCCTGAACGGCCAGCAGGGGTTTGGGGGTGGCGTCGGTCAGCGGGCGCATGCGCTCGCCACGGCCAGCGGCCAGCAACAGGGCTTGGGCGGGGGGGTGGGTTTTCATCACAATGCGCCCGATTGTGAGGGATTGCGGGGTGGGCACTGTTGGGAGCTTTCAGCACCTTCCTAGATTGCGTGGACATGGGTTGCGCCGTTCTTGCCGCGTTTGCCCGAGAGGCGGTAGTGGGCAACGAAATAGGCAGGCAAACCGGCTATGATTTCCATCAATTTGGCGCGCGGCACGTTCGGGCGCATCAGGGCAGGTTTGCCTGTTTCATCCACGCCGTGAATGGCGAACACGTTCTTTGCAAGATCGATACCGACGGTTACGATGGCCATGGACTTCCCCTTCCATAAAACGAGTGTGTCGATGAGAGTTCGAACTTCCCATCGTGGCACTTGGATGCCGTACGCCGCAACTGCGCGGATCACTCGGGACGGGGAAGTCCCTTTCGTTCGTTAGGCCTCTTAACCTGCCACCATGCCGGATCCTGAACCTCCGCTGAACGCCAGAACGGCCGCGCAGCACACGCTCCTTGCGGCCACGAGGCGCGTCTCTGACGGTCTCCCAACCTTCTCAAGCTGGCTGCTGGCTGGCCTCGGTGCAGCCTTCTCGCTGGTGGTCGCGAATATCGAGAAGGTCTCGACGTTCATTGAGATCACTCACATCCGCTTCGGACTCATCGTCTTTCTCCTCAGCCTCGTAGTTGCCGTAGTCGCGACGTATCTGTCAACAATCGTCAAAGTGGCTCTTGGAGCACACGAAGATGGTGAAGCGCTTGGAAAGAGGCTCGCAGCATCGCCGGGACCAATAGACATTGACTTGTTTCTTTCGGAGTTCGAGCGCGGCCTACTTCCCCCAATTCGCTGGCTCGCTCGTTCATCGATGAAGAAGGCCAAGTCCGGAGATATCGTCGCCGGGGCAAGAATGATTGCGAAACTCTCGCAAGTTCAAGCGCTACTCGTTGCTGCACAAAGCGTCCTGGCGCTGGTTGCAGTGGGAGGGATAGCACTTGGACTCAAGATGCAGTGAGCCGAAAGAGGCCTCTCAAGAAACACCAGACAACTGATTGACTTTCATGGTGTTTTCAAACGATGTTGCCGGCGGGCACGAGCTGCATGCCCATGACCTTGGCCTTGTGGGCGAGGTGGTGCAAGCCCCGTTGGCGGTCGCGTTCTTCGTAGTAGTCCTGCCCCTGGGTAAGCATGGCGTAGATCAGGCGGGCCAGCTTGTGGGCCGCTGCCGTCACCGCTTTGGTCTTGCCACTCATGACCTTGCCACCCGTGATCTTGGTGCCCGGGCTCAAACCCAGCCAGAAGGCAAAGTGAGGCCTATGCCGGTGCAAATGGATTGAAAACTTCCAACCCGAGTGCATTGAAGTCATTCACGTTTCTCGTCGCGACCGTCAACCCGTGCACTTTCGCGGTTGCAGCGATCATGGCATCTTCATAGAGCGTATCGGATTTCCTGTGCATCATCCGCGCCCACGCCCTGAAGGTAGTCGTATCCATTGGCAAAACGTTATAAGCGCCTGCCACCAATGCCAGCCACGCTTCAATTTCTTCGGCTTTGCCGGGGTCTTGCTCTCGCGTCAACTCAATACCGGCTTGTATCTCACCAAGGGTCACTGCGGAAAGGTACAACTGGGTGTCATCAATCGATTGCAGCCAAGCAACCACGCCTCCATGCGGGCGCTGCTTGCGGAGCTCAGAAACCACATTCGTGTCAAGCAAATACGTGCTCGTCACAGCATTGGCTCCACATTGCGACGCTTCGCGTTCCCTCGTGCTGGCACGATCAGGTCGGAACGAGCTTGGTCAGCGAGCAGCAGTTGCTTCAAAGAGGGGCGTGCAGCAGACTGCAAGCGGCGCCATTCTTGCACCGGCACAAGCACAGCCGCTTCAGCACCTCTCCTGGTCACCATCTGCGGGCCCTCCGCAAGGCACGCATCCAAGAACTCGCTAAAACGCGCTTTCGCATCTTGAACTGGCCATGTATGCATAACAACCTCAATCAAACTAGTCATCTGACTAGTCTGCCATCGTTAGCAGCGCCTGTCAAACCACCTCTGGTGCTGTGGCCCGGGCTGACTGAGCGTTGCACTTGGGGCTTGACTCCGCCCCGTCTGATGTTGCTGTAATCCATGGCGTAACGGCGGCAGGCTGTGTATTGCTTGATGACCCGGCCTGCTACTCACACCAAGACCTATGCCCCTATCCCTCTTCGACGCATCAGTCCCCGTCTTCCTGCGCTACCTGGACCGCCTCTCTGGCCTGGTACGCGCAGCTGACGAGTGGACGCAGGCTCAGCACGGCAGCCCGCAAACGCTCCTGGCAGCAAGGCTTGCGCCAGACATGCTCCCGTTCGAGCGTCAGGTGGTGATTGCCACCAACTTCACGTTGCGTGCCTCGTATCCGCTTGCAGGTGAACCCATTCCGCCGTATGGTGAATTCCCAGAGACCTTTGCCGGACTGCACGCCAGAGCCGACAGGGCCGTCAAGTTGCTGAAGGCATTTGAGTCTGCGCAGTTCATGGGCGCTGAATCGCGCATCATCGAAAGCCAGGCGGGTGAAGCACTCGTGCGGCTACCGGGCTCCGAGTTTCTGTTCCAGTACGCACTGCCAAACTTCTTCTTCCACGTCACAGCCGCGTACGCGGTTCTTCGCCATCAAGGCGTACCGCTCGGCAAAGCCGACTACGATGGATTCCACGCGTACACAAGAAAGCCGTAGCCCATCCAACCCCGCATCCATGCAGACCAGTGCGCCGACGTGGCGCCAACTACAGAGAGTCAAAGCCAATGAACCGTCCGATGCAGAAATACCTTGGCAGTTGCCACTGCGGCGCAGTGCGCTTTGAAATCGAGACCGATTTCCCTGAACTCACGATGTGCGACTGTTCAATATGCCGGCGTAAAAACGCGCTCATGGTCAAAGTCCACGAGAGCAAATTCCGGCTCCTGGCAGGTGAGGAATCGCTCACCGAGTACCAATTCCACACCAGAACGGCGCGGCATTTCTTCTGCAAGGTGTGTGGCATTTATCCGTTTCACCGCAAGCGTGTCACGCCGGACCATCTCGGAATCAACGTTTTTTGCCTTCAAGACTTCGAGCCCACAGGCATTCCCGTGCGTCAAGCGGTTGGAGCGGCCATGCCATGAGTCTCCCCATGAGTCTCCTGTTCGGCCTCTACACGCTGGCGAGCTTGACGCACTTCACGCACAACGCCGAATACATTGCCTTCTACCCCGGCCTGCCCGCTTCAATGACCAGGGAGTCCGTGTACCTGGCTTGGCTCGGCGTGGCCGCCGTCGGCGGCTTATCGCTCCTTGCTCAGCGGGCTGGCCTTGTCCGCGTTTCTGCAGGCATGCTCGTGGTTTACGGCCTGCTCGGCGTTGACGGCTTGCTTCACTACACCCTAGCGCTGTGTTCCGAACACACATTCGCCACCAACGTCACCATCTGGGCCGAAGTCGTTCTGGGTATCACTCTCGCTTGCGCGGCGGCCATCAGGGTTTACCGGTTGTCTCGGCCCAAGCTGCTGGCTGCCGCCTGACCAAAATGCCGGACCTGTCAATGCTCGCCGGTCTGCCGCAGTTCACTTCTGCGCCCACTTCATACCAGTTCGCGAAGGATGGCGCATGGGAGAGCGCTTGGTCGTTCCCCAGTGACCGTCTGCCGTCGCCCGCTGAACTGGCCGCCTACCTCGAACAATGCACCGAGGTCGCCTTTGAGGCGTTCTTTGGCTTCGCGTTCTTCGGCGCACGCGTGGTTGGTTCAGCGCCGGAGGTCGAAACCTTCGGCATCAAGTGCCTCCAGGCAGCTCGTGCCCGGGGGGCGTTCTTCACCTGCTTGCACCGCGCGCTTGGCTGTCCGGTTCCGGGGCAAAGGCCTGCCTTTGTCGAAGTGGGCTGCGTCAACGCTTGGCGCAGCATTGGCGCCCTGCGCATTTCCGGGCCGCAACTCGCTTCTGTCGGGTTCGAACAGCTCTTGCAGCTCGTGCTTGAAAGTCCTGCCGGACAGGACACACGCCATGTCAAGGCAATTGAGTTCGCGTTTGACGCCCCCATAGCACACTGGTTCGGGTTACCCATTTCGCCCCCGGGTACGCCGCATCCGGTCTCTCAAGCCTTGCTTCGCCAAGCCTTGGCGTTGGTCGCGCCGCAAGTATTGCAGCCCGCCATCACCTGATACCGGAATCTCCTGTTTCCAAAGGCAGCCGTCCCTACCCGAATTCCTGCCCAACCGTCGCCACCAGATGATCGATCAACGCCCGCACCTTGGGCGCTGTGTAGCGCGAGGCGGTGAACAGCAGCTGTGCCTTGCCCTGGTAATGGCTGTCGAACGTCCACTCCGGCAAGAGTTGAACCACGCGGCCTGAAGCCAACGCTTCGCTCGCCACGAAGTCAGGCACGCACCCTACACCCAGGCTGGCCTCGATCGCGGCCAGCCGCATCTCGCTGTGGTTGATGGCGTACCGCCCATTGACGGTCACCTCCGCTTCCTCGTCACCGCGCACGAAGTGCCAGCGGTTGTCCAGCGCGTGTTCGCCCAGCGACAGGCAGCTGTGGGCCTGCAGGTCGTGCGGTGTTGCTACTGCACCGTGCTTGGCCAGGTAGTCCGGGCTGGCCAACACCAGTTGCCGCACCGGCATCAAGACCCGCGCAACCATGCCCTGTGGCGGGTCGTCGGTCAGGCGCACCACCAGGTCCACGCCTTCGCGCAAGGGGTCCACGGGCCGATCCGTCACCATCAGGTGCACGTCCACATCCGGGTAGCGCTGCATGAAGGCCAATAACGGCTGGTGCAGCACATGGCGCGCAAAGGCCTTGGGCGCGCTGATGCGCACCAGCCCTTTGGGTGCCCCCACGTGCCCTTCTGCCACGCGCAGCGTGGCCTGGGCGGCGGCCACCATTTCGCGCCCGCGTTCCAGCACCTCCAGCCCGGCCTGCGTCAGGCGCAGTTGCCGCGTGGTCCGCTGCAGCAGCGAAACACCCATGGCCCGCTCCAGCCGCGCCACCTGCCGGCTCACGGCCGATGGCGTCAAACCATGGCGCCGCGCCGCCGCCGAAAAGCTGCCCGACTCGGCCACGCGCACGAAGGTCACCAGTTCGTGCATCACATCAAGGAAGTCATCTGTTCCCACGGCGCAAAGCTCCTGTTCTGGCGTCGAGTCTAGTCAATGCCGCGAGCGCGCCAAACAATGCCCATTCGCTCACACACTTGGAACACGGCATGGCCTCCACCGGCACCACAGCAACCCACGGCACACACCTTCCCCGGACCATGCATGTTGAAGGCCTGCTACTGCTTGTGGCCGTGATCTGGGGCGGCAGCTACAGCGCAGCCAAGATCGCCGCCGAGCAGATGCCGGTGCTGCAACTGCTGGTGCTCCGCTTTGGCTTGACCTTTCTGCTGTTGCTCCCTGCCCTGCGGGGGCTGTCAGGCGCATCCTGGCCCGCGGCGCTGGCGGGTGCGTCTGTACTGGGCGCCAATCTACTGGCCATCTTCGTTTGCGAGACCTTTGGCGTGTCGCTCACATCTGCCGCCAACGCGGCGTTTCTCATCAGCTTGTGCGTGGCCTTCACGCCGCTGTGCGAATGGTGGCTGCTGCGGGTGAGGCCCAGCGCCATGGTGGCAAGTGCTGCTGGCCTGTCACTGCTGGGCGCCACCCTGCTGGCCTTCCAGCACGGCGCTGGGGCGGGTCTTTCCTGGGGCGACGGGTTGATGGTGCTTGCGGCCTTGCTGCGCGGGGTGATGGTTTGCCTGACCCGCCGCCACGGGCAGCGCCACGACCAGCCTGCATTGACGTTGACTGCCGTGCAAATGGGTGTGATGACGCTGGGCGCCGCCGCCTTGGCAGTGGCTGTGCACGGCACGGGCTGGGCGCCGCTGCCACGCAGTGCGTCGTTCTGGGGGGCCGTCGCCTTTCTTGTGCTGCTGTGCACCTTGCTGGCGTTCTTTGTCCAGAACTACGCCATCGCGCGCACCCAACCTTCGCGCGTGGCCCTGCTGATGGGCAGCGAACCGTTGTGGGGTGCGTTGATCGCCGTTACGTGGCTGGGTGAACACATGACCTGGCAAGGCTGGCTGGGTGGGTGGGGCGCTGATCGTCATTTCGGCTTGGTGGGTAACCCGATCACCCCGCTGACGCAGGCAGCACATTCGCAGGGTGCGACAGCCCACGTTGACTTATGGCCGAACTGTTTGCCGCGCCACCCCAACTCTGGCAGACTGCCCCCATTCAAGTGGAGGAACCTCATGCGACTTTTATTGGCCATCTTCCTGCCCTGGTTGCAGTTTTTCACCATCGGGCGGCCGTTCGCGGGCATCATCTGCCTGCTCCTGCAAATCACCATCATCGGCTGGATTCCCGCCGCGCTCTGGTCGGTCTACGCTTTAAGCCAGTACAAGACCGACAAGAAGATCGAAAAGGCCCTGTCTTCCCGCTGACCAGACAGGACGTTTCATGACCTTGGCCGCCAACATCGCCGTCGCGCTCATCGCCCTGCTGCACATCTGGATTCTGCTGCTGGAAATGTTCCTGTGGGACAAGCCCGCCGGACTCAAGGCATTTGGCAAACCGCTGGAATTTGCGCGCGCCACCAAGGTGCTGGCAGCCAACCAGGGGCTGTACAACGGCTTCCTGGCCGCCGGGCTGCTGTGGGGCCTGGTCAGTGGCAAGGCAGACGTGCAGGTCTTCTTCCTGGCCTGCGTGCTCGTCGCGGGCATTTATGGCGCGGCCACGGCCAGCCGCAAGATTCTCTTCATACAGGCGGTTCCTGCCGCCATCGGGCTGGCACTGGTGGTGTTGGCCTGAGGCAAAGGGGGAGGGGAAACGGCAGCCCTTTGAGTCGCCGCCGGGCCGCCCCAAGGCGATGAAGGCCCCCTCGGGGGGCAGCGAAGCGTGGGGGCACGTGAGTCGCCGCCGGGCCGACCCAAGGCGATGAAGGCCCCCTCGCAAGGCAGTGAGGTGTGGGGGTTCGTTAAAATCATGGGTTTGTCGATCCGCGGCGCCCGCCGCGCGCCACCTACCCCGAGGCCCACATGACCGCCGCCACCACACCCGCAGTTTCCGCACAGACCATGGCCAACGCCATCCGCGCCCTGGCCATGGACGCCGTGCAGCAAGCCAATTCCGGCCACCCCGGCGCCCCCATGGGCATGGCCGACATGGCCGTGGCACTGTGGAGCCGCCACCTGCGGCACAGCCCCACCAACCCGCAATGGGCCGACCGCGACCGCTTCGTGCTGTCCAACGGACACGGCTCCATGCTGATCTACGCGCTGCTGCACCTGAGCGGCTACAAGCTGCCCATTGGCGAGCTGAAGAACTTCCGCCAGTTGCACAGCAAGACCGCTGGCCACCCCGAGGTGGGCATCACCCCCGGCGTGGAAACCACCACCGGCCCGCTGGGCCAGGGCATCAGCAACGCCGTGGGCATGGCGCTGGCCGAAAAACTGCTGGCCGCCGAGTTCAACCGCGAAGGCCACCCGATCGTTGACCACCGCACCTACACCTTCCTGGGCGACGGCTGCCTGATGGAAGGCGTCAGCCACGAGGCCTGCGCCCTGGCCGGTGCCTGGAAGCTCAACAAGCTGATTGCCCTGTACGACGACAACGGCATCTCCATCGACGGCCAGGTCACGCCCTGGTTCATCGATGACACCCCCGCACGTTTCAAGGCCTATGGCTGGAACGTGATCGGCCCGGTGGACGGCCACGACACCGACGCTGTGGACGCCGCCATTGCCCAGGCCAAGCAAAGCACCGACAAGCCGACGCTGATCGTCTGCAAGACGGCCATCGGCAAAGGTAGCCCCAACCGCGCCAACACCGCCAAGGCCCACGGCGAGCCGCTGGGTGCTGAGGAAATCAAGCTCACCCGCGAGGCGCTGGGCTGGACGCACGCGCCGTTCGCCGTTCCCAAGGATATCTACGCCGCCTGGGACGCCAAGGAAGCTGGCAAAGCCGCCGAGAAGGCCTGGAACGAGCGCTTTGCCGCCTACAAGGCCGCCTTCCCCAAGGAAGCCAAGGAGTTCGTGCGCCGCATGAAGGGCGAGTTGCCCAAAGGCTTCCAGCAGACCGTGGTGGACGCCGTGCTGGCGGCCCACGCCAAGGCCGAGACCGTGGCCAGCCGCAAGGCCAGCCAGATTGCCCTGGAAGCCTACACCGCAGCCCTGCCCGAGCTGCTGGGCGGCAGCGCCGACCTGACCGGCTCCAACCTGACCAACACCAAGTCCACCCCCAGCCTGCGCTTTGACGCTGCTGGCGCGGTGGTGAAGAACGAGGCAGGCCAGGGCGGCCGTCACATCAACTACGGTGTGCGCGAATTCGGCATGGCCGCCATCATGAACGGCGTGGCGCTGCACGGCGGCTTCGTGCCCTACGGCGGCACCTTCCTGACCTTCTCCGACTACTCGCGCAACGCCATCCGCATGGCCGCGCTGATGAAGCAGCGCGTGGTGCACGTGTTCACGCACGACTCGATCGGCCTGGGCGAAGACGGCCCCACGCACCAGTCGATCGAACACGCCGCCAGCCTGCGCCTGATCCCCAACCTGGACGTGTGGCGCCCCGCCGACACGGCCGAAACCGCCGTGGCCTGGGCCATGGCCCTGCAGAACACCCAGCGACCCACCGCGCTGCTGCTGAGCCGCCAGAACCTGCCCTACGCGCCCAAGGCCACGTCTGGCGTGGTGCCCGACGCCTCGGGCCTGGACGCCATCAACAAGGGCGCCTACGTGCTGGCCGAACCCACCGAGGTGGGTTTCAAGGCAGGCAAGAAGCCCAAGGCCGTCATCATTGCCACCGGCTCCGAAGTGCAACTGGCCCTGAAGGCGCAGGAACTGCTGGCCCAGCACAAGGTGCCGGTGCGCGTGGTCTCCATGCCCAGCACCACCACCTTCGACCGCCAGAGCGTGGAGTACAAAGCGTCCGTGTTGCCCGCTGGCGTGCCCCGCGTGGCCGTGGAAATGGGCGCTACCGACGGCTGGTGGAAATACGGCTGCGCCGCCGTGGTCGGTATCGACACCTACGGCGAATCGGCCCCGGCACCGGTGCTGTTCAAGCACTTCGGTTTCACGCCCGAGAACGTCGCCGAGACCGTGCTGGCCGCGCTCCAGCGCTGACCCCCTCCCCGCGCCAGCACGCCGTATCTGGCGGCGCTGGCGCGCCGACCTGCCTGCCTCACTCAAGCCACCCTGCCGGGGCAGAACGGTCAAAAACGGTTACGTAACCATTTTGTAACTTTCGATCGAGGTTCTCATCATGACCATCAAAGTAGGCATCAACGGTTTCGGCCGCATCGGCCGCCTTGCCCTGCGCGCTGCGCTGCAAAAGGGCTTCAAGGACATCGAGATCGTTGGCATCAACGACCCCAAGCCCGCCGACTACCTCGCCTACATGCTCAAGTACGACAGCGTGCATGGCCGCTTCCAGGGCGACGTGAGCCATGACGACAAGGGCCTGATCGTCAACGGCAAGCACATTGCCCTGAGTCACGAGCGCGACGCCCACCTGCTGAAGTGGGGCGAGATGGGCGTGGACGTGGTACTGGAATGCACCGGCCACTACCTGACCGAGCCGACCAGCAAGCTGCACCTGGACGCTGGCGCCAAGAAGGTGGTCATCTCCGCTCCGTCCAAGGACGACCACATCCCGATGTTCGTCTATGGCGTGAACCACACCAAGTACGCTGGCGAAGCCATCATCAGCAACGCCAGCTGCACCACCAACTGCCTGGCCCCGGTGGCCAAGGTGCTCAA
>CBKZAG010000050.1:0-18321 GCA_966692625.1 uncultured Comamonadaceae bacterium
AATGCTGTCCAGGCTCATTTGCTTCATGGCTTCAGTCATGCACGCAACGTGCCAACTGGTGGGTTTTGCAGGGTTTCCTTAGCGTACAGAAGATGTCGGGTTCGGACTGAGTGCCAGGCTTGCTGACACTCCCTGGATCGATGGAAATGCCTGCCTTGGAGATGAACTCTCCGAAGACAGCAAGCTCGGCCTCTGCTTTCTCTTGCTCAGTACCCATGCGCGCCTCCGCCAGCTAACGAATGAAAGGGACTTCCCCATCCCGAGTGCACCGCGCACTTGCGGAACACGGCATCAAAGTGCCACGATGGGAAGTGCAATCGCTCATCAACACACCCGTATTTTGGAAAGAGAAGATCATTGCAATCGTAACCGCAGGCGTCGAACAGCAACGCCTGTTCCCGCCGTTGCGCCACAAGGCCGGGAAGGCCCTTAAACCTGCACGCCCACCCCGGAAAATCGCTGAAAATGCCCCGCAGGGGCCAGGACAAGGCGCCATCCAACCAGGAGACAACATGAAAAGACGCGAAGCACTTGGCCACGCTCTGGCCCTGGGTCTGCTGGGCATGCACCCGGGCGCTGGGTGGGCGCAAGACGCAGGGAAGATAGGCGTGCTGATGCTCCACGGCAAGAACCCCGGCGGACCCAGCGACCCCAACTTCTCCACGCTCAAGGGCCGGTTTGAAAGCCTGGGCTGGCAGGTGGCACTGCCCGACATGCCCTGGTCACGCAACCGCTACCTTGACGGCCACTGGGACCAGGCCATGCAAGAGGTGGCCACCCACGTGAAGCAGCTGCAAGACAAGGGCGCGCAAAAAATCGTTCTGGCTGGGCACAGCATGGGTTGCCCTGCGGCGCTCAGCCACGCAGCCAGGGGCGGTACGGCCCACGCGCTGGTACTGCTGGCGCCCGGGCACATCCCTTACGGTTACTACAACTACCCAACGCTCAAAACCGTGCGCGAGAGCATCGACGACGCACGGGCCAAGGTGGCGGCTGGCCAGGGTGACGAAAAGCACCGCTTCAACGACATCAACCAGGGCCGCCAGCAGCCCGTCGTCACGTCGGCCAAGAACTTCCTGTCGTACTTCGACCCGGCGTCAGACGCCGACATGGGCGTAACTGCACCGCGCATCCCGGCCGATCTGCCGGTGTTCACGGCCATCGGGGAAAAAGACCCGCTGTTCAGGAACGTGCGGGGCTACTACGTGGACAAGCTGCCCGCCAACCCCAAGAGCCGTTACCTGGAAGTGCAGGGCGGCCACCTGGACACCCCCCGGGAAGCGGGCGACCAGTTGGTGGCATGGCTGCGGGACGTGCTGGCTTAGGCGGCCAGGTGCCGCCCCGTCACGATCCGGTGTTCTGCACCCTCAACAGGACGGACGCCAACTCATTGGCCTCTTCTTCCGTGACGTGAGCAGAGAAATGCTGCTCTACCGATCGCTTGTAGACCGGCCAGATGGCGCGGCGCATCTTTGCGCCCTTTTGCGTCAGCGTGGCAAACAGCCCCCGGCGGTCTTCCGCGCATTGTTCACGCGAGATCAGGCCCTCCTTTTCCAGGCGATCGCATAGCCGCGTCAGGTTGCTTCGACTGAGGACCATACGCTCGCCAAGGTCGTACAGGCGCAGCCGGTTGCCGTCAGCCATGTCCAGCTCCAGCAACAGGTCGTACCACTCCAGCGGAGGCAGCTCGGCCGCAGCCAGATCGGCCTGAACGCGCTCGAGGAGGACCCTGTGGGCCCGCAAGAGGCGGGCCCAGGCCAGGAAATGGGGCGTGGGGTGACGTTTGTCGGCAGGCATGGTTAATTGTTGCACATGCAACGAATTGGGTTTATAGTTCATTTAGTTGCAGTTGCAACTATCTCCACTGCAACCATTTGAGGTAAACCATGAAGACCATCAGCTTGAACAATCTGCTCAACGGCCTGCGTTCAGCCACCCCGCCCGTCCTGGTGGAGGCCCTGCCCTCCCGCTACTTCGCTCAGGGGCATTTGCCGGGCGCCCTGAACATTGATGTCGGGAAGGTGAAGGAGCTTGCGCCGGAACTGCTGCCCGCGAAGGACGCAGGTATCGTCGTGTACTGCGCCAGCGCCACCTGCACGAATTCAGACCAGGTCGCGGTGCAACTGCACGCACTGGGTTACACCGATGTCGCCGTATTCAAGGGTGGCAAGGCCGAATGGCAAGCCGACGGCCAAGCGCTGGAAGGGGCCGCAACATGAGCGGCTGCATCTCGACCGTTACCTGAACCCAGTCATTGTCTTGGTGCCGATCATGTGGGTCGCCGCATCAAATCAGCCATCTCCGCCTGGCCGCGCTCGGCCAGCGCATCAGCAGCACCCAGGCGGTCGCGCTCGTCCTTGTTCTGGCTCAGCTTGGACTTGCCCGTCATCGTGGTCACGGCAATTTCAATGCCGACGATGTTGCGCAGCATGCTGTCGATGTAGTCGGGCGGGGCGTCGCCCATCTTCCACGGCTGGGGCTCGGCGGCCTCGTGCCGCCGCGTCAGGCGCGCCACCAGGCCGCGCACAAAGCGCTCGTCGTCGCGCACGGTGAGCGTGCCGTGCACGTGCACCGCTTCGTAGTTCCACGTGGGCACCTGGCGGTGCGCTTCGTGTTTGCTGGGGTACCAGCTGGGCGATATGTAGGCCTGCGCGCCACGGAACACCACCATCACCTGCGTGCCCGTGGGGCAGCGCTGCCACAGCGGGTTGGCCCGCGCCACGTGGGCGGTGAGCACGCCGTTCGCCCCTGCTTCGGGGTCGAACTCGAAGGGAACGTGGTCGGCGTCCATGCCCGCCTCGCCGGGCGTGACCAGCATGCCCAGGGGGTGTTCGCGGATGACGCGGAGCAGTTCCTCGGGGCGTGTCTCGGCAAAATGTTGCGGTATGTACATGGTGGTCTGGCGTCAGGTCTCCACGTTCTTCCAAGCCAGTTGGGTCTTGAAGAAGGCCAATGTGCGCGCCCACGCCAACTGGGCCGCAGCGGCATCGTAACGCGGGGTGGTGTCGTTGTTGAAGCCGTGCTGCGTGCCCGGATACTGGTGCATGGTGAAGGGCACGCCTGCAGCCTTGAGCGCCGCTTCGTAAGCTGGCCAGGCGGCGTTGATGCGTTCGTCTACCGCCGCCAGATGCACCAGCAGCGGCGCCTTCACCTTGGCCGCCTCTTCGGGCGCAGGGCTGTTGCCGTAGAACGGCACGGCGGCCTGCAAGTCGGGCAGGCGCGTGGCCAGCCAGTGCACCACGCCGCCGCCGTAGCAAAAGCCCACCGCACCCATCTTGTTGTTGCCGTCGGCACGGGCGCGCAGCCAGGCGGCACTGGCCAGAAAATCCTCGCGCGTCTTGGCCTGGTCCAGCTTGGCAAATTCGGCACGGGCCTTGTCTTCGTCGCCAGGGTAGCCGCCCAATGGGGTCAGCGCGTCGGGCGCCAGCGCCATGAAGCCGTCCAGCGCCAGGCGGCGGGTGATGTCCTCGATGTGCGGGTTGAGCCCCCGGTTCTCGTGAATGACGAGCACCATGGGCAGCTTGGCGTTGCCTGCCGACGCGGGCCGCGCCAGGTAGGCCTTGATGGTGCTGTGGCCTGACGGGGCGGGAATGGCCACCTTCTCGGTCTTGAGCCGGGTGTCGTCCGGGCGCACCTGCTGGCCTGCCGCAAAGTTGGGGCTCAGCGCGGCCAGCAGCCCGGCTGCCGTCACGCCCGCCTTGGCAAAGCGCTGGGCCTGGCGCAAAAAACCGCGCCGGTCCAAGTCACCGTGCACGTAGGCATCAAAAAGAATCAGCAGTTCCTGGTCGAAATCCTGGGCGGTCAGTCGAGTGGGCATGTCGGCTCCTGCGTGGAAGGGTTTCAAGGGCGGTAAATGCTGCATTTGAAATGCAAGCCAATGACCCGTTCGCACAAGGGGGTTTGCTGCCCCGCTCAAGGCTGCAACAGTTCCTCCCGCGCCACGCGCAGCACCTGCTGCGTCAAGGCGTCCAGCAACGTTGACGCAGCCCGCGCCTGCTGCCAGTACAGGGGCACGTCCAGCGGGGCGTTGGGCACCAACTCCACCAAGGCGCCGCTGGCCAGGTGCCCTGCCACCAGGCCCAGCGGGTGCAGGCCCCAGCCCATGCCCGCCAGCCCCGCCACCACAAAGCCTTGCGATGACGGCAGCGTGTGCCGGGGCAGCTCCACATGGTGGCCACACAGGCGGCTCACCCAGCGGTGCTGCAGTTCATCCTTGGCGCTGAACAGCAGGCTGGGGGCGGCAGCCAGGGTGCTGGCATTCACCCCTTGCGCAAAATGGCGGGCCACAAACGCCGGGCTGGCCGCCGCCACGTAACGCATGGCCCCCAGGGGCCGGCTGTTGCAGCCCGCCGCCGGTTGCTCCACAGACGTGACCGCCGCCAGCACCGCACCGCTGCGCAGCCACTCGGCGGTGTGGCCCTCGTCGTCCACGGCCAGTTGCAGCAGCACGGGCGCCTGGGCGGCAAACGCGGTCATGGCGCCGGTGAACCAGGTGGCCAGGCTGTCGGCGTTCACCGCCACCGGTACGCTCACCCAGGCCTGTTCGTCCGGCGCCAGCACGGGCAAGTCGCCACGCAGTTCGTGTTCCAGCAGGCGCACCCTGTCCACGTGCTGGCACAGCCTGCGGCCAGTGTCCGTGGCCTCGCAAGGTTGGCCCCGCACCACCAGGGCGCAGCCCATGCGCTCTTCCAGCAGGCGTATGCGCTGCGACACGGCCGATGGCGTCACGTTCAGCGTGCGCGCGGCGCGTTCAAAACTGCCTTCGCGCACCACGGCGGCCAGGGCTTGGAGCGAAGCGTAGTCCAGCATCGAATTAGCCATTCTTAATTTACACAAGCAAATATAGCTTGCCTTCATTCAACCCAGGCCGCAAGCTCTTGGCATGAATGAAGTTGTTTCCACCACCGGGGCTGCATGGCCCGTTTACATGCAGGGCTTGGCCCTGAGCTTCGGCCTCATCGTGGCCATTGGGGCGCAAAACGCCTTTGTGTTGCGCCAGGGCCTGCGCCGCGAACACGTGAGCAGCGTGGTGCTGTTCTGCGGCGTGGCCGACGCGGTGCTCATCACCGCAGGCGTGTTTGGCATGGCCCAGGCCCTGGGCGACCGCCCGAACTTGGCCCGCGCGCTGGCGCTGGCCGGGGCTGTGTTCCTGGTCTGGTACGGCTGGAAGGCCCTGCTGCGGGTGCGGCACGCAGGCCAGTTGCAGGCCGCCGAAGGGGGCGAAGGCTTGGGCCGTGGCGCGGCACTGGCCCAGGCCGCCGCGTTCACCCTGCTCAACCCGCACGTGTACCTGGACACGGTGCTGCTGGTGGGCAGCATGGGCGCACAGCAACCCACGCCGCTGCAAGGCTGGTTCGTGGCCGGGGCCAGTTCGGCCAGCATGCTGTGGTTCAGCCTGTTGGGCTTTGGCGCGCGGTGGCTGGCCCCGTGGTTCGCACGGCCCCGCGCCTGGCAGGTGCTGGACGGCCTCATCGGCCTGACCATGTGGGTGCTGGCCGCGCTGCTGGCGCGCCACGTGCTGGCGGGGTTCTAAGGCATTACTTTTCATTCGCCGCACATGTACATCCCCAAATACCACGCGTTTACCGACGAGCCCGCCCTGCACACCCACATTGCCAACCACCCCCTGGGCACATGGGTCTGCCTGGCAGATGGCAACCTGATGGCAAACCACATACCGCTGCTGCTGGACAGCGCGCACGGCCCCCATGGGCGGCTGATTGGCCATGTGTCGCGCGCCAACCCGGTCTGGCGGCAGTTGGGCGGCGGCGCATCTTCAGTGGTGACCTTCATGGGGCCGCAGGCCTACATCACCCCAGCCTGGTACCCTGGCAAAAGTGAGCACGGCAAGGTGGTGCCCACATGGAACTACGTGACAGTGCATGCGCACGGCAGCGCCCGCGCCGTGGAAGACGCAGACTGGATGCTCGACATGCTCACGCGTCTGACGGATGTGCAAGAGTCCACCAACCCCGCGCCCTGGAAAGTCACCGATGCGCCAAGCGACTATGTGCAACGCAAGCTGCGCGCCATCGTGGGCATAGAAATCACCATCGACCGGCTGGAAGGCCGGCTCAAGGTGAGCCAGGACGAAGACACCGCCGACCGGCATGGCACGGTGCAAGGTTTGCAGCAAATGCCCGACACACAAGCCCAAGCCATGGCAGCGTTGGTGCACAAGGCATTGGGGGCGTAACAGCGGCGCGTGCCAAAGCCGCCGCAACAGCGGACAATCACGCATGACCCAAACTGCCCCCGACGGCGAATCCGCCGCCAACGCCGCCCAAGCCCAGCCTTTTACCCGCCTGCCACTGCCCCCCGCCATGCAGGCCAACCTGCAGCAGCTGGGCTATGTGTCCATGACGCCCATCCAGGCCGCCAGCCTGCCGCTTTCGCTGGCCGGGCAAGACCTGATCGCCCAGGCCAAGACCGGCAGCGGCAAGACCGCCGCCTTCACCCTGCCGCTGCTGCAAAACCTCAACCCGCGCCGCTTTGCCGTGCAGGCCCTGGTGCTGTGCCCCACGCGCGAACTGGCCGAACAGGTCACGCAAGAGATACGCCGCCTGGCCCGTGCCGAAGACAACATCAAGACCCTGACCCTGTGCGGCGGTGTGCCGCTGCGCAACCAGGTGGCCAGCCTGGGTCACGGCGCGCACATTGTGGTGGGCACGCCCGGGCGCGTGCTTGACCACCTTGCGCGCCAGAACCTGACGCTGGACGCGCTGAACACCCTGGTGCTGGACGAAGCCGACCGCATGCTGGACATGGGCTTTGCCGAAGACATGGCCAAGGTGATCCAAGCCTGCCCCAAAGAGCGGCAGACGCTGTTGTTCTCGGCCACCTACCCGGATGGCGTGGCCAAGCTGGCAGGGCGCTTCATGCGCGAGCCCAAGGAAGTGAAACTGACCGAAGGCCACGCCGCCAGCAAGATTCGCCAGCGCTTTTACAAGGTGGACGAAACCACCCGCCTGCACGCCGTGGGCCTGCTGCTCAACCACTTCCGCCCGGCCAGCACCTTGGCGTTCTGCAACACCAAGCAACGCTGCCGCGACCTGGTGGCCGTGCTGCAGGCGCAAGGCATCGTGGCGCTGGAACTGCACGGCGATCTGGACCAGCGCGAGCGCGACCAGGTGCTGGTGCAATTCGCCAACCGCAGCTGCAGCGTGCTCGTGGCCACCGACGTGGCCGCGCGCGGGCTGGACATCGCCCAGCTCGAAGCCGTCATCAACGTGGACATCACCCCCGACCCCGAGGTGCACACCCACCGCATAGGCCGCACCGGCCGCGCGGACGGCGACGGCTGGGCCTTCAGCCTGGCCACCATGGACGAAATGGGCAGCGTGGGCCGCATTGAACAGATGCAAGGCAGCGAGAGCGTGTGGCACCCCTTGAGCGAGCTGACCGAGCCCGCCGGCGCCGAACCGCTGCACCCGCCTATGGTCACGCTGCAGATCGTGGGTGGCCGCAAGGAAAAGATCCGCGCAGGCGACGTGCTGGGCGCGCTCACCAAAGACCTGGGCCTCAAAGGCGAGCAAATTGGCAAGATCAACGTCAACGAGTTTTCTACCTACGTGGCCGTTGAACGCAGCGTGGCCGACCAGGCCCTGCGCGGGCTGAACGCGGGCAAGGTGAAGGGCAAGACCGTGAAAGCGAGGCGCCTGTGACGGCGGCGGCGGACTGGAAGCTGCAGCAGATGGTCAAGGCGTCGGGCTGGCCCCTGGCGCCCGAACTCTTGTACCCCGGCAACGACTTTTGCGCCCCGGCAGGCAACGGCCTGGTGCCCCTGCACTGGGCCTGCGCGCACGGCAAAGACGGCCTGGTGAAATACATGATCGCCCAGGGCGCCAACGTGCTGAGCGAAACGCCCGATGGGCAGGGCATGCTGGCCCTGGCGGTGCAGTCCGGGAGTTTTCAGACGGTGATGCTGCTGATAGACCAGCTCAAGGCCCTGGCGATACCGCTGCCCAATGCAGAACTCAAGGAACGGTTGGTGAAAACGTTCGCCAACGGCCACCCGAACCAGAAGAACCGCCTGCAGCAGACGCTGAAGGATTGGGAGAGGATTCGGAAGGCGGGGGTGAGGTGAGGGGGGCTTTGGTGGTGGTTGATGGGCTTGAAAGGGAGCTTTCGACACGAAGCCGCCGTCCAGCCAAACGCTCAAAAGCCGCCGTTTATCCAAGTCATAAATGCATGGACAGCCCTGTGTGCAGGCTATATGTCCATCAAGAGGACTTCCTTGGGCAAGCCGTGTCAAACTTTAGGCATCAAAAAATCGAAGTTCTTGGGGGTCAACAACATGTTCGTCAGGCCTTACCTGAGTGAGCAAGACAAGCTGGATCGGCACGTCAATGCGTTCGGCACCCAGTCATTCCGAGATCAAGCAGACAGAGACTACATTGCTGCGCGTTTGGCATGTCGCCACGAACTATTCCCTCAGTTTCTTTGGTCTTCACATCAAGCGATAGAGAAGTACCTAAAGGCGATCCTTCTCTACAACCGCATAGAGGCAACTCGGGTGGGCCATGATCTTGCGAAAGCCTTGTCACTTACACACTCCTTGCCATTCGAAATCGAACTTTCGAAGAGAAGCCGAAAGTTCATAGACTATCTTGCGAAGGTCGGCGAGTTTCGATACATCGACGTCCCTTTTTATGTGTACGGGCACATATTGATCGATCTCGACTTGGCTGTCTGGGAGGTTCGTAGGTACTGTCAAGTCTTAGACGTCTTTGGAAAGCAACTTCCACCTGACGAACAGAAGCTTCTTGAAGATGCTTGGTCAGATTTGGCCTCTAGTGAAACCAAACCACGGTACAGGTTCCGACTAAATGGCGGTCTTCTGGAGAAGATCGTCACCGACCGAAAGCACCCCAGTCACTCAGCGCTGCTCTGGCATAACCCTTGTTTCGGCGTTAGGCGGCGAGCTACGGTCAAGGCGAAGAATCACCTGAATGCGGAGAATTCGCTGCTGTACCTCTACCCCGAGATGCTCGACGAGTTGCTCAAGTACGTGTTCATTCCAAGGAAGCTGGTAGCCGGCTACCGAGAGCACCTATCGCAGATCAAAGCCGGAGCCAAGGACAGACCGTAGCCGTGACGCTCAGCCCTTCTATCGAGAGGGCGTCGCCCGGCATGGCGGGCACAGTCTCTCATGTCTAACGTTAAGCGTCCGCTTTTACGGGCACCCACCGGCAGCTCCGGCCAAAAACGCCCCTTGGCCGCTACGCCTGCTCGCAATCACCCGCGCCAGATAACCGCCCCCTAAGGCTTCAACCGCAAGAACAGCTCCGAGCACATGCTGCGCAGCCACCGGTTGGCAGGGTCATGGTGGTATCGGGCATGCCAGTGCTGCTTGACGGTGAAGGACGGTATGGGAATGGGACAAGGCCAAACCTTCAACCCAGCAGACCTGGCCAAAGTCTCGCCAATGTGCTGCGGCAGTGTGGCCACCATGTCGGTGCTTTGCAAGATGGCCGACAAGCCCAGAAACCCTGGCAGTTTGAGCGCCACATTGCGGTCAATGCCATGCTGCTTCAGCGCTGCCTCCAGCAGTAACTGGCCCGTTCCCGCAATGATGCCCACATGGTCCGCTTGGACGTAGGCGTCCAACGTCAAACCCCGCTTCAAGCGCGAATGCCGTGGGTTGGTCAGACAAACCCAACTCTGTTCAAACAGCACCTGCTGGTAAAAGCCCGCCTCCAGGCCAGGAATCAAGCCCAGCGCCAAGTCACCCTCACCTGACTGCAACTCGCTCACCATGTGCGGGCCAATGGAGGCCGCCTCCAGCCTGACTTTCGGCGCCAGCGCCCGAACATGGGTGAACAACTGCGGCAACAGCGTGATGTGGCTCGCATCGGTCATGAAGATGCGAAAGGTCCGGTCGGCCTTTGCAGGCTCGAACCGTTGCTCGGACTCGGACAAGCGCCGCAAACCATCCAGCACCTCACGAACCGTGGCCACCATGGCGTCGGCCTTGGGCGTAGGCTGCATGGCCAGCGCCGTGCGCACAAACAAGGGATCGTTGAACTGCTTGCGCAGCCGTGCCAAACCAATGCTCACCGTGGGTTGGCTGTAGCCCAGCATGTCTGCGGTGCGCGTCACGCTGCCCGTGGTGTAGAGCAACTCGAACAGGCGCAACGTTTTGACGTCAAGGTTGTACAGGTCCATGCATCCGCCACCAATATTGAAATTTGCAATGTATTGTATTTTTTGGATTGAATAGACGAAATACCACTGCCTGCCCAAAATCCGCCTTCACAGAAGCAGGAGACTGATCTTGAAGATTGCAGTGGTAGGCGCGGGCGCCTTGGGTTGTGCCATTGGCGGCACGCTGGCAGAAGCTGGCAACGAGGTGCTGTTGATCAACCGCAACCAGGCCCATGTGGACGCGATCAACCAGCACGGGCTGGCCATGCGCACACCCGAAGGCGAGCGTTGGGTTCGCACCCGTGCGGTCACCAGCGCCCAGGGGCTGGGCCCGGTGGATCTGGTGATCGTGCTGGTCAAGTCGTTTCACACCCGGCAAGCCATGGAAACCTCGCTGTCGCTGGTGGGGCCGCAAACCGTGGTGCTGTCCCTTCAGAACGGCCTGGGGCACGAAGACATCCTGGCCGACATGGTGGGCCGGGAACATGTGTTGGCGGGCAAGACCTACGTGGGCGGCGTCATGCTGGGCCCAGGCCGCATCATCAGCGGGGTCGTTGGCAAAGAAACCTTGATCGGCGAACTGGATGGTTCGCTGAGCGACCGGGCCAAGGCCATTGCCGCCACCTTCAACGCGGCGGGCCTGGCCACCACGGTGAGCGACAACATCGTGGGCACCATGTGGGACAAGCTGCTCATCAACGTGTCCACGGGCGCTGTCAGCGGCATTACCCGCCTGCCGTATGGCCCGCTCTACCGAATTCCCGAGATCGAAGCCACGGCCATCGCCGCCGTCCAGGAAGCGATGGACGTTGCAGCAGCCAGCGGCGTGAAGTTGAGCTTCACCGACCCTCGCGCTGCCTGGCTGAAAGCCAGCGCTGGCCTGCCTGAAGACTTCAAGACTTCGATGCTGCAAAGCCTGGAAAAAGGCTCGGTGACCGAAATCGACTTCATCAACGGCGCGGTGGTGCGCTGGGGCCAACGCTGCGGCGTGCCCACCCCCGTGAACGCGACCTTGGTGGCCTGCATCAAGGGCATCGAACGCTCGCTGAACACCGCCCTCCACTGAAAGACCCCCCATGAACACCCCTGCATCCAAACCCTTCACACCGCCCACCAGGGCTTATGTCGAACATGTGGCCGTGCGCGTCAAGGACATCCACTGGCACATCCGTTTTTTTTACGAAGTGCTGGGCATGGACGTGCGCGAAATCGATGGCCCCACGGACGACCCGCGCCAGTACTGGACGCTGGGCGGCATGCAGTTGATGGCGTGCCCGGACTTTGAGGCGCCCCCCAGCAACGACGCAGGCTGGCTGGCCCACCTGGGCGTGATGGTCGATGACCTGGAAGCCGCCCTGAAGGCAGCCGAACCGTGGGGAGTCACCACCCTGCCCCAAGGCCGCAACTGGCTGCAACTGCCTGATGGCTTGGCCGTGGAACTCATCCAGGCGGCACCCGGCAGCGTTGCTCAAGCCCTGGCCGTCAAACCCCGCGCCTGATCCGCCGCGAGTGCAACCCAAACGCTGATTGCTTCAGTCATGTCTTACACCACCCCCGAAAAATACTGGGATGACGCCAGCGAAGGCGACACCTGCACCAGCCCCAGCTACACGGTCACCAAAGAACGCATCCTGGCCTACGCCGACCTCACGGGTGACCACACCCCCGTGCACGTGGACGAGGCCTACGCCAACGCCAGCCACTTTGGCTGCATCGTGGCCCATGGCCTGTTCGGTCTGTCGATTGCCGACGGCCTCAAGACCCAGAGCGAATACCGCTTCCTGCCCGGCATGTCGCTCGGCTGGACCTGGGACTTCCTGCTGCCCATCAAGGTCAACGACGTTCTGCACGTCAAGTTCAGCGTCACCGGCCTGCGCGCCAGCAAAAGCCGCCCGGGCTGGGGCATCGTGATCCTGCCGTCCGAGCTGATCAACCAGCACGGCGAGGTGGTGCAGCGCGGCGAACACCGCTTGATGGTTCCCCGCCGCCCAGGCACTTACTGAACGAGGACACCATGACCCAAGCCCTGCCCCTGACCGGCATTCGCGTCATCGACTACAGCCACTTCCTGGCTGGCCCTTACGTAGGCCGTTGCCTGGCCGCCCTGGGGGCCGAAGTCGTCAAGGTCGAACGCCCAGGCGGCGGCGATGCCGGACGCCAGCACGCCCACATCATCGACGACCAGCAAAGCGGCTACTTCCTGCAGCTCAACATGGGCAAGCAGGGCGTGAGCGTGAACATGAAGGACCCGCGCGGCAAGGCCTTCATGCAGCAGCTGTGCGACAGCGCCGACGTGTTCATTGAAAACTACCGCCCTGGCGCCCTGGACAAGCTGGGCCTGGGCTATGCCGAACTGTCGGCCCGCAACCCCAAGCTGGTCTATTGCTCCATCTCGGCCTACGGCCACACCGGGCCGGACTCGCACCGCGCAGGCTTCGGCCTCATCGCTGAAGCCAAAAGCGGGATCATGCAGATGGTGGGCACGCCGGGCGAAGCGCCCCCGCTGCTGCGTATTTCGCTGGGCGACATGTACACCGGCATCCACGCGGTGGCGGCCATCAACGCTGCCTTGCTGGGCCGCGTCAACTCCGGCAAGGGCCAGCACATCGACATGGCGCTGTACGACACGCTGGTGTCCATGCACGAGTACGCGGTGCAGTGCTACACCCTTTCGGGCGGCACCGTGCTGCCCCAGCAAACCGGGCACGACATGCCCACCTCCACCCTGTACGGCGTGTTCCGCGCGCAAGACGGTGACCTGGTGATTGCAGCGCAGGTGGACGATGCCTGGCAACGCTTTGCCACGCTGCTGGAACAGAACGGCGGCCCCGTCGGTTTCGGCGCTGATGCGCGCTTTCATTCTCTCAACGGCCGCAACGCCCACCGGGTGGAAATTCTGGCTGCGGTCAAGGCCTGGGTTGCCGAGCGCCAGGTGGCCAGCATCCTGGCCCTGCTGGACAGCGTGGACGTGCCTTGCGCCAAGGTGCAGCGCATTGACGAGGTCATCAACGACCCGCAAATCCAGGCCCGGGGGATGATTCTGGAGCAGCAGCACCCGCGCTACGGAACGCTCCGCCTGCCCAACCTGCCGTTCCGCTTTTCAGACTGCGACACCACGGCACCCATGCACCAGGTTGCCCCCGACCTGGGCCAACACAACGCCCAGGTAGCGCACAGCCTGGGGTACAGCGACCAGGACATTGCCACCTTGCAGGCCGAAGGCGTGCTGTTTTCAAAGTAACCCGGAGACACCTTCATGACCGACCGTTATGCCGTCATCGGCAACCCGATTGGGCACAGCAAATCCCCGCTGATCCACACCACCTTTGCCAAGGAAACCGGGCAGGACATCGAATACACCGCCATCGAAGGCCCTTTGGGCAGGTTTGTGGATGCAGCGCAGGCCTTCCAATCGATTGGCGGCAAAGGCATGAACGTCACGGCGCCGTTCAAGATCGACGCTTACGCCTACGCCAGCGAGCGTTCAGAACGGGCCACACTGGCCGGTGCCGCCAATGCACTCAAGTTCGAGAACGGCCGCGTCTGGGCCGAAAACTTCGATGGTGTGGGCCTGGTTCGTGATGTGGTTCACAACCTCCACGAGCCCATGCGTGGCAAGCGCATTCTGATGCTGGGGGCTGGCGGCGCGGCAAGAGGGGCGCTTCTCCCTTTCCTGGCGGAGCAACCGGCCAAGCTGGTGATTGCCAACCGCACCGTTGACAAGGCCCATGAACTGGCACGCATCGGCGCCGCGTACGGCAACGTCATTGGCTGTGGATACGAGGACCTGGCAGGCCAAGACTTTGACATGGTGTTCAACGCAACGTCCGCCAGCCTGCGGAGTGAACTCCCACCCGTGCCAGCCACGGTGTTCGAGCAAGCCACCATGGCCTACGAACTGGCTTACGGCAAAGGGCTGACGCCGTTTCTGCGGCTCGCGCAAAGCGCAGGTGTGCAAGGCCTGGCCGACGGCGTGGGCATGCTGGCCGAGCAGGCCGCCGAGGCATTCGCGTGGTGGCGTGGCGTGCGCCCAGCCACTGCCGCAGTGATTGACAAGCTAACCATCCCGTTGACCTGAGCAACCAGCGCCAAGCCTCTAAGCCGCAGCGGTGATCTGGGCACGCCCTCGCTGTGGCTCCTGATTCAGGCGTCCCACTTTCGTTAGGAGACAAAACCATGAAACGCATTTTCATCAAGACCGTTCTGGCAACCGTGGCCATGGCAGCCCTTGGCCTGGCACACGCGCAGGAGCGGACTTTCAAATTCGCCCTCAATGGCCCGGATGGCCATCCTGCGGTCGCAGGCATGAAGAAATTCGCCGAGAACGTTGCAGCCAAGTCGGGGGGCAGAATGAAAGTCACCCTGTTCCTCAACGGATCATTGGGCGGCGACCAGGCCGTGGTCAGCTCCGTCAAGGCCGGAACCATTGAGATGGCCGTCATGAACAGCGGCATATTGGCCAGTGAAGCCAAGGAACTGGCGATATTCGACTTTCCCTTCTTGTTCGCGAACGAGAAAGAGTCCGACGCCATCGTTGACGGACCGGTCGGCAAGAAAATGCACGCCCTGCTTGAAAGCAAAGGCATCATCGGTTTGTCTTACTGGGAACTGGGCTACCGCCAGATCACCAACGGCCGTCGCCCGCTGAACAAGGTGGAAGACATTGAAGGGCTGAAGCTGCGTGTGATCCCCAACCCGATCAACGTGGACTGGGTCAAGGCCCTGGGCGCCAACCCCACGCCCATGCCCTTCCCCGAGGTGTACGCAGGCCTGGAACAAAAGGCCATTGACGGGCAAGAGAACCCGGTCTCGGTGATTGCCGCCAACAAGTTCTGGGAAGTCCAGAAGCATGTGGCGCTGACCAACCACCAGTACAACCCGCAATCGGTCATCTTCAGCAAGAAGGTGTGGGACTCCCTCTCCCCCGCTGACCGCAGGATTCTGGATGACGCCGCCGACGATGCCACCAAGGCACAACGCGAAGCCGCCCGCGCCGCCGTGGCAACCAACCTGGAACTGCTCAAGAAAAACGGCATGACCGTGACGCAGTTCCCGCCTGCCGAAGTGGCCAAGCTGCGCGAGAAGATGGCCCCGGTGATCGCCAAGTACGTGGCCAGCGTGGGTGAAGAAACGGTGAAGGAAGTGATGCTGGAACTGGCCAAGCTACGCAAGTAAACCGCTGTGCAAACCCTGGGGCAGCAAGAGCTGCCCCGGCGCCTGATCGGGCGTAGCATAGACGGCCATGTCGAACACCCACACCCAGCCCGCCGACCCCGGCCTCATTGACTCGCGCACCGCCGCCTGGCGACTACTTACCGTGCTGGGGCTCGTCACCCTGGGAAACAGCGGCATGTACGTGGTTGCCGTGGTGTTGCCCGAGGTACAGGCAGAGTTCGGCGTCAGCCGGGGAGATGCTTCGCTGCCCTACACATTGATGATGGTCTGCCTGGGCTTGGGCGGGCTCATCACCGGCCGCCTGGCCGACAGACACGGCATCACGCCTGTGCTGCGCTTGGGCGCGTTCGCAGTGGCGGGCGGCTTCGTGTGGGCTTCGATGTCGGGCAGCATCTGGAGTTTTGGCCTCGCGCACGGCCTGCTGCTCGGACTGCTGGGAAGCTCGGCCACATTCGCCCCACTGCTGGCCGACACAGCCCTGTGGTGGAACAAACGGCGCGGTATAGCGGTAGCGATTGCGGCCAGCGGCAACTACGTCGCCGGCACCGTGTGGCCACCGCTGGTGCAGCGGGGCATCGAGACCATCGGCTGGCGCCAGACCTACCTGTTGCTCGGCCTGGTGTGCGGCATCGGCATCTTCTTGCTGGCCAACCGCATGCGCCAGCGACCGCCGCTGGTGATCACCACACCTGTGACGCCGGGCGACGTTCTGCCCGATACCGCACGCCCCTTTGGAATGAAGCCCGTGCAGGCACAGGCGCTGCTGTGCGTGGCCGGTGTGGGCTGCTGCGTGGCGATGTCGATGCCGCAAGTGCACATAGTGGCCTATTGCGTGGACCTGGGCTTCGGCGCCGCGCGTGGCGCCGAGATGCTCTCGCTCATGCTCGCCAGCGGCATTGTCAGCCGCCTCGTCTCGGGTTGGATCTGCGACCGCATCGGCGGCATCCGCACACTGATGCTGGGCTCGGCACTACAGTGCGTGGCGCTGCTACTGTTCCTGCCGTTCGACGGCATGGTGCCGCTGTATGTGATATCGGCGCTGTTCGGCCTGTTCCAGGGCGGCATCGTTCCCTCCTACGCCATCATCGTGCGCGAGCACTTCTCACCGCGGGAAGCCGGTGCCCGCGTGGGTGCGGTCATCATGGCCACGCTGGTTGGCATGGCGCTTGGTGGTTGGATGTCGGGCTGGGTGTTCGACCTTACAGGCAGCTACCGTGCGGCCTTCCTCAACGGCATCGGCTGGAACCTGCTCAACATGAGCATCGCGTTTTTCCTCTACTCGCGCATCCGGCGCGCTGGAGTTGGCGGTCTGACAGCTCGTCAACCAGCATGAACCCCGAACACGACTGCCTGCAAGACAGCCAGCGCCAACTGTAGCAGCAAGCGGCATTTCAATCGAGAGATGGCAAGGGTTGGTTTGCAGCGGTAGCTGCCGGTCAGGCCGAGTTCCGGAACGACCGAACTTGACCTCAAAACGGTCATCGGCGCAGACCGTAAACGCTCGCTCGACCCGTTCCGCTCCGGCGAGCGTCCGCTATGCCAGGGATAGTCGCGCGCCCTTAGCCCATCTGGAGACGAGAGGTAACAATCCGCCTGATAAGGCCAACCGTCTAATCAAGCTGGTTCTGCCCGATCGGCCACGTTTTTATGTGTAGGGCGCGTTCGTTATCAAACCCAAACAATCCGTCCATTCTTGACAAAAAAATGGGATCGGCAACCATCATGCAACCATACTGATGGCGATAGAGTGGGGCGGTTCTGTTGGTCGACTCTGATGTTCCAACGGGGCTTAACTTCGGCAAGCAGTGGGAGCTCAATTCGCTGCCCGCAACCGCAAGGACACTGCATGCCAACGGACCAATCCTCACCAGCGTCTCTGAGAAGTAACAAATTTCGGCGCGGCAATCGATTGGGGAGTCCGTCTGCCTCCAGGGTGACGACCCTGCGAGGCGGAAGCAAGTGCTCTGTGACACGCTGCCACCAAATGCGAATTCTCATGTTGGCATCTCCGGAGATAGTGCCGGCAACCCCAGTAGAGGTTCACGAGCACCTCGAGCCAAGATAGTACTGTGCACGACGGAGAATGCATCCTCCGGGGTGTGTTCCTCTATTGCCTCTGCGAGCATGAACTGCGTTCGAGAATACATGCAGTTTGGCTCATGACGAAAGGGATAAGCCCGCGCGATGAATTCCATAACGCAGGCGCTGGAGGCGCGCATGTTCAGCGCAATGACGGACGGTGCCTGCTCCGGAACGCCGTCGATATAGCCAGCCCTGACCTGCTCCTGGTGCGCATTGGGGTCTGATTCGGCAAGTGCTTCCGCCTGCAGGGTCGCTGGCGTATAAACCTTTCGGTCGGCGAGGCTGCTGCCACCCGGACGTACATAGTCGATGCGCCCCATGACTTCCGCAACGGCTGAAATTTGCCCATGCTTCCTGGTTGGGATGAGCACGCCTACGTCAAGTAGCGGCAATAGAAAAGCTGCGGCAAGACGGTCTGCCACCATACGGCCTCGGTGGGTATCCACGCAGCCAAAGATGACATCTGCCTGAGCCGCAGCGATGACGGCATCTCGTGACAGAAGATTTTCTTGAATCCCATCAAAATAAGGCTCATCGCGGTACTGGTTTGCTCGCTCGGCAAAGGCATCCACCTTCCATCGCTTCAGTTGGGCATCTTGCTTCACTGTGTTCAAGATACGGTTGAGGTTCTTGTCCTCGACGTGATCGTGGTCGACGCCAATGACGCGCCCGAAGCCGAGTCGACATACGGCCTCGGCGGTGATCGATCCAGTGCCAGAGATTCCGACAACACAGGCGGTCAGTCGGCTGAGCTCTCTCGTCATCGCTGACGTGAATGCCATCGGGCGTTGGCTTGCATTCGCAATATCGTCTCGCCACCAAAATTCGAGGTTGTGACCTGCAACCGTGACAAGGTCGATCGGCGTGAGGCGGCATCCACGGTCATCCACGCGGCCGAAGACAGCACCACTTGGCAGC
>CBKZAG010000051.1:0-17968 GCA_966692625.1 uncultured Comamonadaceae bacterium
TTCAGCGATACTGGGCGTCTGACACGTAGGGGGTGGCCAGAGCCCCGGAGCAAAAAATGTTGATTTTCTGCAAGAACCGGCAAGCCAGCGCAGTGCTGTTGAGCCTTTGCATGGGGCTGGCGGCACTGCCTGCCCTGGCGCAGGGCCAGATTTACCGTTGTGGTAACGAATACACGAACAACCCTGGAGATGCCAAGGCGCGGGGTTGCCGCCTTGTCGAGGGTGGCAATCTGACCATTGTGGAGGGCGCGAAACCGGCTCCTGCAGCAGCGGCGTCTACTGCCAACGGCGCCGCAGCGCCGCAACGTGCCCGCGGGGCAGGCGAGCGGGTTGGGGCGGCAGAGCAGCGGGCGCGCGACAGCGATGCACGCGCCATACTTGAAGCCGAACTGCGCAAGGCAGAGGCCCGCGTGGTGGAGTTACGTACCGAATACAACAATGGTGAGCCAGTCAAGACACCGGCCGAGGTGCGCAACCCCAAGCTCTACCAGGACCGCCTGGCTGACATCAAGACCACGTTGGAGCGTGCCGAAGCCGACGTGGCCGGCATCAAGCGTGAGCTGGCCCGTACCGAAGGCAACACGGGCCGTTGAGCCCTGCTGCGATGATTGGACGCCGCAAGACGCCTACCCCCGAGCAGCGCTTCCACGCGTTGGACATGTTGGCCACCTTGACCGCCGTGGTGGATGGACGAGGGGCGATTCTGTTCGCCAATTCGGCGCTGGAAGATGCTGTGGGCCTGTCGCGCCGCAGCATTGCCGGTGTTCGCATGACCGACTGGTTCACCGAACCGGAACTGCTGCAGAGCGCTTTGGCGGGTGCCGGAGGCAACGAGTACGCCGTGATCCGCTACGACACCCGGCTCAAGCGCTTGAACCACGACCCCTTGCCCGTGCACCTGGTGCTGGCGCAGACCGACGTGCCCGGTGAGCTGGTGGTGGAGTTGCTGCCGCTGGAGCAGCAGGCCCGCCAGGAACGCGAGGAGCGCCTGATCGACCAGGCCCAGGCCAACAAGGAATTGATCCGCAACCTGGCCCACGAAATCAAGAACCCGCTGGGGGGTATCCGTGGGGCGGCGCAGCTGTTGCAGATGGAGCTGGATTCGCGTGAACTCATCGAGTACACGCAGGTGATCATCCACGAGGCGGACCGCCTCCAGTCGCTGGTGGACCGTTTGCTGGCACCGCACCGGCGCGCACAGGTGGTGGGTGATGTGAACATCCATGAAGTCTGCGAGCGGGTGCGCGCGCTCATCGTGGCGGAGTTTCCCAAGGGGCTGAAGGTGGTGCGTGACTACGACACGTCCATCCCCGAGTTCCGTGGTGACCGCGAGCAGCTCATCCAGGCGGTGCTGAACATTGCGCACAACGCGTCGCACGCCTTGCGCGAGCGCATTGAGCAGGGCGACGCGCAGATCGTCTTTCGCACGCGTGTGGCCCGCCAGGTGACTTTCGGCAAACAACGCTACCGGTTGGCATTGGAATTGCATGTCATCGACAACGGGCCCGGCGTGCCCGAAGAGATCAAGGACCGCATCTTCTACCCGCTGGTGTCGGGCAGGGACGGCGGCTCCGGTCTGGGGCTGACGTTGGCTCAAACCTTCGTACAACAGCACCACGGCCTGATCGAATGCGACAGCGAGCCGGGCCGCACCGACTTCAAGATGCTGATCCCTCTGCCTTGAAGACGATGCAGCCGGAGTGCCCGGGGTGACGTGACAGACAAAACAAGGTGCAGGGGGGTCGATGACAGACACAGGAAGCGCGCGCATGAAACCCATCTGGATCGTGGACGATGACCAATCCATCCGGTTCGTTCTCGAAAAGGCCTTGCTGAGGGAGAACTTGCCGACGCGCAGCTTCACCAACCCGCGCGAGGTGATCGACGCGCTGGATGACGCGGACGACGAGGGCCCGCAGGTGCTGGTGAGCGACATCCGCATGCCAGGCGGCTCCGGCCTGGAACTGCTGGAGCAGGTGAAGAAGCGCCTGCCCGGCCTGCCCGTCATCATCATGACGGCTTTCTCCGATCTGGACAGTGCGGTGTCGGCCTTCCAGGGTGGGGCTTTTGAATATCTGCCCAAGCCGTTTGACCTGCCCAAGGCGGTGGAATTGATCCGCCGTGCGGTGGAGGAGAGTCAGCGCGAAGAGGTGCTGGAAGAGCGTTTGACCGTGACGCCAGAGATGCTGGGCCAGGCTCCGGCCATGCAGGATGTCTTCCGCGCCATTGGCCGCCTGAGCCAGAGCAACGTGACGGTGCTGATCACGGGCGAATCGGGTTCCGGTAAAGAGTTGGTGGCACGTGCGCTGCACAAGCATTCGCCGCGTGCCAACGGGCCGTTCGTGGCGATCAACACCGCAGCCATCCCCAAGGATCTGCTGGAAAGCGAGCTGTTCGGCCACGAACGCGGTGCGTTCACCGGCGCGCAGACCATGCGGCGCGGCCGCTTTGAACAGGCCGAGGGCGGCACGCTGTTTCTGGACGAGATTGGCGACATGCCCTTCGACCTGCAGACGCGTCTGCTGCGCGTGCTGAGCGACGGGCACTTCTACCGCGTGGGCGGGCACAGTGCCGTGAAGGCAAACGTGCGGGTGATTGCGGCCACGCACCAGAACCTGGAGCAGCGCGTGAAGGAGGGTGGGTTCCGCGAGGACCTGTTCCACCGCCTGAACGTGATCCGCCTGCGCCTGCCTGCCTTGCGCGAGCGCAAGGAGGACGTGCCGATGCTGACACGGCACTTCCTGCAGCAGAGCGCAAAGCAACTGGATGTGGAGCCCAAGCGCATTTCCGAGGCGGCGCTGCAGGTGCTGTGCGCGTTCGACTTCCCTGGCAACGTGCGGCAGCTGGAAAACATCTGCCACTGGTTGACGGTGATGGCGCCCGCGCAGCTGATTGACGTGAAGGACTTGCCGCCCGAGGTGCTGGGGCCGTCGCAGGCAGCGGCGGCGGGGGCTGCACCTCAGTCATTGCCGTCGCCGGCCGCGCCCGCTGTGCAGGCTGCACCCGTTGCATTCGCGGCGGCACAGCCCCCGGTGCAGGGCACGGTGAGCGACTGGGAGCAGGGCCTTCAGGCCGAGGCGCTGGCCTTGTTGTCCGATGGCCGCCAGGACGTGTGGGACGTGCTGACCCGCCGTTTCGAGACGCGCCTGATCCAGACGGCGCTGGCGTGCACGCGCGGGCGGCGCATCGAGGCGGCGCAGAAGCTGGGTATCGGCCGCAACACGATCACGCGCAAGATCCAGGAACTGCACCTGGAGTGAACGCGCCGGGGGAGCATGAGCCCCCGACGCTTCGCAGCCCTGGGTTTCAGTCCAGCGTCAGGACCACGGGGGCGTGGTCGCTGGGCTGCTTGTTCTTGCGCGGGACGCGGTCGATGGTGCAGGCGGTGGCGCGGGTCTTGAGCGCGTTGCTGACAAGGATGTGGTCGATGCGCATGCCGCGGTTCTTCTGGAAGCCGAGCATGCGGTAGTCCCACCAACTGTAGCTCTTGGGTGCTTGCTCGAACAGGCGGTGCGCATCGTGCAGTCCCAGGGCGATGAGCGCCTGCAGGTGCGTGCGCTCCTCGGTGGTGCAGTGGATGGTTTCGCGCAGACCGTCGGGGTCCCAGACGTCGGCGTCGTCGAAAGTGATGTTGTAGTCGCCCATGAGCGCGAGGCTGGGGTGGCTCTGAAGCTCACCCTGCACCCACGCCCTGAGGGCATCCAGCCAGCGCATCTTGTACTCGAACTTGTCGGAGCCCGGCGCCTGGCCGTTGGGGAAGTAGGCGCCGATGACGCGGACCGCGCTACCGCCTTCGCCGTAGGTGGCGGCGATGACGCGGGACTGATCGTCCGGGAAGCCGGGAATGTTTTTCACCACGTCCTGCGGTGGCTGGCGCGAGATCAGGGCCACGCCGTTGTAGGTCTTCTGGCCGAACCAGGCGGCGTGGTAGCCCGCCAGTTCAAAGGCGTCGGCGGGGAATTTGTCGTCGGTGAGCTTGAGCTCCTGCAGGGCGAGCACGTCAACGGGGTTGGCGGCGAGCCAGTCGAGCACCTGAGGCAGGCGCACGCCCAGGGAGTTGACGTTCCAGGTGGCGAGTTTCATGGGGGCTGTTTTTCCGGTTCAATGGCTTGGAGGAAACAGCGTGGATTCTCCCACTCATCCCGGCTGAGGAAGGTGTGGGGCGTTCATGGACGCTTCGAGTTGGCTGGCCCTTTGGGTCAGGGACCACTCGACCGCTCGCTGCGCCAGGGCGTGGGTGGCGTCCACGACGGGCACGGGTGCCTGGGTGGCGCTGATGACCAGGGGGATTTCGGTGCAGCCGAGCACCAGGGCGTTGGCACCGCGCTGGCTGAGCGCGTGTGCTGCGCGCAGCAACAGCGTCTGCCCAGTTCCGAGGTCGCCAGCCTTGACGGCTTCGATGCCGGGCATCACCCATTCGAGCGTTTCGCGCGCGGTGGGTTGCAGCCAGCGCCATGGGCCGCCAGCAGCAACGGACGCCGTGCGGTTGACGTAGAGACCGGAGGCGAGCGTGGCGTCGGTGGCCAGCAGGCCCAGGTTCAGCGGCCCGCTGGTCAGGCGCTGTGCTTCGGCGATCGCAGCGTCTGCGATGTGCAGCATGGGCAAGCCCACGCCGTCCCGGATATCGTCGAACCACAGGTGAGCCGTGTTGCAGGGCATCACGATGAGGCCGGCCCCGGCTGCGCGCAGACGTTTCGCATGGGTGATCAGGGCATCCACGGGGGACCGGCCTTCGCCCCGGAAGGCCTGCGTCCGGTCGGGTATTTGCGGGATGTTGCTGACGAGCACGGGCACGTGCTCCTGTTCGGATGTGGCGGGGGTGGCTTCCAGCAGTTTGCGCATGAAGTCCACTGTGGCCAGTGGACCCATGCCGCCCAGCACGCCGACGATGCCTTCGCTCGAACTCATGGGGGACGCGTTTCTTCGGGCTGCGGTCAGGCGGCGGGTTTGTCCGAGAGGACCTTGAGGTCGTCGCGCAGTTCCTTGCTCATCGGTGCGTTGAGGTTGATGCCCTTGGGCGGGATGGGCGACTGGAACCACTTCTTGTAGAGCGCCTCGAATTCACCGCTTTTCATCAGCCCGGCCAGCGTGTCGTCCACCAGTTTCTTGAACGCGGGGTCGTCTTTGCGGAGCATGATGGCGTAGGGTTCGACCTGAATGGCGTCGCCTACCACGGCGAATTCGGCCGGGTTGGTGGAGCTGGCGCGCAGCCCGTAGAGGAGGATGTCGTCCATGCCGAAGGCCAGAGCGCGGTCCTGCTGCACGAGCAGTGCGGATTCGGCGTGGTCTTTGGCCGCCAGCAGGGTGAAGTCGAGGTTGTTCTCGGCATTGACGCGGCGCAGGACCTGGTAGTTCGTCGTGCCGGACGTGGAGACGACACGTTTGCCTTTGAGGTCGGCCAGGCTTTTGACGTCGGAGCCAGCCTTGACCAGGAAGCGTGTGCCTGTGTAGAAGTAGTTGATGGCGAAGGCAACCTGTTTGGCGCGATCGCTGTTGTTGGTCGTGGAGCCGCACTCGATGTCCACAGTGCCGTTCTGCAGCAGCGGAATGCGGTTGGTGGGGGTGACGGCCTGGGTGGCGACCTTCAGGTCTGCACGGCCGGTGGCTTTCTTGACCTGTTCCACGATCTTGCCGCAGATCTCCCAGCCGAAGCCGGTGGGTTGCCCGTCCGCGCCCAGGTAGGAGAAGGGGATGGAGGATTCACGGTAGGCAACGACGATGGCGCCGCTGGATTTGACTTTGTCCAGCGTGGGGGGCGTCTGGGCATGAATCTGGCATGCGGATGCGGCTGCCAGCAATGCGGCGGTTTTGACGAGCTTGTTGCACATGTGAATCTCCTGACGGCAGGGTGAAGGAAGGGCGGATGAGCGAATGCTAGGTTTGTGGGACAGCGGCGGGCATTGGGATTGCGCGTCATGGCATAAGCCGCTCTAATGGCATCGCCCTTCTTCTGTCCGTGACAATGATCTTCACGGAAACGCTGCCATGAGACTCAAGCACATCGAGGTGTTCAATGCCATCATGCTGACGGGCACAGTCAGTGCGGCGGCGCGCCTGCTGCATGTCACGCAACCGGCGGTGACGCAGGCCTTGCAGCATGCCGAGATTCAACTGGGCTACAAGCTGTTCACGCGGCAGCGCAACCGGCTCGTCCCGACGCGGGAGGCGCAGTCCCTCTACCCCGAAGTGCAGCGCCTGATGTCGCAACTGGAGGCCGTGCGGCGCATTGCTTCCGCACTGGGGCGCGGCGGGCAGGACAGCGAGTTGCGTATCCTCATCGTGCCGTCGCTGGCGGTGCGTGCCTTGCCGGATGCGTTGACCCGTTTTCGCAAGCGTTACCCCGACATGCCCATATCGATACGGACTTTGCATTCGCACGAGATCGCCAGGGCCATGGCCTTGCAGGAGGGGGATGTGGGGATCGTGTATGGCAGTGTGCACCACCCGGCGCTGCACGAGGAGCCGATTGCCACCGGCCGTCTGGTGTGCGTCTCCAAGGTGGATGCGCCGGGGGCCGACCGGCGTGTGACGGTGGCGATGGAGGATGTGATCCGCAGTTCCTTCATTCGCATTGACGAGAACGACCCCCTGGGGGCGATGCTGGCGGATCAGTGGTCGCGCCTGGGCCTGGAGCCGCACGCGGGCATTTCGGTGCAGACGCACCACATTGCCATGGTGCTGGCGGAACAGGGGTTCGGCCCGGCCATCATCGACTCCTTTACCGCGCAGGCCAGCACGGACCGCAAGTTGCATGTGCGCACGATTCTTCCTGAGGTGCCGGTGGAGGTTCGCGCGCTGCTGCCGCAAGGCGTGCGGTCGCCCAAGCCCATTGCCGATTTCATCGCGGCGCTGCGGGCGGTGGCGACGGCTGGCTGAGGGGCAAGGTTACTCGTTGTTCGACGGCGCTTCCACCACGCGGTTGCGTCCGGTCTGCTTGGCCAGGTAGAGCGCAGCGTCGGCGACGCGGATGAGGTCGTGGACGGTGCGCCCGTGTTTGGGAAAGGACGCGACGCCAATCGACAGCGTGACACGCAGTTCCTTGCCTTCGCACGAGATGGGCATGGCCTGCAGTCGGGACCGGTATTCTTCGGCACGCACCAGGGCTGTGTGCGTGGTCATGTTGGGCAGCAGCGCAATGTACTCTTCGCCGCCGTAGCGGCAGACCACGTCTGAGCTGCGGGCACGGCTGCCAAGCAGTTGGGCCACTTGGCGCAGCACTTCGTCACCAGCGGGGTGGCCGTGTTCGTCGTTGATGCGCTTGAAGTGGTCGATGTCCATGACCAGCAGGCTCAGCGGCTGGCTTTCACGTTGGCAGCGTGCCAGTTCGCGCGCCATGGTGGCGTCGAGGTAGCGGCGGTTGAAGAGACCTGTCAGGGGGTCGCGGTTGGCTTGTTCCTGCAGTTGCTGCTGCAGGGTGTGGTTGTCGTCGAGCTGGCGCTGCAGGGCGCGTTCCTTTTGCCGCAGGGCCTCGCGCGCCGCACGCAGCTTCAGCCCGCGCTGGCGGGCGCCCTCAGCCACCATCAGCATATAAATGCCCAGAGAGACCATGCCCAGGGCTGTGGTGAGGGCACCGGTGTCGGGGTTGAAGCGCATGCCGCCTTGCAAGGCTGCGACTGCCCCCGCGCCCAGCACCATGGAAAGGAGGGTCAACAGGGCGCCGCGCGGGCCTCGGTACGCAGTGATGCTCACGAGCGCCCCGGTGGTCATGACGAAGCTGATCCACAACGGAAAGCCGAGCCATGCGAGCCAGCCGCCCATGAAAACCGGGTCCCATTGCAGCGCGCGTATTTCGTTGCGCATGGGGTCCGTGGAGCGAAGTGAGAAGACATACAGGGCGTGCGGGTACAGCAGCAGGTGCGTGACCAGCAGCGCCCAGATCAGCCAGTGGTGCGTGTCCCCTTGCAGGTGCGAGGCGATCATCAGGAACGCCGCGGCGAAGCTGCCTGCGCGAACCCGACGGTTCATGTGGACGATCCAGTGAGAGGGGCGCTTCTCCTGGGCGTCCATGGCTCGGCTCAGCGTTCGTATATGACGAAGGCGAAGGGCAGGCCGCTGGCTGCAACGTGTTCCTCGCGCGAGGTTTCGCGCCAGCCGGTGCCCAGTTGGGGGGCGTAGGCGTCGCCTTCAAAGGCTTGGGCGATTTCGGTGACGACCACGCGTCGAGCCAGCGGCAGGGCCTGGGCGTAGATTTGCGCCCCCCCGATCACCCATACCTCTTGCGGTGTTTGTTCAAGGGCACTGCAGTGCGACAGGGCGGCCTTCAGGCTGGGCAGCACGACTGCACCTTCGGCCGCGAAGCCTTGGCGTGACAGAACGATGTTGAGCCTACCGGGCAGCGGCCGAAAGCGCGGGGGCAGGGATTCCCAGGTGCGCCGGCCCATGATGACCGGGCAGCCCTGGGTGTGGCGCTTGAAGTGGGCCAAGTCCTCTGGCAGGTGCCAGGGCAGGGTGTTGTCGCGCCCGATCACGCCATTGACGGCGCGCGCGAATATCAGGTTGAGACGCATGCCTGTGAGCATAGCAGCCCACATGGCGTTGCGGTGTGGTCAGTAGCCTTGGCTACCCGGGGTGGATGGTGCGCCCGTGCGGTAGCGCCGCAGCAGTTCGGTGGCGCTGGACTTGAGCAGCATGGTGTCGATGCCCACCGCCACGAACAGCGCCCCGGCATCCAGCCATCTGCGGGCCTGCGCTTCATTGGTGGCCAGAATGCCCGGCGCCTTGCCAGCGCGCAGGATGCGGGCGATGCCGTCCTCGATGGCGGCTTGGACATCAGGGTGGCCGGGGTTGCCGGTGTGGCCCATGCTGGCGCTGAGGTCGGCCGGGCCAATGAACACGCCGTCCACGCCGGGCGTGGCGGCGATGGCGTCGAGGTTGCGCATGGCTTGCGCTGTTTCGGCCTGCAACAGAACGCAGACCTGGGCGTTGGCTTCTTTCACGTAATTGGGGTAGGCCTGCCAGCGCGATGAGCGTGCCAAGGCGCTGCCCATGCCGCGCACGCCATCTGGCGGGTACTTGGCGGCGGCCATCACCTGGGCGGCCTGCTCGGGCGTGTCTACCATGGGCACGAGTAGCGTTTGCACGCCGATGTCCAGGTACTGTTTGATGAGTGTGGTGCCTACGTCACCCGTGCCGATGGGCACGCGCGCCACGGCGTGGGACGGGGCCTGGCCCGGCGGCAGCGCAGTGCTGGCGCTGGCCACGGCCTGCAACTGGCCCAGCGTGCTGCGCACATCGTTGGGGGCGTGTTCACCGTCGATGAGCAGCCAGTCGTAGCCGACGCCTGCCAGGAGTTCGGCGCTGTAACTGTCGGCCAGACCCAGCCACAGGCCGATCTGGGGTTGCTTGGCGCGCAGCGCGTCGCGGAAGGTATTGGTGGGGACTTGCATGGTTGGCTGGAAGTTTATGCCGGGTACAGGCCGCGCGTCTGCGCCATCAGCCGTGTGAGGCCGAGCAGCGCGTCAATGTTGGGCGTGGGCAGTTGCAGGTGCTGGCCGATGTCGCGCACCGCACCCACCAGGGCGTCGAGTTCGATGGCGCGCCCGGCTTCCACGTCTTGCAGCATGGAGGTCTTGAACGCGCCGAGCTTGCGCGTGACGGCATGGCGGTCTTCGGGGCTTTGGTCGATGGCGCAACCGATGCGCGCGCCGATGGTCTGGGCTTCGCGCATGACGGCGCTGATGTAGCCGCGCACCAGCGGGTCGTCGAGGATGCGGTCGCAGGTGGCGCCAGTGAGCGCCGACACGGGGTTCATGGTCATGTTGCCCCAGAGCTTGTACCAGACGTCGCGCTGGATGCGCTCGGACACGGTGACGGCAAAGCCCGCCTGTTCCAGCGTGGCCGCCAGAGCCTGTACGCCCGGACTGGCGCCGCCAGCCGGTTCACCAATGATGAGGCCGTTGCCATTGACGTGGCGCACGTGCCCGGGGCACGGCGTGGTGCTGCTGAGGTGGACCACGCAGCCGACCACGCGGGTGGCGGGCAGTGCAGCGGCGAGTTCGCCGCCTGGGTCCACGCTGGGCAGGTGGAGTCCATCGCACGGGCCTCCCAGCCCGTGGAAGAACCACCACGGTACGCCGTTCATGGCGACCAGCACCCGGCCTTCGGGGGCCAGCAGCGCACGCACGGCGGGCGCTACGTCCTTGACGGCTGGGCCTTTCACGGCCAGCACCACCAGGTCTTGCGGTCCCAGGCTGGCGGGGTCGTCGCTGGCGTGTACCTGCAGGGTGCGGGTGCCTTGTGCACTGGTGAGTTGCAGGCCCTGGCCGCGCAGCGCCTGCAGGGTGGCGCCGCGCGCCAGCACGCTCACGCGCACATGGGGCAACTGGCTGAGCCAGGCGGCGAACAGGCCGCCAATGGCGCCCGCGCCGACGATGGCCACGCGCAAGGGGTTGGAGGCAGTTGCGGTCATACGGCGTAGCCGGGGTTGACCCGGTCGATGAGTCTTTGCATGGCGGCGAAGGAGTCTTCACCGGCACCAACAGCCACGCCGGGCCGTTCCCAAGAGGCTGAGCGCCCCTCGGGGGCCGACGTGGCATTTGCCACGTCTGGGGGCCGTCCAGGCCTTGGGTTGAAGTTGAGGGAGTCGCGCACGCATTTTTCCAGCACCGGCACGGGAATGGGGCGCAGCGGCCCCAGCGCCTGGGAAGCCACCTGCACTTCGCAAGCGCGCTGCACCAGCCACATCAGGTTGAAGGCTTGTGCCAGTGTGCGGCCGATGACCACAGGCCCATGGTTGCGCAGCAGCAGCACGGGCTTGCCGCCAGCGCTGTCCAGAATGCGTTGGCCTTCGTCCAGATGAACGGTGATGCCCTCGAACTCGTGGTAGGCCACCTGGTCCCACAGCTGCGCGGCGTAGAAGTTGGTGTAGGACAGGCCTTCCTGCGTGCAGCACACGGCCAGCGTGGGGGTGGTGTGTACGTGCATCACGCAGTGAGCTTCAGGCATGGCCGCGTGTATGGCGCCGTGGAAGGTGAACCCCGCCGGGTTGATGGGCCAGTCGGAGTGGCCGACGATGTTGCCTTCGATGTCCACCTTCACGAGGTTGGAGGCGGTGACCTCGCTGTAGTGCAGGCCGAAGGGGTTGATGAGGAAGTGCGGCTCGGCGCCCGGCACGCGCAGCGAGATGTGGTTGTAGATCAGCTCCGCCCAGCCCAGGTGGGCAAAGATGCGGTAGGTAGCGGCGAGCTTGACGCGGGCGTCCCACTCCTCGGGGCTGAAGCGGGTAGGGCGGATGTAGGGGGATTCCATGGGGTTTGTCTCCGGCGTGTTTTGGGGTGGTCAGACGAAGCGGAACTGCAGGCGGCCGAGCGGGCCGTAGTCGGCGTCGAACAGGTCGCCCGCGCGCGCGGCCACGGGGCGCGTGAAGGAACCTGCCAGCACGGTTTGCCCGGCTTCCAGCCGCTCGCCCCAGGGTGCCAGTTTGTTGGCCAGCCAGGCAATGCCGATGGCCGGGTCGCCCTGGACGCCTGCGGCCAGTCCGGTTTCTTCCACCACGCCGTTCTGACGCAGGATGGCACCGCACCAAGGCAGGTCCAGTTCGCGCGGTGCGGCGCGGCCTGCGCCCACCACAATGCCCGCGTTGGCCGCGTTGTCGCTGATGGTGTCGAACACCTTGCGCATGACCTGGGTATGGCGGTCGAATTGCTCAATGCGCGCGTCGATGATCTCGATGGCGGGGGTGACGTATTCGGTGGCGTCCAGCACCTGTTCCACGGTCACGTTGGGGCCTTGCAGCGGCGCCTTGAGCACGAAGGCCAGTTCCACCTCCACGCGGGGCTTGAGGAAGTGGCTGGCGGGGATGTCAAGCACCTGGCCGGGTGTGCAGGTGTAGAGCATGTCGTCGAGCAGGGTGCCGTAGTCGGGCTCGTCGATCTGGCTGGCCTGCTGCATGGCGCGCGAGGTGAGGCCGATCTTGTGGCCGATGACATGCCTGCCTTCGGCCAGCTGCTGCGCCACCCAGGCGCGGCTGATGCGGTAGCCGTCTTCCAGCGTCATGCCGGGGAAGCGTTTGGAGAAGTGTTCGACCTGCACGCGGGTCTTCTGGCTCAGGTGCAGTTCGGCGGCGAGTTCCTGGATCTGTGCGTCGGACAGCATGGTTCAGGCCTTGGGGGTGAAAAGGGGGTGGAGGTTGCTGTGCTTGGCGTCGAAGACTTCCTGGCCTTCGTCGATCTGCAGCGTGACGCCGATGTGGCGCCGCGAGAACAGCGGCTGGAAGTGCGACTTCGTGGCCATGAGCAGCGCGTCGCCGACCTTGCGGTGCGTCGCGGCGCTGCGGCCCCGGCCCATGCGCAGGTTGAGGTAGACGAAGGCGTAGTCGCCGTCGCCCCCCGCTGCACGGCCCGCCGTGCCACCATCTGCGACGGCGCAATGCGCGGCAGGGTAGGCGAGCACACGCGTGCCGCCAGTGGGGAAGACCTGGCGGTCGTCTTCGTCGCGCACGGCGAGCATGGTGTCGGCCAGGGCGCGGCACAGGGCCGACATGTCGCAGCCACCCTCATCGACAGGGCGGTCGAGGTTGGGTGTGTAGAGGATGACGAGGTGGGGCATGGCGACTTGTGCCTTCAAAGCCGTGTGGCGACAGAGGTGTAGCCGTCAGCCCGGGAGGCCTGGGCTGCTGGAATGGCTTTCCCGGTCACGGGTTCAACGGGGAACACGGCATTGATCTGCCCCGTGCCCGAAGCGCCAAAGTAAGGCGTGATCACCTCGGCGCGGCCCTGGTACTCGCTCCAGCCCAGTACGCCCAGCATCATGGCGGTGTCGTGCATGAAGCCTTCGCCATGGCCCTTGCTGGCGTATTCGGGCAGCATCTCGCAAAAGTCTTTCCATTCGCCTTGCTGCCACATTTCCACCACGCGGCGGTCGAGCTGTTCCAGGAAGGGGCTCCAGATCTTGAAGGCGTATTCCGGCGCCAGGCCGTTCTGCGCGAAACGGTGGCTCAGCGAGCCGCTGGCCAGGAAGGCCACGGTGCCGTCGTAGTGCTCCTCCACGGCCTTGCGCATGGCCCAGCCCAGGCGTGCGCTGTCGTTCAGGTAGTGCACGGTGCACAGGGCCGATACGGAAACCGCCTTGAAGTGCTGGTCTTCGTTCATGTAGCGCATGGGCACCAGGGTGCCGTATTCGGGGTCGAGCGTGGTGGCGTGGTGGGCCAGCGTCTCCACTTGGTGCTCGTTGCACACTTTGGCCAGCAGTTGCCCCAGTTCCGGGTTGCCGGGAATGGCGAACGGCATGTTGCTGATGAAGTGCGGCAGTTCGTTGCTGGTGTAGGTGCCTTGCCAGCGGGGTGCGCAGTTGATGTGGTAATTGGCGTTGACCAGCCAGTGGGTGTCGAACACGACGATGGTGTCCACGCCCAGTGCCTTGCAGCGGCGCGCGATTTCCTTGTGGCCGTCAATGGCGTCTTGCCGCGTGCCCTTGCGCGGGCCGTCCAGCTCGCTGAGATACATCGACGGCACGTGGGTGATCTTGCCGACCAGTGCTACTTTGCCCATGGGTTCTCTCCTGTGTGTGGGGTTGCTTTTCGTTGCTGGGCTGCCTTTGTTTGGGGTGAAGAGGCGGGGTGAACACCTCCGCGAATGTCCCCCGGGTTTTGCTTCGCAAAACCCTCCTCCTTTATTTCGCTGCGGTGTTCACCCCGCCTCTTCATGGCGCTGCACCAAGGCCAACCAAGTGCTCCAACGTTGAGTACCCGCGCAACATCTGGATCAGCGGGACGGGGTACCCGGCGCAGCGAAATAAAGGAGGAGAAACGGGCTGCGCCCGTTTCGGGGGACATTCGCGGAGCCGGGTACCCTGGCGCGCTGATCCCGCCAAGGTCCATGAGCGAAACATGGGGGTACAAATCAAACACCCCAATGAGGAATATGGTGCGACCCCATGGAAACCGCCACGTTCTTGGGCTCCAGAAACACCTCGTAACTCCAGGTGCCACCTTCGCGCCCGGTGCCACTGGCCTTCGTTCCGCCAAAGGGTTGGCGCAGGTCGCGCACGTTCTGGCTGTTGACAAAGCACATGCCCGCCTCAATCGCCGCCGCCACACGGTGCGCACGGCCAATGTTCTCGGTCCACACGTAGCTCGACAAACCGTACTGAATATCGTTGGCCAGTTCAATGGCGTGTGCCTCGTCGCGGAAGGGAATCAGGCAGGCCACGGGGCCGAAGATTTCTTCCTGGGCAATGCGCATGCGGTTGTCCACGTCGGCAAACACCGTGGGCCACACGTAGTTGCCTTGCGCCACATGCGCGGGCAGCTCGGGCGCGTAGGAAGGGCGGTCCAACCCCCCGCACAGCAGCGTGGCGCCTTCCTTGGGGCCCAGCTCGATGTAGCTGCGCACCTTGGCCAGGTGGTTGCGGCTGATCATCGGGCCGATGATGGTTTTCTCGTCCTGCGGGTCGCCCACCACGATGCGCTTGGCGCGCTCGGCAAATTTGGCCGCGAAGTCGGCGTAGATGCTCTGCTGTACCAGAATGCGGCTGCTTGCCGTGCAGCGCTCGCCGTTGTTGCTGAAGATCATGAACACGGCAGCATCCAGCGCGCGGTCCAGGTCTGCGTCGTCGAAGATCACGAAGGGGCTCTTGCCGCCCAGCTCCATGCTGAACTTCTTCAAGCCCGCGGAACGCACGATGCGGTTGCCTGTGGCAGTGGAGCCGGTGAAGCTGATGGCGCGCACGTCGGGGTGGGCGCACAAAGGCTCACCAGCTTCTTGGCCAAAGCCGTGCACGATGTTGAGCACCCCGGCAGGAATGCCTGCCTCCAGCGCCAACTCACCCAGGCGCGCGGCTGTCAGGGGGCTGAGCTCGCTCATCTTCAGCACCGCCGTGTTGCCGAACGCCAGGCAGGGCGCAACCTTCCAGGTGGCTGTCATGAAGGGCACGTTCCACGGGCTGATGAGCGCGCACACGCCCACCGAGTGAAACAGGGTGTAGTTCAGGTGCGTGGGTGTGGGGTAAGTGTGGCCGTCCACACGCGTGCACATTTCGGCAAAGTAGCTGAAGTTGTCTGCTGCGCGCGGCACCAGCTGCTTGCCGGTCTGGCTGATGGTCTGGCCGGTGTCGTCCGTCTCGGTACGGGCGATCTCGGGCACGTGCTGAGTGATGAGTTCGCCTAGCTTGCGGATGAGTTTGGCCCGTTCCGTGGCGGGTTTGTTCGCCCAGGCGGGGAAGGCGTCCTTGGCGGCCTGCACGGCGGCATTCACTTCGGCTTCGCCGCCTGCAGCCACTTCGGCCAGCACGCCCTGCGTAGCGGGGTTGATGGATTCAAAGTACTGCTGGCTGGCAACGCGCTGGCCGTTGATGAGGTGGTCGATGCGGGTGGTCATGGTGGGGCTCGGGTGTGGATGGGTTTCAGGGGGCGGCGATGAGCGTGTTCTGCAGTGCGCCGAGGCCTTCGATTTCGGTGACCACCACATCACCCGGCTGGCAGTTCACCACGCCGTCGGGGGTACCGGTCAGGATGAGGTCGCCGGGGTTGAGCGTCATGAAGCTGCTGAAGTACTCGATCAGCGTGGGCACGTCAAAGATCATGTCGCGCGTGTGGCCGCGCTGCGTCACCTCACCGTTCACGGTGGTCTGCAGCGCCAGGTTCATGGGGGAGCCATGGCGCTCTTGCAGCCAGGCGGCGTCCACCAGCCAGGGGCCGATGGGCGTGCAGGTGTCGCGGTTCTTCACGCGCAGGTTGGGGCGGTACCAGTTCTCCAGGTAGTCGCGGATGGCGTAATCGTTGGCCACGGTGTAGCCCGCGATGAAGTCGTAGGCGTCGTCCTTCTTCACGTTGCGTGCCGTGCGGCCGATCACCACGGCCAGTTCGCATTCGTAGTGCATGAACTTCACCCCCGTGGGGCGCCGCGTGTAGGCACGGTGGCCAATCAGGCTGGCTGCGCCTTTCACAAAGGCCAGGGGTTCTTCCGGGGTCTTGAAGGCGAGTTCCTTGGCGTGGTCGGCGTAGTTCAGGCCCAGGGCCAACACCGTGCGCGGCTGCGCCACGGGGGCCAGCGGGGGTAGCCATGTCACGTCGTCGAAAGACACACGTTGGCCAGCGTATGGGCTGCGGGTCAGTCGCAGTTGGCCGTCGGATTCCACCGCCTCGTGCACGGCACCTGCCCACGCCACGCGGGCGCGGCGCTGTGGTGGTGTGCTGTTCTTTGTGCGGACAAGAGGCGCGTGGGTGGGCTGGACAGCGGTAATGGTCTGCACCAGGGGCTCGAAGCCGGGGGCGGAAATCTCCACCCGGTCACCAGCCTGCACGCGCGGGCGGGTGCCATCGGCCAGGACATCTGTGCCCAGCATCAGCACGTCGCCAGCTTGCAGGGTCATGAATTCGCCCACGTCTGCCAGCAGTTGGGCGGCGTCACGTCGCAGGGTGGACAGGTCCACCGTCTGGCGGTGTTCGCCATTGACGGAGACCTCCAGCTTCAGCGTGGCCAAGGCGAGCAGGCCGCCCAGTGTTTCCAGTGGCACTGTGCGCTGGCCAATGCCCAGCCACCCGTCGCCGTTCTTGAACTTGACCGGCGGGCGGTAGTAGCTGGCGTGGGGCAGTTGCAGGTCGTTCAGTAGCACGCAGGCTGCGGGGGCGCCATCGTCGCCCATGACTAGGCCCAGGCTGGCGCCCACCTCCAGCACTTCTGCGCTTGGCGGCAGGGGCACCGCGTCGCCACTGGGGCAGAAGGTGTTGGCCGTTTTCACGTAGAGCACGGGGGCTTGCGGCGCGGCCTGGTAGGGCGGTTGCGTCATGCGGTCGGCCCACAGAGCCCACTCGTGTTGGAAGTTGAGCAGCGTGCCGTACACGGTGCCGCTGGGAATGTAGGAGTGGGTGTGGAGGGCGGTCATGCCTCGTCATCCTCGGCGTGGTCGTTGATGGGGGCGTCGGTCAGTTCCAGGGCAATGACTTCGTCCAGCAGGGCGTAGAGCTGGTCCAGCTTGGCCTTGCCCATCTGGGTTTCCAGCGTGGCGTAGTGCTCTTCGATGACGTGCGACAGGCCCGACGCCAGTTCCAGCCCGCGAGCCGTGGCGCGCACCACGGTGCGGCGGCCGTCCACGGGGCAGCGCGCGCGTTCGATCAGTCCGTCGCGCTCCATGCGGTTGAGCACGCCGGTGAGGCTGGGGCCGAGGATGAAGGCCTCGCGTGCCACGCGGCCTGTCTCCACTCCTGCCGGGTCGCTGGCGTGTTCGCCAAGCACGCGCAGCACGCGCCATTGCTGGTCGCTCAGGCCGTGGGCGCGCAGGCCGGGCCGGGTGTGGGCCATCACGGCTTCGCGGGCTTCCAGCAGCAGGCGCGGCAGGTTGCGGTGTTTGAAGTTAGGCGTCGTGTTCATTTATTTAACATGTTAAATGATTTGGGTTTGGGTGTTTTCAGGGTTTACCCTTGGGTGGGCATGGGCGGTGGGGCGCTTCAAGGCTGGTGCCTGGGTTGGCCGGGCCGCGAGTGCGAAGGCGGCACGGCGCGGGTGCCCACCGCGACGCCAATCCCTGACGAGCGAAACCCCGCGTATGCCAAACCCCACGAACCGAAGCAAAATCCCAATCCATGAGCCACCCCCTCCAAGCCCTGCTGGGCATCCCATTCCCCGTCATCCAGGCCCCCATGGCCGGTGCACAAGGCAGCGCGCTGGCGCTGGCCGTCACCCAGGCAGGCGGCCTGGGCTCCCTGCCTGCCGCCACCATCAGCCTGGAGGCGCTGCGCGCCGAACTGCAGGTGCTGCAAGCCCAGGCCAACGGGCCATACAACGTCAACTTCTTCTGCCACCGCCCGCCCGTGCAAGACGCAGCACGTGAAGCGGCTTGGAACCAGGCCCTGGCCCCGTACTACGCAGAGGCCGGCCTGCCACCGCCCACGGCCCCCGCCGTGGCCGCGCGGTCCCCTTTCACCGCCGAAGCCGCTGAGCTGCTGGAGCCATTTCGCCCGCCGGTGGTGAGTTTTCACTTTGGCCTGCCCGAACCCGCCCTGCTGGCGCGCGTCAAGGCCTGGGGTGCCAAG
>CBKZAG010000052.1:0-17929 GCA_966692625.1 uncultured Comamonadaceae bacterium
TGGACATTCTGCAATTCAAGCTCGACGTGCTCTGGAGCATGCTCGACGCCATCCAGAAGGCCTGCCAGCCATGAGCGTAGACATTCCAGCGGTGCCCAGTGTGCCGGAACACCCCAAACTCTCGCGCCTGTTCCGGCTGCAGTACGAGACCGTCCAAGAGGCCTGGGTGCTGCTCTACCCCGAAGGCATGGTGCAGCTGAACGCGAGTGCCGCCGAGATCCTGCGCCGCTGTGATGGCCAGCGCCATTTCGACGAGATCGTCAACGAGCTGCAAGCCCTCTTCAACGTGCAAGGTATCCGCGACCAGGTGGCCGCACTCGTGCAGGAGGGGCAGCGCCGTGGCTGGATCGACTGACTCCCTGGCCAGTGGCCCACAGGTGGCCGTGGGCCCGCCACTGTGGCTGCTGGCCGAACTCACTTACAAGTGCCCACTTCACTGCGTGTTCTGCTACAACCCCACCGACTACCTGCGTTACGAACGCGAGCTCACCACCGCAGAGTGGGTGGACGTGCTGCGCCAGGCCCGGGCCATGGGCGCGACCCAGCTGGGTTTCTCGGGCGGCGAGCCGTTGGTGCGCGACGACCTGGAAGAATTAGTGGCCGAGGCCCACCGCCTGGGCTTCTACACCAACCTCATCACCTCCGGTGTCGGCCTCAACGACAGCCGCGCCCGCCGCCTCAAGAAGGCTGGGCTGGACCACATCCAGCTCTCGTTCCAGGACTCCACCCGCGAGCTCAACGACTTTTTGAGCCACACCAAGACGTTCGAGGTCAAGAAGAAGGTTGCGGCCCTCATCAAGGCCCTTGACTGGCCGATGGTGATGAACTGTGTGCTGCACCGCCATAACCTGCCGCATGTGGACAAGATCATCGACATGGCGCTGGACCTGGGCGCCGAGTACCTGGAGTTGGCCAACACCCAGTATTACGGCTGGGCCTTGCAGAACCGCCAACACCTGCTGCCCACGCGCGAGCAGTTGCAAGATGCCGAGGCCGTGGTGAACCGCTACCGCGAGCGCATCGGCAACCGTTGCCGGCTGCTGTTCGTGGTGCCCGACTACTTCGAGGAACGGCCCAAGGCCTGCATGAACGGCTGGGGCAAGGTGTTCCTGTCAATCGCGCCCGACGGCACCGCCATGCCCTGTCACAACGCCGGCAGCCTGCCTGGGCTGGAGCTGCCCAACGTGCGCGACCACACGGTGGCCCACATCTGGCGTGAGAGCTCGGCGTTCAACGCCTTTCGGGGCGATGCCTGGATGCAGGAGCCCTGCCGCAGCTGCGACGAAAAGGAGAACGACTTCGGCGGCTGCCGCTGCCAGGCCTACCTTCTCGCAGGTGACGCGGCGGCAGCTGACCCTGTGTGCAGCAAGTCGCCCCAGCACGAGAAGGTGGTGCAGATCGTGCGCCGTGCCGCCGAGGTGCCCGAGCGGCCCATCGTATTCCGCAACGATGCCGAGTCGCGCGTACTGGGTTCCTTCCACCAGGAAGTTTGCTGAATCATGCCGCGCAAGGGGCTCGTCATGGCCGTGCCGTTCGGGGCTTGGATGGTACGTCGGCTGCCCGGTGCCGCGCGCCCTGCGCTGGAGCTGGAGCCGCAGGGCCTGTTTCTAGTGTGGGCTGCCTAGGCGGGACTGCCGCTGGCCGCCGGGGCGACCCTGTACCGGCAGGGCGTCTGGGCCATGCTGTTGCAGGCCGACCCCACCGGCCTGACGCTGGCCATCTGCCTGCTGTTCGCGGCCGCCAGCGCGAGGCACTGCAGCACTGGCTGCAACAAGCCGGCGCGCCACCGACATCCCACCCCCCATCGACGGACCAAACGCCCGCCTGGGCCCAAACCTAATTCTAAGCGGTGCGCCGCCGAGGGGCTGACATGAGCATGGTGCGCGGCCTGCTCGGCGAAGTCACCCACGGTCCGCACGATCGAAGGTGATCAGCGGGTTTTCCGACACCGGCTCGTGCAGCTCCAACCGCCACCACAGCTGCTCGCCGCTGTCCCTCAATTCCAACTCTTCGATGTGGAAAGCCCGGATGCCTGCCACCAGCCCGGTGTCCATGGGGTGCATCACCCGCACCCGTAGCCGTGTGCCCTGACCATCAGTACATTGCAAAAAAAGCGCGCCTGCGCCTGGTTTAGGGTCTGGCTCCAGGTGCCGTCGGCCCGGGTGACGCCAGGCACCGTGCAGCCCCCGGCGGCGTTGACCTGGGTTTGGCCGACATGCCAGCGACCATTGGCCGTGCGCACCATGGCGCGCACTGGCGAGCCCTGCTCGAGCCGAAACAGAAATGCCCGTACCGGTAGCACCCGGCGGGGCTCCATGCTCAGGATGTGTTGCACCGGGTTGCAGTCGGCCTACAGCAGGATGCGATCGATTCGCTCGCCCGCCGCCACCAGTGGCCGTACATCCAGCAGGATGGGGACGTTCATGGCATCTTCGGCAAACGGCGGTCCTTTCACCAGCACCCGGTCGGAAAAGACCACCGCCTCACCGCCCAGGAAATTGCTCCGTGCCACCGGCCATTGCATCGAGCCCATTGGGTCGCCACCGATATGGTCTTCTTGGGCCGTTACTAACGAGGCCAGCGGTGCCAGTGCCGTGCCGAGCCCGGCCTGACGGAGCCAGTCACGCCGGCGCCACCGGTGAGGAACAGAAGAGGTGCAGCTCATGTCTCTTGTCTCCGGTGGGGGGGCGCTTCAAGCGGCGCCTATCTGTCGTATCCAGCCGCGCTGGGGGTCGTAGCCGCGCAAGGCCAACGCAAAGCACACCAGGCCACCGCCGGCCAGCACCGCCAGACTGATCGGGTGCGACTGGCCGTGCAGGGCAAAGCGCATCGCCTCGACCGCGTGGGTGAACGGGTTGTATCTGGCCAGTGTGTGCAGCCAGAGGGCACCGGCTTCTTCCAGCTTCCACAGCGGGTAGAGCGCTGGGCTGATAAAAAACATCGGGAAGATCACAAAGTTCATCGTGCCGGCAAAGTTTTCCAACTGGCGCACATAGACTGACAGCACCAGACCCAGGGCCGCCAGCATGGCCGCCGCCAACACCATGACGGGAGCCGTGGCCAGCAGGCGCAGTGGCTCGAACGTCACTCCAAAAGCCCACGCGATGGCCAGGAACACGCACATCTGCAACACCGACAGGGCCGTACCGGCCAGCAACTTGAAACCCAGCAGCCAGCCACGGGCCAGCGGCGCGGTCAGCAGCAGGCGCATGATGCCCATTTCCCGGTCGTAAACGAGCGACAGCGAGCTTTGCATGCCGTTGAACAGCGCGATCATGCCCAGCAGACCGGGCACCATGTAGACCTTGTATTCGATGTAGGTTTCGTAGGGGGGGATGATGGCGACTCCAAACACGTTGTGGAAGCCAGCAGCGAACACCACGAACCACAGCAACGGCCGCACCAGCGCTGAAGCCAGGCGGGCGGGCTGTCGCAAGAACTTGTGAAGTTCCCGGCCGACCACGGCCCGCAGTGCGCGCCCAAGGTGCAGAACCAGTGGCGTGGCAGCTGGCTTTAGGGTTTCGCCTTGCACGCGGTCTCCTTTTCGTCCACGCCCAGGGTGTCCAGCACCTCGATCGGGTGCAGCACGCCTTCCAGAGGGGCCGTGCCTACCACGCCATCCACATGGCTCAGGAACAGCGGCTGGCGCAACTGGCCGTCCCACGCGCGGAACGACAGTCGCTGCCCCTTGGCCCCGTCCACGAACACCTGTCCACTGCGCAACAGACGGGCCTGCTCCAGCGGTGTGGCCTTGGCACGGTCACGCAGCAGCGAAGCCACCGTTTTCACGGCCACCCAGGCGGCCCAATCTTGGCCGGTCATGGGCCGTTCGGCCAGTTTCGCAAAGCGCCGGTTGACCTGCGGGCCACCGTTGCGCTCCCACTGTGGGTGCCAGGCCAGCGGCACCAGCCCGTTGGCGCCCACCACAGGCCGTGGCCACTGGGTCGCATAGGGCAGGGTGCGAGCGAATTCGCCATCGGCGTCCATCACCGCCACCACATCGTGGTTGCGATCGGTGGTCAGCAAGCGCGGGTTGGCCAGATCACGCTCACGCGGATCGCCCGACAGCTTGAACGGTTTGGTGGCGGTGATCTTGACGCCGTAGCGTTTGGCCGCCCGCTGCCAGGATTCGCCCTGCGCCGCGTCGTCAGAACTGGGGCCTTGCAGCACCAGCGCGTTGCGCCAGTTGCGCGCCGCCAGGTACTGTGCCAGCGCGTCCTGCAGCATGTGCTGGCTGGGATAGGTGTGGAACAACTGGGCTGCACAGTGGGGGCCCCTGAGGGCGTCTGCCGTGGCGCTGGCGTTAAAAATGAGCGCGTTCGGGCCTGCCGTCTGTACGGCCTGGATCACCAGGGCCGCGGGCAGGTCCAGCACCCAGTAAGCGACCTTGTCGCTACGCAACTGCTGCGCCAGACGCGGCAAGTCGCTCGCATCGCGCACCATGACTTCGCGCACCTGCAATTGCTGCCCCGCGGCGCGCAGGCCCACCTCCGAGTCGCTGGCACCCAGCTGCGCCGCGTGCAGCAACGGCCCCCCGGTGTGGCCCGGGTAGCCACGCTCCAGCCGCTGCGGCTGGTGCCGCGGGTCGTTGTCCAGCGTCCACACCGCCACCGTGTGGGTGGCGGCCGCAACCCCGGTCAGCCACGCGGACAAGGCCAGCGCGATCCCCACACGGCCGACCAATTGCATTCCGGTCGCGCGCGCCATCATTCCAACACCAGCGGGGTGTGTGGGACGCGGCCAGCCGCCACGGTCCGAATGGACTTGCCCTGGCGGGTATCGACCAGCGTCATGTCGTCGGACAGGCCGTTGGTCACGTACAGCACGCTTTCGGCCTTGTTCAAGGCCAGGCCCCAGGCGCGCTTGCCGGCCAGCACCGTACGGCGCACCTGCTTGGTGGCCATGTCCACTTCGGCCACGTGGTTGGCCTTGCCCAGGCTCACCCAGGCCGTCTTGCTGTCGCGCGTCATCACGATGCCAACCGGCGTGATGTCGGCCTGGCGCAAGCCCTGGATCTTGAAGTTAATGGTCGCTTTCACCTGGTGGGTGGTGGTATCGAGCACGCTGACGTTGGCACTGAGTTCATTGGTCACCCAGAGCTCTTTGCCATCGGGCGACATGGTGAGACGGCGTGGCCGGTTACCGACCTTGATGTCTTTCACCACCTTTTTTCCAGCCACATCCACCAGATGGACAAGGTTCGCTTCTTCCGAAGTTACATAGGCGAACTTGCCGTGTTTTGTTACCAGAATCCCTTCGGGTTCGCCACCCGTCTTCACCTCGAACAAGGGCTTCTTGCTGGCCAGGTCGTAAGCGGCCATCACGTTTTCGTCCTCAATGGACACGTAAGCCACCTTGCCGTCGGGGCTGAGGTCGAAAATTTCGGGACTGTCACCCAATGGCACCGTGTCCACCATTTTGGCGCTGGCACGGTCCACCACGCCCAGCTGGTTGCTGTCGCCACAGCACACGTACAGCTTGGATTGATCGGCGCTGAACATCATGTGGCGCGGGCGCTTGCACACGTCGATGGCACCGGTCTGCTTGCCGTCAGCGTCGAACACAAACACCTTGTTGTCCTTCTCGCTGGACACATAGACCGTCTGGGCTTGAGCGGTGATCCAGCCGCCGAGCAAGCCGGTCAGGGCAGCTGCAAGCGCGATCTGGCGGAACTTAGAAGGACGTTGGGGGCTCAAGCGCATCTTTGAAGTCTTCTTTGTTGGGCATCTTTAAGTTTGGCGTGGGAGTGTCACCCGCCAAACTTGCTCAAGCAAATTTTGTGCCGTATTTGCGGGCACGATGCTTGCGCAAAGCGTCGAATAGGTCACGCCGAAACGAACTGATCGCCCTGGAGAGATGAATTGCACCCTGAGCTTGAAGCCCGCGTCGGACGCCGACGGTATTTGCAACTGGGGTTGTGCCTTGGGCTGGCAGCGGCCCACCCATGGGTCTTGCCTGGCCGAGCCGCCCGATCCAGCTCATCGTGCCCTGGCCTGCGGGCGCAGGCACCGACCTGACGATTCGCGTCCTCGCCGAGGAGGTTTCCCACCAGTTGAAGCAACCGGTGGTGGTCATTAATCGACCAGGGGCTGCAGGGACAATGGTCGCGTCGCTGCTGAAGGCGGCCAGACCCGACGGTCACACCATCGGGCAACTGCCAGTCACCGTGCTGCGTCACTCATTGATGCACAAAGTGAGCTGGGACCCTCTGGCCGACCTGGCACCCATTCTGCAGGTCTCCGGAACCACATTCAGGCTGTTGGTGCCGGCCGAGAGCGCCTGGCACAGCGTGGCCGATTTGCTGCGCTGGGCGTAGGGCCATCCGGGGCAGCTTCCCGTAGGTTCCACCGGCATAGGCTCGACACCGCACCTGGCAATGGAAGATCTGCTGCGTCAACACGCGGTGGACTACATCCACGTGCCCTACAAAGGCACGGCCGATCAGATGTTGGCCCTGGCATCTGGCGCCATCATGGGCGGGGTGAATTCCACCGGATTTGCGCCTTGGGTGGACCAGGGGCAACTGCGCCTGCTGGCTTTGTTCAGCGACCGCCGCAACCCGCGCTGGCCGCAGGTGCCTACCATGGCCGAGTTGGGTTATCGCGAGGCGGTGTACAACTCGCCTTGGGGTTTGGTAGCGCCTGCGGGCACCCCCCATGAGATACTGGACACCTTGCACGGTGCGTTTCGTCACGCCATGTTCATGCCTCGGCATGTTGCCGAACTGGCCCGTTACGACCAACTGCCCGATTACCTGGGGCGTGCCGACTACGCCGAAGCGCTGGTACGGACGATGGCCTCCGAGCGGCGCCTGTTGCACCGGATGAAACTGCTTGTTCCATGACTCAACCGCCCTCTCTGTTTCCAAACGACTGTGTGTTGCAGGCCTCGGGCCTGGTCAAGCGATACGGCGGCAAGCCAGCGCTGCGAGGCGTTGACCTGCAGCTCAGTGCCGGCGAGTTCGGGGCCCTGCTCGGGCCGAACGGCGCCGGCAAAAGTACCCTCATGCAGCTGTTGACCGGCTTGTTCGTGCCCGATGAGGGGCAGATCCAGGTGCTGGGACACGACATGAGCCGCAGTGCGCCTGCGGCGCTCGCTGGCCTGGGCGTGGTGTTCCAGCAGATGGCGCTGGACCTGGACCTGTCGGTGCGGGCCAACCTGATGTTCCACACCGACCTGCATGGCCTGCCCAGGGTGCTAGCGAAGGAGCGCATCCAGGCTGGTCTGCAGGCCTTGGGTTTGACGGAACAGGCCGGGCAGCGGGTGCGCGCCTTGTCGGGTGGTAACCGCCGCAAGGTCGAGCTCGTGCGGGCCATGTTGCACCGTCCACGGGTGCTCTTGATGGACGAGGCCACCGTGGGCCTGGACCCGGCTTCGCGCCAGCAGCTGTTGCAGTCGGTTCATGCCCTGCGCGCCAAAACTGGCGTGGCGGTGCTGTGGATCACGCACCTGGTCGATGAGGTGGAGGGTGCTGATCGGGTGGTGGTGCTGCATCAGGGCCAAGTGCGCTTCGACGGCCCCATCGCCGGGCTGTTGGCCCGGACCAGGGTCGACCGCCTGGCAGCTGCCTTTCTTGCATTGACGGGCCCGCAGTCTGCGGAGTGACTCAGGCCCGGCGCGCCAGCCAGGCCAGCGCCGGCCAGCCCACGGCCATCAAATCCGCCCCTGCACCTAGGGCCAGTCTGGCCAGGAAGGCCCAGGCGACCCAGTATTTCAGCTCCGACAGGCTGGAGGGGCTTTGTCATTGGGATGGACGCCCCCACCCCGCTAGGCACGCGTTATGCGAAAGTGTGGACGTCAATTTCTTCACTTGAACCCAGCAGGAGCGTCCACCATGAAGGTTACTACGGTAGGCATTGATCTGGCGAAGCAAATTTTCCAGGTCCACGGTGTTGATGGGCACGGCAAGACGGTCATCCGGAGGCAGCTACGCCGTGCACAGATGGCAGAGTTCTTCACCAATCTGCCCCCTGCCTGGTCGGCATGGAAGCCTGTGGCAGTTCACATCACTGGGCTCGCAAGCTGCAGGGCATGGGGCATACGGTGCGATTGATGGCACTGCAGTACGTCAAGCCCTATGTGAAGACCAACAAGAACGACGCAGCGGATGCCGAAGCTATTTGTGAGGCAGTGGGTCGGCCCAATATGCGGTTCGTTCCGGTCAAAAACATTGAGCAGCAAAGCATTCTGGCGGTTCACCGAGTCCGGCAGAGTTTCGTTCAGGCACGTACTGCCCAGGGTAACCAGATTCGGGGTCTCTTGGGGGAGTTCGGGTTGGTGCTGCCACAAGGCATTCACCATCTTTCGCAACGAGTGCCTGAACTACTGGAAGATGCCAGCAACGAACTACCCGGATCGTTCCGGCTCTTGATTCTGCGCTTGCTCGATTACCTCAAAGAGCTGGACAAGCAGGTCCAGGCGTTGGAGTGTCAGATCGTGCACTGGCATCGTGAGCACGAAGATAGCAGGCGCTTGGAGCAGATACCGGGGATCGGACCGATTACTGCCAGCGCGCTGGTTGCTTCTCTGAGAGATGTCAAGAGTTTCGACAATGGTCGCCAACTGGCAGCCTGGCTCGGGTTGGTACCCCGGCAGCACTCCAGTGGGGGTAAGCCAACGCTACTTGGCATCAGCAAGCGTGGCGACACCTACCTGAGAACCCTGCTCATTCATGGTGCGCGAGCGGTGGTGCAAGTCGCCGATCGCAAATCAGACCACAATCCGACGTGTCGTTGGGCCAGCAAGATGCTACGGCGTCGCAATAAGAACATCACCGCCGTAGCGTTGGCTAACAAGAACGCTCGAACTGTCTGGGCATTGCTGGCTCATGGGCAGCAGTACCAGAGCGACTACGTTGCTCAGTGAACGGGCGATGAAGTAGATCAACAACAGCAGCAGGGAGAGCAGAGCCACCGATTGCGCAGGCGATTATGCAGTGATGGCAAGACAGGACAGACCGTGGTTGGTCAAATCCGTTTTATGCAAGGCGCCTCGAGTGCGATTTGTCGCTAGAGAGACCGACCAGCGAAACCCATCGGGGACAGCGGCAAGCCCGCAGGAAAGTCCGGATGTACGGGTGCAATCTTTACCCTCTCGTCGTCATGAAGTGAGAGCTTGGCAAGCCGGGGGCGTCCATGTATGCATAAAGGCCCCGCAGCAGGTGTAGGCTCGGCACATGAGTGAAAGCAAGCGCCCGCGTGGCAAGTAAAAGACGGCAAACTGGACGGACTACAACAAAGCACTCAAGGCCCGTGGGTAACTGACGGTCTGGCTAGACAAGGGCATGCAGTGGTATGCCACTGCCACCGGCAAGCGAGGCCGCCAGCCCACGTTCTCCAATGCCGCGATCCAGTTCTGCTTGAGCATCAAGTGCTTGTTCGGTCTGGCTCTGCGTCAAAGCCTTGGATTGGTCGAAAGCCTGTTGCATCTGGCCGGCCTGGACTGGAAGGTGCCAGACTTCAGCACCGTGTGCCGACGCCAAAAGTCCCTGAGTGTGACACTACCCTATCGCCCAAGTACCACCGCATTGGATTTGCTGGTCGACAGCATCGGCATCAAGTTCCTGGGTGAAGGCGAGTGGAAATGCAAGAAACACGGGGCCGAATACCGGCGCCAGTGGCGCAAGGTGCACCTGGCCATTGATGCCCACACACTGGACATCCGCGCTATTGAAGTCACCGATAACGGCACGGGCGATGCGTCGATGTTGCCGGAACTGTTGAGCCAAATTCCAGCGGACGAGCCGCTTGCCAGCGTGGGCGGCGATGGCGCTTACGACGCCAAGGCTTGCCATGCGGCGATAGCCCAACGCAACGCGCAGGCCATCATTCTCTTCAGCTCTCCTGGTGCTTGGCGACGATACCTTTTTACCAAAGAAAACCTGAATTCTTCGGGGCATGGAAGCTGCGCATATGAGGGGACTCGAGATGCGCGCAATTTTGAACAAAAGATTCATTCAGTTTGTTCAATACGCCAAGCGCCCCCATTCCGAAAATAAGAAGACTTTCATCGAAACACCTATCAGGAGACATCATGAGTATTTCACCCACTGCCGATTATTTGCGCAAGCTCTACCAGTCCTGGTCAGAGCGCATGACGGCCAACCCTGCACTGACCATCGCCGACCTGCGTAGCATGTTTGACGAGTGGCACCAGCCCACCATGGAGCCCGAGGGAGTCACCTACAAGTCAGAGGTGGTGGCCGGTATTGAGGCCATCTGGGCGCTGCCCGTCGGCGCCGATGCATCCAAGGTAATTCTCTATACCCATGGCGGGGGCTTTGCGGTCGGGTCGGCAGCCAGTCATCGCAAGCTCGCCGGGCATCTGGCCAAACACTTGGGCGTCACGGCTGTGGTCATCGATTACCGTCGCGCTCCCGAGCATCCCTTCCCCGCACAAATCGAAGATGCAACGGCGGTCTACCGGGTCTTACTTTCGAGGGGGTACAAGGCGCAGGACATCACCACTAGTGGTGATTCTGCAGGCGGCAACCTGGCCATCGCGACGGTGCTGAAATTGCGTGATGACGGTACGCCATTGCCGGATTCGGTGATCGCGTTTTCGCCTTGGCTGGACATGGAACATGTGGGCAAGACGCTGGAGACCAATGCGGGCACTGATGCCTTGGTTGGAAAGGGCATTCTGCAGGCCATGTCTGGCATGTTCCTTGGCGAGCAGGGATCGCGAACGGATCCTTTGGCCAATCCGCTCAAGGCAAATTACAAAGGTTTTCCGCGCCTGTACCTCAACGCTGGGTCACACGAGACACTGCTCGATAACGCCGTCGACTTGGCAAGTATCGCCAGGAGTGCAGGGGTCGATGTGACGCTCTCTGTGGTGGACGGCATGCAGCACGTTTTCCCGTTCTTGGCTGGCCGTGCCGTTGAGGCAGACCAGGAATTGCGTCGCATCGCACAGTGGTACAAGGGTAGCTGACCCTCGCTCATTTCCTAATCTGAGCCGTATCGGCTCGGGTTCTCCTTTCTTTCAGATCATTCAACGGGAGCCAAAGTGCCCTCGCAGGGCGGAGCCTTGGCGCCATCAAAGAGACAAGTCATGAAAAACACAACCCATTTCGACGCAATCATCATTGGAGCAGGTTTCGGTGGCATGTACATGCTCAAGAAGCTGCGTGATGAACAGGGCTTGAAGGTCCGTGTCTTCGACAAGGCCGGCGGCGTGGGAGGAACTTGGTACTGGAACCGGTACCCGGGTGCGCTCTCCGACACCGAGAGCTTTGTGTACTGTTACTCCTGGGACAAAGCGCTGCTGCAGGAGATGCAGATCACCACCCGCTATCTGACCCAACCACAGATTCTTTCGTATCTGGAACATGTGGCGGATCGCTATAAGCTTCGGACCGACATTCAGCTCAACACCGGCATTTCGGCGGCGCACTTCAATGAGTCGACCAAGAACTGGGAAGTCACCACCGATGCGGGTGAAAGCTACACCGCCAAGTTCATTGTGACGGCACTCGGTTTGCTGTCGGCCACCAACATCCCCAACATCAAAGGTCGGGACAGTTTTCAGGGTGAGTGGTACCACACCGGCAACTGGCCTGAGGGCGTTCAATTCGAAGGCAAGCGCGTGGGCGTGATCGGCACCGGCTCCACCGGCACCCAGGTCATCACCGCGATCGCGCCCAAAGTCAAACACCTGACAGTCTTTCAGCGCTCACCTCAATACAGCGTTCCGGTTGGCAACGGTCCAGTGTCGCCGGAGTACGTGGCGGATGTAAAGAAGAACTACGACGAGATTTGGAAGCAGGTGAAGGATTCCGTTGTCGCCTTCGGCTTCAAGGAAAGCACTGTCCCGGCAATGAGTGTGTCAGAGCAGGAGCGTAAGGCCGTTTTCCAGAAAGCATGGGATAAAGGCGGTGGTTTCCGCTTCATGTTTGAGACCTTTTGCGACATTGCCACGGACGAGATGGCAAATCTGGCAGCGCAAGACTTCATCCGCGGCAAGATCGCCGAAATCGTCAAGGATCCGGAAGTCGCTCGCCTGCTGATGCCGCAGGACCTGTACGCCAAGCGCCCGTTGTGCGACAGCGGCTACTACGAGACTTACAACCGGCCGAATGTCAAGCTTCTTGACGTCAAGGCCAACCCGATTGCCGAGATCACATCCAAAGGCGTTCGCACAGCTGACGGAGTAGAGCACGAACTCGACATGCTGATCTTCGCTACGGGTTTCGATGCGGTGGACGGCAACTACACCAAGATCGACATTCGTGGGCGCAACGGACTGAGCATCAAGGACCATTGGAAGTCCGGTCCGACCAGCTATCTGGGCATGACGAATGCGAACTACCCCAACATGTTCATGGTCCTCGGCCCCAATGGCCCCTTCACTAACCTGCCGCCGTCAATCGAGACCCAGGTCGAGTGGATCAGTGAACTGATTAGCGAAGTAAATGCCAAGAACCTGAGCACGGCGGAACCCACCAAAGCAGCCGAGGCCAGCTGGACCAAGACCTGCCAGGAAATAGCCGCTATGACGCTGTTTCCTAAAGCCGAATCGTGGATCTTTGGCGCCAACATTCCGGGCAAGAGCAATACAGTCTATTTCTATATGGCCGGTCTTGGCGCCTACCGACAACAACTCTCCGCTGTCAAGAGCGAGGGCTATCAGGGATTCCTGTTCCAGTAATTCCCGTAGGCACAAACAAACGAAAGAGACAACGTGAAACGCGTACATGACAAAGTGATTCTCGTGACCGGTGGCGCCATGGGAATGGGGCAGTCGCACAGCGAACTGCTTGCATCGCAAGGCGCTTGGGTGTTCGTCGCTGATGTGAACCAGACACAGGGGCAAAGCACCGTGGACAGCATCCGCAAGAACGGTGGCAAGGCCGACTTCCTGAAACTGGACGTTACCCAGGAAACCGACTGGAACGCTGCGGTCAACCAGATCGTCGAACGCGCAGGGCGCCTGGATGTGCTGGTCAACAATGCCGGCATACTGATTCTGAAGCCGGTGCAGGACACGAACAACCAGGAATGGGACCGCATCTTCGATGTCAATGTTCGCGGCGTCTTCATCGGAACCCGTGCGGCCATCCCCGTGATGCAGAAGCAGGGTGGCGGAACGATCGTCAATGTCTCGTCCATTTACGGACTGGTTGGTGCCCCGAGCGCGAGTGCCTATGAGGCATCGAAGGGAGCGGTGCGCCTATTCACCAAGTCCTGCGCGGTGGATCTCGCACCCTTCAACATCCGTGTGAACTCGGTCCATCCGGGCGTCATCGAGACGCAGATGACAAAAGCACTTCTGGATGATCCAGCCGTGCGCCCGCTCCTGCTGGGTCCAACGTTGCTCAAGCGGCCAGCGCAGCCAATCGAAGTGTCGCAGGCGGTTCTGTTCCTTGCATCCGATGAATCGTCCTTCGTGCATGGCGCGGAAATCGTGGTCGATGGTGGTTACACCGCCAACTGACTCGTGCTTGGATCAATGCCTTTAAGAAGGCATTGACTCTGCGTCTTACCCATCACCAGGAACATCCGATGCGCTGCTATTGCGTGACTCACCACGGCCAGCCACTTGAACTGCTTGAACGACCCGATCCCCAACCGCGAGGAACCGAAGTTCTGCTACGGGTCAAGGCGGCCGGACTTTGCCATACCGATCTTCACCTTTGGGAGGGCTACTACGACCTGGGGGGCGGCAGCCGACTCCAGCTTGCGGATCGGGGCATCAAGCCCCCTCTCACGCTGAGTCACGAAATTTGTGGGGAGGTGGTGTCAGCGGGCCCCGACGCGGGTCCTGTGCCAACGGGTACAACAGTGCTTGTGCATCCATGGATCGGGTGCGGCGAGTGCCCCACCTGCCTTCGGGGCGAAGAGCATCTTTGTTTGAAATCTCAGTCGCTGGGCGTGGTGCGCCCTGGGGGCTTCGCTGAATACGTTTTGGTTCCACACCCGCGCTATCTAGTGGATCTCAATGGGCTGGATCCAATCAGCGCAGCACCTCTGGCCTGTGCGGGCGTGACGACCTACAGCGCATTGAAGAAATTGGGTGAACGCCTGAAGCAGGACCCGGTTGTCATCATCGGTGCGGGCGGTCTGGGGCTGATGGCACTCGAAGTCCTGAAGGTACTGGATGGCAAGGGAGCCATCGTGGTTGATATCGATCCTGTCAAACGAGAGGCGGCTGTGGCGGCCGGAGCCCTGATGGCCATCGATGGCAAGGCCGAGGATGCGGTCAAGCAGATCGTTAGAGCCACCGGCGGCGGTGCCCGGTCGGTACTGGATCTGGTCGGGGCGGCGTCCACGGCCACCTTGGCCATCAATGCTTCTGCGCGCGATGGGCACATCGTGATGTGCGGCTTGATGGGCGGTGAGATCAGTCTGTCTTTGCCTGTGATTGTCATGCGCCCGCTGACTTTGCAGGGCAGCTACGTGGGCACACTCTCTGAGTTGAAGGAGTTGGTCCAACTCTTCAAGGGCAAGAACGTACGCGCTATTCCCATTGTGAGCCGACCACTGAGTGAAGCCAACGCTGCGATGGAAGACCTTCTGCATGGCCGCGTGATTGGCCGCACGATCCTTGTTCCCTGATCCGACTTACGACTGCCGACCCATGTACCCAGAAATTACCCAATACATCGATGGCGAGTTCGTTCAAGGCGAAGGCCGCCACGAAACGGATGTGCTGAACCCCGCCACCAACCTGCCGATTGGAAAACTGCCTCACGCGACGAAGGCCGACTTGGACCGCGCCTTGTCGAGCGCCCAACGGGCGTTTGAGTCATGGCGGAACAGCTCACCCATGCTGCGCAGCCAGATCCTGCGCAAGGTAGGCGAACTGGCTCGCGAGCGTGCCCAGGTGATTGGGCGAAACATCACACTGGATCAAGGCAAGCCCTTGGCCGAGGCGGTGGGAGAAGTGTCCGTTTGCGCAGAGCACGCCGACTGGCATGCCGAAGAGTGCCGCCGCATCTACGGTCGGGTGATCCCGGCACGTTCCAGCCAGGTCCATCAAACGGTCTTGCGCGAGCCAATCGGCGTGTGCGTGGCATTTTCGCCTTGGAACTTCCCCTTCAATCAGGCCATCCGCAAGGTGGCGGCAGCGATAGGCGCCGGCTGCTCGGTGATCGTCAAGGGTTCCAGCGACACCCCGAGCGCTGTGGTGGCCATCGCCCATCTGTTTCACGATGCAGGTTTGCCTCCCGGTGTGCTGAACGTAGTCTGGGGTGACTCGGCAATGATTTCGGATCACTTGATCCGGTCTCCCATCGTGCGCAAGATTTCGTTCACGGGCTCTACCCCTGTTGGTCAGCAACTGGCCGCTTTGGCTGGCTCGCTGATGAAGCGTTGCACGATGGAACTGGGTGGGCACGCGCCGGTCATCGTGTGCGATGACGCAGACATCGACACTGCCGTCGAACAGCTGGTGGGTTACAAGTTTCGGAACGCCGGTCAGGTTTGTGTATCTCCAACGCGCTTCTTTGTGCAGGAGGGGGCCCACGACTACTTTGTGGACCGATTCGTTGCCAAGACCCAGGCCATCAAGGTGGGCGACGGACTTGAGGTCGGTACCCGAATGGGGCCGTTGGCCCAACGTCGCCGCATCGCGGCTATGGATGCATTCGTTGACGATGCGCGTCAGTGTGGTGCCAACATCCGGACAGGTGGTCATATGTTGCCTGGCGAAGGCAATTTTTATGCGCCCACGGTCATCACGGACTTGCCTGAAGAAGCCCTCTTCTTGAATGAAGAGCCGTTCGGTCCGATGGCTGGGATCGTGCGCTTCGGGAAACTGGAGGATGCTTTGCAGCGTGCCAACCGACTGCCCTTTGGCTTGGCCTCCTATGCCTTCACAAGGTCAGCCAAAAACGCGCATGCTATCTCTCGTGGTCTGGAGGCCGGCATGGTGTCGATCAACCACATCGGATTGGCGCTTGCAGAGACACCGTTTGGTGGCCTCAAGGAGAGCGGCTACGGCAGCGAAGGCGGTAGCGAAACGTTCGATGGATACCTGACCACCAAGTTTGTATCCCAACTCAACTGACGTTCTCGATGCCCGAGGCTGCAGGATCCAGCCGCTTGATTCGTGGGTTACGTTAACTAAAAAGGAGAAACATCGACACCTGACGAGTTCATATCTTTGCCCCTTATTGTGCCAAACGTTCGTGGTCCAACGTGTCCTCGAGTATGTGATTCAAAAATTTCTAGGAGACAAGATGAGTATTAAGTGCTTTCGCAGCTTTGCCGGACTGCGTTCTGTGTTTGCAATGGTTGTTACAGTATCAGCGATGACCTCAGTTCATGCCATCGACACTGATCCAGGGGATTGGAACGCCCCGCCTCCTGGCACCAACCTATTTCTTTTCTATGCCCAGCATGCCAACAGGAACGCTCTCTATACGAACGAACAAAAGACCGCCAACACAAAACTTAGCTCGGACGTAGCAATTCTTCGTTACGTTCGCCCGATTGAAGTCTCAGGATTGGTCGTTGCACCGCAGGTCTTGCTGCCATGGGCACGTTTGAGCACGGGCGGAGTGGTTGCGGGGCTTGGCAATGCCTCGGGCGCCGGGGATCTGATCTTGGCCAGTCCGATCTGGTTCGCCAGGGCGGACGCCGCGTCGCGGAACTCTTTCTCGTTTGCTCCCTACTTGGTTCTGCCAACCGGTGACTACGACAAGGGGCAGTCACTCAACATTGGCGAGAACCGCTGGAAGGCCATTCTCCAGTTCGGTGGCACGTATCAATTGAGCAAGCAGATTGATGTAGAAGGGGCAATTGATGCAACTCTGTTTGGAAAGAACAAGAATTTTGGGGCTTCGGGTGCGGACATGCTTCAACAAAAGCCGTTATATCAACTTCAGGGGTCTTTAAACTGGCATCACAGCGCGGGCACTTTGTTGGCAATCGGACTTTCGCATACATTTGGCGGCGTTCAAAGGGTAAATGGCGCGTCTTTGAACAACGAGATGGCTACCACGAAAATCACCTTGACAGCTTCTACTTTTGTAAGCCCCTCTTTACAAGTGCTGGCGTCTGTGGGTCGTGACTTAAAGGTTGACAACGGATTCAAGGAATCCAGTCGACTGAACGTCAGGATACTTAAGGTGTTCTGAGTCGCAAGAACTCCCTCTCACAACCAGCGATTGGTTCTGCAGAACTCGAAGGCTGGTTGTGAAGGCCTCAAGCTGGTACTGTATACACATGTTCCTTGCTAACACACCGCTCGGTACAGAGTGCCTTGTTCCGGGTAAGCACTATGAGCAATATCGTTTTAAAATAGTAAACTGGATTTATGGTTAACCTGGAGTGCCGGTTCATGAACTCCTTGATCACGCCTGATGAAGTGCCGCGCTGGATCCCTGGGCAGCTCACGCTTGATAGTACGCATCTTGGGTGGGGCGAAACAATTCTTAAGGGATATCATTACGACAGTCTTGATGTGCAAATACCCACGATGCGAGATTACATGATCGTCGTATATCGGAATGGTTTAGCAGAGATGAGTCGTCGAAGCGGTGGTCCTTGGCGGTCGGCGAGGGTCGAGCCAGGTGTGGTTTCCATTTTGACACGTGCAGAAGAATCTCAGTGGCGCTGGGACCAGGAGATCGATGTGTCTCACATCTACCTGTCTCAAAGCGCCATTGCCCGTGTCGCAGGGGATGTCTTCGATAAAGACATCAAAGATGTAGAGATGGAGGATATTGTCCGCTCCGAAGATCCTGTTCTGCCGATGTTGATTACCCAGTTTGAGAACGAACTGAAGTGCGGGGTATTCGGTGGGAGAATTTATGTCGACGCATTAAAAACACAACTTTGCATTCATATGCTGCGTCATTATGCGAAGATCATTTGTCGTGATTATCGTTCTTATGGTCGGCTGTCTCCCGCACAGCGCCGACTAGTAGTGCAGTATGTAGAAGAACACCTTGATCAAAATATTTCACTGCAGGATCTGGCGG
>CBKZAG010000053.1:0-17832 GCA_966692625.1 uncultured Comamonadaceae bacterium
GCATGCCCACCTCCTGCTTGAGGTAAAGCACGCTCCAGTCGTACATGGCACCTTCTGCGCTCATGCCAGCAAAGATGAGCAGGCCCAGGACCAGCAACTGGCCATGCGGCCACAGGCGCTGGCGCGGGGAGTGGCCTCCAGGGGCAACTTCCGATGGTGCGTCGAGCAAGCCGACCGACGTGATGGCCACCCATGCCAGCACCAGCAACCCTATGCCTGAGAGCTGCCAACTGGGCGGCAGGTTCGTGCGCAGCAGCGCGGCGGCCAGCATGGCGCCCGCCATGCCCCCCAAGCTGAAGCTGCCATGCAGGTTGCCCATGATGGGCCGCCCGGCACGCGCCTCCAGCATCGAGCCTTCGGTGTTGATCGCCACGTCGTACAGGCTCATGGCCGCGCCGAACAGGAACATGGCGGGCAACAGGCCCCACAGCCCCGGCCACCAAAGCGCACTGGCCAGGGCGAGCGCCATCGCCGACGCGCACCCCTGGACCGCCCGTTGCACGCCCAGCCAAGCCACCATTCGCCCGGCGACCAGCAAAGACGCGATGGCGCCGATGGCAATCGTCAGCAGCACGAGTGAGAGGGTGCCCTCACTCAGCCCGTACGCAGACTTGGCGGACGGGATGTGAACGCCCCAGGCGCCGCCTGTCACGCCCAGTGCAACGAACTGGGCGCGCGTGGCCCAGCGGGCACGGCGAAGACTGTCTGAAGCGGATGTGATTGATGGGTAAAGCGCGGGCTCGAGTGACATGTTTGGGGTCTTATTTTTTTTGAGCATCGTACTGATTCATGAAAACCTTTGCATCAATGTTGATAAATATGTGTGAGTTTTGGCCTGAAAAACGGTTACGTAACCAGGATGACGCAAAAAATCAGGGTTTTTACCTTCATGCAAACGTTTTCTGTGGTGATTCAATCCGCTCGCCTCAGTGAGGTTGCCGAAAAGGTCCTTTCAGGCAGCAAACCCAACCATCAAAACCCGGAGATATTCGATGCATCAGTTCCTCAAGCCGTCCGCCGTTGCCGCCATGCTGGCGGTCTGTTCCCTGGGCGCGCAAGCCGACGTCAAGTTCGACGCCAACATCGAAACCAACACCACCTACAAGTCCGGCCGCGACAACCCCGTCGCTGCCAGCACCTTCGACAACGGCGGACGCATCGAGATCAACGCCAATGCTGAATTGCTGCGCCAGGGTGACTTCTTCGTCAACGCCCGCGGCTCGCTGCTGCTTGGCCTGAACGCAGACACTGGCATTGACGACGCTTGGCTCCAGTTCGGCAACAGCACATGGGATTTCAAGCTCGGCCGCTTTGAAGCGGTGGACCTGTTCCCCCTGGGCAAGGACACTGTTGTGGAAAGCGTGGCCTCAGGCACGTACCGTGCCAACGTGCTGCGCGGCCGCTTCAAGGACGACCAGTTCCACGGCGCCGTCGGCCTTAATGCCAGCCCCAACCTGCGTTTTGAGCTGGGGCTGATTTCTTACAAAGGGGCCAAGACCGGCATCGTCGAGCAGGGCGTGCGCCCCGTGGCGGTCTACACCAATGGCCCGCTGACGCTGCGCGCAGGCATTGAGCACTTTGACCGGGGCGCGGGCAACCAGAACGGCTTCGGCCTGTCGGCTGGCTATGCGGTGAGCAAGGACGGCTACGTCAACGCCAGCTACGCCAAGAGCAGCGATGTGAATGCTTCGTCCTTCGGCCTGAACGCCACGTTCGGTGCGGCCGGTGTGGGCCTGATCCACGACAAGACCGCTGCCGGCAAGTCCAACACCTATTACGCCGCCTACAGCTTCCCGCTGTTTGGCGTCAAAGGCGCCACCATCACCCCGGCCATCAGCCATTCCACGCATACCGGACAGGACGGACTGACAGCGGTTCGTGTGCGGTTGAACTACGCTTTCTGAACGGTTTTCCCAGGCTCTTTTCTTGGCCCGTGGCCCCCAAGGCTGCGGGCCTTTTTTGTTCCTTGTGATGAGCATGGCAGCCGTGAAATGAAATAATCGGTACATGCCTGAACGCTCTCCTTCAAGGCGTGCGGTTTCCGATCCGGTAGAACCGGCTCCGCACGCGCCACCACCTTCCCGCAAACGCATGCAGATGACCGACATCGCACGGCTGGCCGGCGTGTCGGTGTCCACGGTGTCGCGTGCACTCAGCGGCAGTCCTCAAATTCCCGAGGCCACACGCAGCCGCATTGCCGAATTGGCGCGCTCGCTCAATTACAGCGTGAACGTGGGGGCGGCCAACCTGCGCAAGCGCGACATCCAGACGGTAGGGGTCACCATCCTCGGTGACAGCATGCAGGCGATTTCGGACCCGTTCCTGCTGAGCGTCCTGGGCGCGGTGGCCGATGCACTGGACGAACGGGGCATGAGCCTGTTGCTCAGCAGGCTCAAAGAGGACCGCAAGCACCTGATGGCACCAATGGTGGCCAGTGGGCAGGTGGCCGGGCTCATCGTCATTGGCCAGCTCACCTGGCATGAACACCTGAATGAACTGGCACGCCAAGGGGTGCCGATGGCTGTGTGGGGGGCCTGTCTGCCAGACGCCATGTACTCGGTGGTGGGGGGCGACAACGCTCAAGGTGGCTACCTGGCCACGCGGCATTTGCTGGAGCGCGGCTGCAAGCGCATTGCCTTCTTTGGCGACAAGACCCACCCAGAGGCCGGGTTGCGATACCTGGGTTACAGGCGTGCCTTGGAGGAAGCAGGCGTCCAGCCGGACAACAGGCTGGAGCAGTCCTTTTTGTTTGGTGATACGCGCGTACGCCATGTGATCGACGACTGGCTCGACCAGAGCGTTGCGTTTGACGGGGTGTTTGCCAACAGTGACGTCACCGCCATTTCGATCATCGGAGCGCTGAGCGAAAGAGGCATCTCTGTCCCAGGGGACGTGAAGGTGGTCGGCTATGATGACATCCCGCTTTCGGCTCACATGCATCCTTCGTTGACCACGGTGCGTCAACCAGCCAGTCTGGCAGGCAAAGCGCTGGTCGACATGCTCTTTGATGCGATAGCGCACCGGTCCCGGCGCATGGTGATGCTTCCGACGGAACTCATCGTTCGCGACAGCACGGGCGGCTGAGGGTTCGGGTTACGTTCCAGGTACAAATTTCAATGGGGATGGGGTAAACCCTGTAATGCAATCGTTTGCGTAAGTGGTGAAATTCGTTTGCGGCCACCGTGGATCCTGGTGTCGGGTGGGCGGCGATCAACAACATTTGTGAGGCAAACATGCGTATCCATTCCCGTGCCGTGGCAATCAAAGCCGCGCTGCTGACCCTGACGACTGCCGGTGCCCTGGCGGGCGCGCAGGCCGCCACCATCACCATTTCCTGTGGTTCCGTGGGGCAGGACTTCGAGAATTGCAAGAAGCACACCGAAGCGTGGTCCAAGAAAACGGGGCACACCGTCAAGCTATTCACGGTGCCCAATTCCACGACCGACATCCTGTCGCTGTTCCGCCAGATGTTTGCCGCCAAGTCGACCGACCTGGACGTGATCAACGTGGACGTGGTGTGGCCTGGTGTGATCAAGGACCACCTGCTGGACCTGAAGCCCTATTCCAAAGGGGTGGAGAAGGAGCATTTCTCAGCCATCGTGGCGAACAACACGGTAGACGGCAAACTGCTGGCCATGCCCTGGTTCACCGACGCAGGCCTGCTTTACTACCGCAAGGACCTGTTGGAGAAGTACGGCGCCAAGCCTCCGGCCACCTGGGAGGAACTGACTGCCGTGGCCAAGAAGGTGCAGGACGGCGAGCGTGCTGCGGGCAACGCTGACTTTCACGGTTTGGTCTTCCAGGCCAAGGCTTATGAAGGGTTGACGTGCGACGCCATCGAATGGCTGCACAGCTACAACGCAGGCAACGTGGTCGATGCCAGCGGCAACATCACGGTGAACAACCCCAACGCAGCCAAGGCGCTCAAGATGGCGGCCTCCTGGGTGGGCACGATCGCTCCGCGTGGTGTGCTCAACTATGCCGAGGAAGAGGCGCGTGGCGTTTTCCAGAACGGCAACGCCGCCTTCATGCGCAACTGGCCATATGCCTGGTCGCTGGCCAACGGTGCTGACAGCAAGATCAAGGGCAAGGTTGGCGTAGCGCCACTGCCCAAGGGCGGGGCCGATGGCCAGAACGCAGCCACGCTGGGCGGCTGGCAGCTTGCAGTGTCCAAATACTCGAAGAGCCCGGAGGCCGCGGCCGACCTGGTGATGTACATGACCAGCGCCGAGGTGCAGCGCGAGCGCGCCATCACCAGTTCCTACAACCCCACCATCGTCTCCTTGTACAAGGACAAGGCGGTGCTGGACGCCAACCCCTTCTTCTACAGCCTGTTCGACGTGTTCGTGAGTGCCGTGCCTCGCCCGTCCACCCCTACCGGTGGCAAGTACCCCGAGGTGAGCGCCGCGTTCTGGAATGCTACGCACGACGTGTTGTCCGGCAAGGTGAGCGCCGAAGACTCGCTGGTCAAGCTGGAAGCACGCCTCAAGCAAGTGCGCCGCAACAAGTGGTGAACCGAGTAGGCCTAGCCTGACCCGGAATCGACATGATGAACAACAAGACACGCACCGCCTGGCTGTTCCTGGCGCCCATGGTGGTGGTGCTCCTGATGGTGGCCGCCTGGCCCCTTGGGCGCACCATCTGGTTCAGTTTCACCGATGCCAACATCAACGACATTGGTGCGGCCCGTTTCGTGGGGTTGGAGAATTACCTTGGCGAGTACGGTTTGTTCGCCAACCCCACCCACACCGAGGGCTTCTGGGCCAGCGACTGGGGTGTGTCCATCCTGAACACACTCAAGTTCGCCTTGGTGTCGGTGACGCTGGAGACGGCTTTTGGTCTGGGCGTGGCCTTGTTGCTCAATCAGGAATTCCGTGGCCGGGCCTGGGTCCGTGCCGCCGTGCTGGTGCCCTGGGCCATACCTACCATCGTGTCGGCCAAGATGTGGGGCTGGATGCTGCATGACCAGTTCGGCGTGGTGAACCAGTGGCTGGTGGATGCTGGCCTGCTGGCCGAAAAACTCGCCTGGACGGCCGATCCGGCCTATGCACTGTGGACGGTGGTCGCCGTGGACGTGTGGAAGACCACGCCCTTCATGGCACTGCTGATCCTGGCGGCGCTGCAGACCCTGCCGAAAGACTGCTACGAAGCTGCCAAGGTTGACGGCGTGCACCCGCTGCGCGTGTTCTGGCGCGTGACGCTGCCCCTGATCCGTCCTGCCCTGATGGTGGCCGTGATCTTCCGCCTGCTGGATGCCCTGCGTGTGTTCGACCTGATCTACGTGCTCACGTCGAACAACAACAGCACGATCAGCATGTCTGGCTTCGTGCGGCGCGAGATGGTGGAAAACGGCTACATGGGCTATGGCTCCGCAGCTTCCACGGCGCTTTTCCTGATCATCGGCCTGTGCACGGTCGCCTACATCCGCCTGGGCCGGCTCAAGCTGGCGGAGGACTGAACATGAAATCTCCCTGGTACACACGCTCTGCGTTGTATCTGGCAGCGGCCCTGGTGGTGGCGCTGTCGGTCTTCCCCTTCATTTACGCCATCTCCACATCGCTCAAGTCCGGGGCGGCGCTGTTCGAGCCCCGTTTGTGGCCCAGCTCGGTGACGCTGGGCAACTACATCTCGTTGTTCACGCTGGCTGAGCAGCCTTTCGGCCGGCACATCGTCAACTCGATCATGGTCTCCGTGCTGGTGGTGGTGCTTTCGCTCTTCATGGGCGTGACGGCCGCCTACGCCCTGGGGCGCATTTCCTTCAAGGGCAGGGGGCTGCTGCTCATGACCATCCTGGGGGTGTCGATGTTTCCGCAGGTGGCGGTGCTGGCTGGCATGTTCGAACTCATCCAGTGGCTGGGCCTTTACAACAAGGCGCTGGGCCTGGTGCTGCCTTACATGATCTTCACGTTGCCCTTCACCGTTTGGGTGCTCACCACCTTCATGAAGCAACTGCCCAAGGAACTGGAAGAGGCGGCCATCATGGACGGCTGCAGCCCCTGGCGCGTCATCAAGGACGTGTTCCTGCCGCTGCTGTGGCCAGCGCTGGTGTCCACGGGCTTGCTGGCGTTCATCGCCGCCTGGAACGAATTCCTCTTTGCACTCACTTTCGTGCTCGACAACAACGAGCGCACCGTGCCGGTGTCCATCTCGCTCATCTCGGGTGCCAGCAAATACGACATCCCCTGGGGAAACATCATGGCCGCTTCTGTGCTGGTCACGCTTCCTCTGGTGGCACTGGTGCTGCTTTTCCAGAAAAAGATCGTCTCGGGCCTCACGGCCGGTGCGGTCAAGGGTTGATTCCTTTTCTCTCACTGCTTACTCATGAAACACAAGGCTCCCAACAACGAATGGTGGCGCGGCGGCGTCATCTACCAGATCTACCCCCGCAGCTTCCAGGACAGCAATGCCGACGGCATTGGTGACCTGCCCGGTATCACGGCCCGGTTGGAACACGTGGCCCGGTTGGGCGCGGACGGTATCTGGCTGTCCCCCTTCTTCAAGAGCCCGATGAAGGACTTTGGCTACGACGTGAGCGACTACCGCGACGTGGACCCCATGTTCGGCACATTGGACGACTTCCGCACGCTGGTGAAGCGCGCGCACGAACTCGGCCTGAAGGTGATGATCGACCAGGTGCTGTCGCACACATCCGACCAGCACCCCTGGTTCAAGGAAAGCCGCGCCAGCCGCGACAACCCCAAAGCCGATTGGTACGTGTGGGCCGACGCCAAGGACGACGGCAACCCGCCCAACAACTGGCTGAGCATCTTTGGCGGCAGCGCGTGGCAGTGGGACACCGGCCGTCTGCAGTACTACATGCACAACTTCCTGACCAGCCAGCCGGACCTCAACTTCCACAACCCCGAGGTGCAGCAGGCGATTCTGGATGACGTGCGCTTCTGGCTGGAGCTGGGCGTGGACGGCTACCGCCTGGATACCGCCAACTTCTACTTCCACGACAAACAGTTGCGCAGCAACCCAGGCCGAGGCATGCCGCAGGGCGAAGACCCGGCGGTGGACCGCAACAACCCCTATGGCTGGCAGCGCCATTTGCACGACAAGAGCCAACCCGAGAACCTCGACTTCCTGCGTCGCCTGCGTGCCCTGCTCGACGAGTACCCCGACACCACCATGGTCGGCGAGATTGGTGATGACGATGGCTTGGCCCGCATGGCGCAGTACACCAGCGGCGGCGACAAGCTGCACATGGCCTATTGCTTCGACCTGCTAGGCAAGCAGCACAGCGCCCCGTTCCTGCACGCGCTGTTCACCCGTTTCCTCGACATCGTGGGCGACGGCTGGCCCTGCTGGGCGCTGTCCAACCACGACTGCGTGCGGCTGGCCACCCGTTGGGGTGGCGATCAGCCTGACGAGCGCCTGCTGCGCCTGGCAGCGGCCATGCAGATGTCGATCCGGGGCACGCCCTGCATCTACCAGGGTGACGAGCTGGGCCTGCCCGAAGCCGACATCACCTACGAGGAGCTGCAGGATCCCTTCGGCATCACCATGTGGCCCAAGTTCAAGGGGCGCGACGGTTGCCGCACGCCCATGCCCTGGGTTTCCGGTGCACTGCACGCGGGTTTCGGTCCCGGTAAGCCCTGGTTGCCTGTGTCGCCTGTTCACCTGCCAATGGCGGTGGACCGGCAAGGGGCTGGCAGCCTGATGGCTTTCTACGCGCAACTGCTTCACTGGCGCCGCACGCAGCCGGCCCTGGTCAAGGGCAGCATGGTCATGCTGCCCGCTCACGAGCAGGTGTTGGCCTTCGTGCGCAACCATGGCGATGCGCGGGTGCTCTGCGCGTTCAACTTCAGCGGCGAAGCCGTCGTCTGGGCGCTGCCTGCGGAAGTGGCCTCTGCAACCCCGCTGGCAGGCAGCGGGTTGGAAGGTGCACGCATTGTTGACGGCACCATCCGTTTCGAACCCTGGGGCGGGCTGCACGCCGCCTGTTGAAGGAGCACAAGCCATGTCCAAGATCGAGTTCCGCCACGTCTCCAAGCGATACACGCCGCAGACGCTGACCATCAACGATGCCAACCTGACCATCGAGCACGGTGAATTCTGTGTGTTCGTTGGCCCCTCGGGGTGCGGCAAGTCCACCCTGTTGCGCATGGTGGCTGGCCTGGAGGAAATCACTTCCGGCGACCTGCTCATCGGCGGAGAGCGCGTCAACGACCTTGCGCCTGCTCGCCGTGGCGTGGCCATGGTGTTCCAGAGCTACGCGTTGTATCCACACATGACCGTGCGCGAGAACATGGCTTTCGGGCTGAAGGTGTTCGGCGCCAACGCGGCAGAGATCGACCGCAAGGTGCGAGAGGCAGCCGAGGTTCTGCAGCTCACTCACTTGCTGGACCGCCTGCCCAAGGCCCTGTCAGGCGGGCAACGCCAGCGCGTGGCCATTGGCCGCGCCATCGTCAAGGAGCCTCGTGTTTTCCTGTTTGATGAGCCGTTGTCCAACCTTGACGCTGCCCTGCGGGTGCAGACCCGGCTCGAAATCGCCCGGCTGCACAAGCGCATCGGCTCGGCCAGCATGATCTACGTCACGCACGATCAGGTGGAGGCCATGACGTTGGCTGACAAGATTGTGTTGCTGCACACCGGCGACCGCATTGCCAGTCACGGCTCCATTGCGCAAGTGGGGTCGCCTATGGCCTTGTACCACCGTCCGGCCAGCCTGTTCGTGGCGGAGTTCATTGGTTCGCCGAAGATGAACGTGCTGCCTGGGCAACTGGTACGCGCGGCGCCGAATGCCGCCACGGTGAAGCTGGCGGGCATTGATCTGGACGCCTCGGTTGATGCGCAGGCCATCCAGTTCGGGGAGGCCATTCACGTCGGTTGCCGTCCCGAGGACATGCGCCTGGTGGGCGCTGGCACGGCCAACAGTGTGAGCGGCCAGGTCAGCCACGTCGAAAAACTGGGTGAGGCGTCTCTGCTCTACGTGGATGTGGGGCAGAAGCTGCAGGCCATCACTGTGCGTGTGCCGGGCACGGCCACCGAAGGGGTGGGGGAGACAGTGCATGTGCAGTGGCCCGCCGACCGCATCCACGTCTTCGGCTCAGACGGCCAAGCCTGCTACCGTACGCTCGATCTGCCGGCCTGAAAAGTTAATTGGCGCCATGAGGCGGATACTTCGCTACCAGCTCACAATTTGCATGTAACCGGGTTATCGTTAATCATGTAACCCAAATACAATTGCTCGCGCCCCTTTAACTTCATCCACTGACGTGAGCGCCCCAGCCACCTACGTTCGCCCCAGCCTCAACAAGATAGCTGGCCCCATCGTCGGCGAATTCCTGCTTGGCATGACGGTGGCCATGGCAGGGCTTTACCTCGCTTCGTACACGTCTGATGCGGCAGCAGGCACCTTCGGTCTGACGCAGCAGGTGCTGGAGACGCTGTTCGTGGTGTTCAGGGTGCTGGCCATCGGGCTCGGTATCGTCGTCACGCAGCGCCTGGGCAGCGGGCAGCATGAGCAGGCACGTGCCACGTCGCTCATGGCGTTGGGGGCCAGTACCTGGGCTGGTCTGGGGGTGGCGTTGTGGTTGCTGCTTGGGGGAACGTTCACCCTGGATGTGCTGAACGCACCTGAGCAGTTGTGGCCGGCGGCCACGCTCTACATGCTGCTGCTGGCGCCATCCATGGTGCTCGAGGCCTACAACCTCAGCATGGCCGCCGTGCTGCGGGCGCACCTGTTCGCGCGCGAATCCCTGCTGATCATGGTGGCCATGCATGGCTCCCACCTGCTTCTGGCTTTTGTCTTCATGCAGGGCGTGGGCTCATGGGAAGGATGGGGGCTCAACGGGTACGCGCTGGCATGGCTGCTCAGCCGTCTTCTGGGCCTGGCGCTGCACCTGTGGACTTGGAAGTTGCGCATGGGCCTCAAGGCCACGCCGCGCGACTGGTGGCTGGTGCCGGGGCACATCCTGTGGCCGGTGCTGCGCATCGGCGTGCCGGGTGCCGCGCTGGAATTGGTCTATCGCCTGGCCTTCATGGTGTCCTTGTCGGCGACGGCCCGGCTTGGTGTGGCGGCACTGGCCACACACTCCTACACCTTGCAGACCCTCAAGTACGTGTTGCTGATCAGCATGGCCATCGGCTGGGCGTGCGAAATCATGGTTGGGCGGCTGGTTGGAGGCGCCCGCCTGCGCGAGGCCGATGCCATCGTGCGCAAAGGCGTCCGCAACGGCTTGCTTGCGTCTGGGGGGCTGGCCTTGCTGGCTGCGATTTCCGCGCCTTGGCTCATGCGCATTTTCACCAAGGACCCGGCCATCATCGAAGCTGCTCAAACGCTGCTGTGGATGTCGGTGGCGCTGGAGCTGGGGCGGGTGTTCAACCTCGTCGTGATCGGGGCCCTGCGGGCCACGGGTGACGTGCACTTCCCCGTGCTGGCCAGCGTGGCATCGCTGGTGCTGATTCTGGGCGGCGGTTCGTACTGGCTGGGCCGTGGTTTTGGCCTGCCGGGCATCTGGGCCGCCTATGTGCTGGACGAATGCCTGCGGGGTGCCCTGATGTGGTGGCGTTGGCGCCGCCAGGGGTGGCTGCCGCACGCCAGGGGCACCTTCCGCGGACTGCGCCGGCCCGGCAGCGGGGATGGTTGATCTGGCTCACTGCCCAAAATCCAGGGGCAGGCCCACGTAGTTCTCGGCAATCGTGCGCAGGCCAGCCTCGGAGTGCATCAGGTAGTCCAGCTCGGCCTGTTGCAGCTTGGCGTTGATGGCGCCTTCGTCCGGGAAGTTGTGCATGATCGAGGTGAACCACCAGCTGAAACGCTCCGCGCGCCAGATGCGCTTGAGGCAGCGTTCGGAGTAGCTGTCAATGCCCGCCTCGGTCTTGTCCTGGTAGAACTCGACGATGGCGTTGGACAGGTATTTCACATCGGTGGCGGCCAGGTTCAGGCCCTTGGCACCGGTGGGCGGCACGATGTGCCCGGCGTCGCCTGCCAGGAACATGCGGCCAAAGCGCAGCGGCTCTGTTACAAAGCTGCGCAGCGGCGCAATGCTTTTCTCCAGGCTGGGGCCGGTCACCAGATGTTCGGCCGCCTCGGCGTCCAGGCGCAGCTTCAGCTCGTTCCAGAAGGCGTCGTCGCTCCACTGCTCCACCTTGTCGGTCAGTGGCACCTGCAGGTAGTAGCGGCTGCGGGTGTGGCTGCGTTGTGAGCACAAGGCAAAACCGCGCTCGCTGTTCGCGTAGATCAGTTCGTGGTGCACCGGCGGGGTGTCCGACAGCAAACCCAGCCAGCCGAAGGGGTACACCTTTTCGTATTCCTTGATGGCGTTGCGCGGCGCGCTGGCGCGGCACACGCCGTGGAAGCCGTCGCAGCCCGCAATGAAGTCACACTCGATGGTGTGGGTCTGGCCGTCCTTTGTGTAGGTGACGCGCGGCTTGGTGGTGTCGAAGTCGTGCACCTGCACGTTGGCTGCTTCGTAGATGCTCGTCAGGCCAGCAGCCTTGCGGGCGTCCATCAGGTCGCGGGTCACTTCGGTCTGGCCATAGACCATCACCTTCTTGCCGCCCGTCAAGCCTTCCAGGTCGATGCGGTGGCGCTGGCCGTTGAACAGCATGTCGAAGCCCGTGTGCACCAGGCCCTCCTTGTGCATGCGCTCGCCCACGCCTGCTTCATCCAGCAGGTCGATGGCCACCTGTTCCAGCACGCCCGCGCGAATGCGGCCGAGCACGTATTCAGGGGTCTGGCGTTCGAGGATGACGGCGTCGATGCCAGCCTTGTACAGCAGTTGGCCGAGCAGCAGGCCAGAGGGGCCTGCGCCGATGATGGCAACTTGGGTGCGCATGGTCAGACCTCCCGCCGAGCTGTCTCAAGGGAGGGATGCGCCCCCTTGGGGGGCAGAGAACGAAGGTGAGCGTGGGGGTTCATGGATGTCTCCTGTGAATCAGTGCGAATGGGTTCATGCTAGACCCCGGTGGCCTGCCTGCACACCCCGGTGATTGCGGGTTTGCGCGATCAGTGGAACAATTGCGCGATGATCGCGCAACTTCAATCACTCCGGCCATGAGCATTGCCAAGGCCGATCTCATCGAGGGCATGGCCAAGGGCATGGCTGTCCTAGAAAGCTTCGACACCGAGCGCCAGCGGCTCAATGCCACGCTGGCCGCCCAGCGGGCGGGTATCACCCGGGCAGCGGCGCGCCGCCACCTGTTGACCCTGGCGCACCTGGGCTACCTGGAAACGGACGGCAGCTATTTCTGGCTGTCGGCCAAGGTGCTGCGGTTTTCCGGCAGCTACCTGTCCAGCGCGCGCCTGCCCCGGGCGGTGCAGCCCACGCTCAACCGGCTGGCTGCACAGACGCGCGACTCATTTTCCGTGGCCGTGCTGGAGGGGGATGCCGTGGTCATCGTCGCCCGCAGCGTGGCCATGGTGGGCTCCGCAGGTGACTGGGATGGCGGCTCACTCGGCGCGCCGCTGTTAGTCAGTGCGCCAGTGCGCCTGCTGGCCTACGGCCTGCACCTGGGGGGGCGCCTGCCTGCCCATGCCACGTCCACCGGGCGTGTGCTGCTGGCGGCGCTGCCCAAGACCGAGTTCAACGGCTGGCTCAAGGGCAGGGCGCTGGCGCGCCTGACGCCCTACACCGTGGTGGAGCCCAAGGCCTTCCGTCAGGTGATTGCCGACGTGCGCCAGGCCGATCACTGCATCGCCAGCGAGGAGCATGAACTCGGCGTGTTTGCCGTGGCCGTGCCCCTGCGCAACCTGGACGGCAAGACCGTGGCCGCCCTCAACGCGGTGGTGCCGCACAACAGGCTGCAAAACGGGGCGGTTCAAAGGGAGCTTCTGCCACTGCTGCAAGACGCAGCACGTGAACTTCGCCCGCTTCTTTGAACTGGGCGGGGCCAGCGCTCAGCGCTGCCGCTGTTTGAGGGCGCGCTCCACCTCGCGCTTGCCCTCGCGTTCCTTGATGGTGTCGCGCTTGTCGTGTTCGGCTTTGCCCTTGGCCAAGGCAATGTCACACTTCACCCGGCCGTTCTTCCAGTGCAGGTTGATCGGCACCAGCGTGTAGCCTTTTTGTTCCACCTTGCCGATGAGGCGTCGGATCTCTTCCTTGTGCATCAACAGCTTCTTGGTGCGCGCGCTGTCGGCGCTGACGTGGGTGGATGCGGTGCGTAGCGGGTTGATGAGACAGCCGATCAGGTACAGCTCGCCGTCGCGGACCAGCACGTAGCCGTCGGTGAGCTGCACTTTGCCCTCGCGCAGCGCTTTCACCTCCCAGCCTTCCAGCACCATGCCGCACTCGAAGCGCTCTTCAAAGTGGTAGTTGAAGGCGGCCTTCTTGTTTTCGGCGATGCGGCTGTCGCGGATCTGGGGTTTGGCGTTTTTCTTGGCGGAAGACATGTCGTTCAGATGGGGTGCCTGCGGGCCAATACAATCCCATGGCAATTGGGCATTGTATGAAAACCAAAAGGTTTCGATAAAGCCGCAGGGCTTCGATGAAAAGCGTTCACAAGTCTGTTCTGATCTGGCACAGCGCTCACGAAATGTTTGCGCTGGTGACCGACATTCCCCGCTACCCCGAGTTTCTGCCATGGTGCAGCAGTGGGGAGGTGTTGGAGCGCACGCCCGACGGCATGGTTGCCTCCATCGGCATGTCCTTCGGCGGCATCAAGAAGGCGTTCACCACGCGCAACACCCATGTGGATGACCGGCGCATTCAGCTGGAGCTCGTAGACGGGCCTTTTTCCCATCTTGACGGCACCTGGGACTTCACCCCATTGGGCGATGGAACGCAGCGTGCTTGCAGAGTAGATTTCACGCTCACCTATGGCTTTGCCAGCAACACGCTGGCGGCCTTGGTGGGGCCAGTGTTCGACAAGATTGCAGGAAGCCTGGTGGATGCCTTCGTCAAGCGGGCCGACCAGGTTTTTGGGAGCGATTGAAGCCGTGAACGTCACCCTGGTCTACGCCAGCGCGCCCCGCACGGTGAACGAGTTGTGCCTGACGCTTCCCGCGGCATGCACCGTGAACGAAGCGGTGTCGGCCAGTGGCTGGTTGTCGCGGTTCCCGGAACTGGCGTCTGAGCAGGGGATAAGCCTGTCTATCTGGGGGCGCAAGGCCGCATGGAGCCAGCCTTTGCGGGAGGGGGACCGGGTCGAATTCTGCCGCCCGTTACGCGTCGACCCAAAGGTCGCTCGCCGTGAACGCTTCAGCCGTCAAGGCGCGCGTACGGCGGGGCTGTTTGCTCAGCGCCGCAAGGGTGCCAAGCCAGGTTACTGAACCGCTTCCCCGCTGCAGTTCTCTGCAACGATCTGCTCCAGCCGGGCGGCTTCCTCTGCCTTTTCACTGGCTGTCAGGGGCACTTGTTGTCCTTGCTCGTTGGTCGTCACCAAACGCCTGCCAGAGTTGAGCGTGTTCAACGACGCACGGGCGCGCTTGCAGTTTTCGGCGCGTATTTCGGCGTTCTTGGTTTCAATCGTCTTGCGGCGCGCTTCTTCAGATTGCGCGGGTGTCTTACCCTTAGGGTCCCCCGCAGGGCTGACCTTGGGGGCTGTCTGGCCTGACGGTTTTGCGGCTGGAGAGGGCGCTGCAGCCGGTGGGGGAGGCGGCGGCGCGAGGCCCGGGCGCTGCAGGATCTGTCTGTCCGAAACGCTCGCTGGCGGTGGCGTGTCGCTGTATACCTTGCGGCCATTTCCATCCGTCCAGACCCAGGTATTGGCGGCGCTTGCAGGCAGCGCCAACGTACCGGTGAGCAAGGCCGCGCACAGCACAAATGCGCTCGTGCGGCCCATTCGAATCTTCTGCTGAACGTCCCGTAAAAACCAAGCCATGTTCACCCCTTGAGCGTTGGCAGGATGTTACGCGGTTTGCCCCCTGTACAATAGTGTTTTTGGAGCTTTCACATGCGCCTACTCGGAAAAGCGCTCACCTTCGACGACGTGTTGCTGGTGCCCGCGTACTCCCAGGTCCTGCCCAAGGACACCTCTCTGTCCACGCAGTTCACCCGCGACATCACCCTGAACCTTCCGCTCGTGTCCGCCGCCATGGACACCGTGACTGAAGCTCGCCTGGCGATCGCCATCGCCCAGGAGGGGGGCATTGGTATCGTCCACAAGAACCTGTCGGCGCAGGAACAGGCAGCTCACGTGGCCAAGGTCAAGCGCTACGAATCGGGCGTGCTGCGCGATCCGGTCGTCATCACCCCCGACACCACGGTGTATCACGTTCACCAGCTCTCCGAGGAACTCGGCATCTCCGGTTTTCCGGTGATCGACGGTGGCAAGGTGGTTGGCATCGTCACGGGTCGTGATCTGCGCTTCGAGACGCGCGTGGACCTGCCGGTCAAGGAGATCATGACGCCGCGCGAGCGTCTGATCACGGTGCCCGAAGGCACCACCCCGGCCGAAGCCAAGGCATTGCTCAACAAGCACAAGCTTGAACGCCTGCTGGTGGTCAACGAAGCCTTTGAGCTCAAAGGCCTGATCACCGTCAAGGACATCACCAAGCAGCTCAACTTCCCCAGTGCTGCGCGTGACGCGGCTGGCCGCTTGCGTGTGGGTGCAGCCGTCGGCGTGGGTGCTGGCACTGAAGAGCGAGTTGAAGCTCTGGTCAAGGCCGGGGTTGACGCCATCGTGGTGGATACCGCTCACGGTCACAGCAAGGGCGTGATCGAGCGTGTGCGCTGGGTCAAGCAGAATTACCCGCAGGTGCAGGTCATCGGTGGCAACATCGCCACCGGCGCCGCTGCATTGGCTCTGGTGGAAGCGGGCGCTGACGGCGTCAAGGTCGGCATCGGCCCGGGCTCCATCTGCACCACCCGCATCGTGGCGGGCGTGGGCGTGCCGCAGGTCACCGCCATCGACAACGTTGCCACTGCCCTTCAGGGCACCGGTGTGCCCCTGATCGCCGACGGCGGCATCCGCTACAGCGGTGACATCGCCAAGGCCATTGCCGCGGGCGCCAGCACCGTTATGATGGGCGGCATGTTCGCCGGTACCGAGGAAGCACCAGGCGAGGTCATCCTCTACCAGGGCCGCAGCTACAAGAGCTACCGTGGCATGGGTTCCATCGGTGCCATGCAGCAGGGCAGCGCCGACCGCTACTTCCAGGAGTCCAGCACCGGCAATCCCAATGCCGACAAGCTGGTTCCCGAGGGCATCGAAGGCCGCGTGCCTTACAAGGGCTCGATGGTCTCCATCGTGTTCCAGATGGCGGGCGGCATCCGGGCTTCCATGGGCTACTGCGGCTGCGCCACCATTGAAGAGATGCGCAACCGTGCCGAGTTCGTCGAGATCACCGCCGCCGGTATCCGCGAAAGTCACGTGCACGACGTGCAGATCACCAAGGAAGCGCCCAACTACCGCGCCGACTGATCCGTCGCCTTCCAAGGGCCGCCGCACCGGCGGCCTTTTGCATTTCCAACGGGCCCGAGCCCTTACCGCCATGCAACACCAGAAGATCCTCATTCTCGACTTCGGCTCCCAGGTCACCCAGCTCATTGCGCGCCGCGTGCGCGAGGCCCATGTGTACTGCGAGGTCCACCCCTGCGACGTTTCCAGCGACTGGGTGCGCCAGTACGCCGCCGACGGCCTGCTCAAAGGTGTGATCCTTTCCGGCAGCCATGCCAGCGTGTACGAGGTGGATGACCGCGCCCCCGACGCCGTGTTCGAACTCGGCGTGCCGGTGCTGGGCATTTGCTACGGCATGCAGACCATGGCGCAGCAACTGGGCGGCAAGGTGGAAGGCTCGCACACCCGCGAATTCGGCTACGCCGAGGTTCGCGCGCGCGGCCACACCAACCTGCTCAAGGACATCGTGGACTTCACCACCCCCGAAGGCCACGGCATGCTCAAGGTGTGGATGAGCCATGGCGACAAGGTGACCGAATTGCCGCCGGGCTTCAAGCTCATGGCCAGCACCGACTCCTGCCCCATCGCCGGCATGGCCGACGAGGCTCGCCGCTTCTATGCCGTGCAGTTCCACCCCGAGGTGACCCACACCGTGCAGGGCCGCGCCATCCTGGAGCGTTTCGTGCTGGACATCTGCGGCACCAACCCCGACTGGATCATGCGCGACCACATCGCCGAGGCGGTGGAGAAGATCCGCGCCCAGGTGGGTGACGAAGAGGTCATCCTGGGCCTGTCCGGCGGCGTGGATTCTTCCGTGGCCGCCGCGTTGATCCACCGTGCGATTGGCGACCAGCTCACCTGCGTGTTTGTGGACCATGGCCTGCTGCGCCTGAACGAAGGCGACATGGTGATGGACATGTTCGCGGGCAAGCTGCACGCGAAGGTGATTCGTGTGGACGCGAGCGAGCTGTTCCTGCGCGAGCTGGCAGGCGTCAGCGACCCCGAGCAAAAGCGCAAGATCATTGGCCGCCTGTTCGTGGACGTTTTCAAGGCCGAGGCCGAAAAGCTCAAGGCCAGCGGCCAGGGTCACAAGGGGGCTTCCTTCCTGGCGCAGGGCACCATCTACCCCGACGTGATCGAGTCTGGTGGCGCCAAGAGCAAGAAGGCCGTCACCATCAAGAGCCACCACAACGTGGGCGGCCTGCCCGAGCAACTGGGCCTGAAGCTGCTGGAGCCGCTGCGCGACCTGTTCAAGGACGAGGTGCGCGAGCTGGGCGTGGCCCTGGGGCTGCCGCACGACATGGTGTACCGCCACCCCTTCCCGGGGCCGGGCCTGGGCGTGCGCATCCTGGGTGAGGTGAAGAAGGAATACGCCGACCTGCTGCGCCGCGCGGACGCGATCTTCATCGAAGAGCTGCGCTCCACCATCGACCACAACTCCGGCAAGAGCTGGTACGACCTGACCAGCCAGGCCTTCACGGTGTTTCTGCCGGTCAAGAGCGTGGGCGTGATGGGTGACGGCCGCACCTACGACTACGTGGTGGC
>CBKZAG010000054.1:0-17478 GCA_966692625.1 uncultured Comamonadaceae bacterium
GACAGGCGGGCGCAGCGGAGTCGGCGCCAAGGGCGCCGACCGTCACAGCATGAGCCCCCGCAGGGCCAGGCCTGCCGCAGCGAGCGAAGTCTGCGCCTGCCGCAGCAAGCAAGGTCCAAGCAACACACACAAGAGCAGCTCAAGCCCCCCGCTGCCGAGCCTCCAGCAACCGCCAGACCGCCACCTTCTCGTCGTCCGTGCTGCGGCTCCACCCAGCAATCTCGTCGATGGTCCGAAAGCACCCCTCGCACCAGCCCGTGGACGAATTCATGCGGCACACCCCCACACAAGGCGAAGGCACAGTCACACCCGCCGGGGCACGGCGGCGTGCAACTTCAAGAGACAGGAAACGGCGTTCGGCGGCTTCAGACATGCGCGCACTCTAGCGCAGCGTCACGTCCGCCACGGGTGCCCCAGTCAAAGCCCCCAGGTCGTGTGGTGTCAGGCGGAACACGCCATGCGGGTGCCCGGCAGCCGCCCACACCACATCAAAGCGGAACAGCTCCTCGTCGATCAGCGTCACCGGTGCCTCGGCATGCGCCACCGGCGACACACCGCCAATCGAAAAACCCGTGCGCGCCTTCACAAAATCGGCATCGGCGCGCCCCAGCTTTTGGCCTTCGGCACACACCAGCGCCTGCACCTTCTTCTCGTCCACGCGGCGGTCGCCAGACGTGATGACCAGCACCGCAGCCTCGTCGGGCTTGCGGCGGAAGATGATGCTCTTGGCAATCTGGCCCAGTTCAACGCCCAGGGCGTCGGCGGCCTGTTGCGCGGTGCGCGCGGCGTCATCGAGCATGACGGGAAGGTGCGGGTGCCCGCGCTCTGTCAGCACAGCGGCCACGCGTTGCACCCCTTCGGGCAAGGATTTGAGTTCGGCTCCACACATGGCGGGTGATTATCCCGCGCGTTTGGCCAGCAGCGCGCGCGCCACGCGCGAACCCGTGGGCCGCCCCAGCTGCTCGCTGATGTAGGCTCCGGCGTCCACCAGCGCGTCAAGGTCGATGCCGGTGGCGATGCCCAGCCCGTGCAGCAGGTAGACCACGTCTTCGGTGGCCACGTTGCCGGTGGCCCCCTTGGCGTAGGGGCAGCCGCCCAGGCCCGCCACCGACGACTGGAAGTTCCACACCCCCATCTGCAGCGCGGCCAGCGTGTTGCTCAGGGCCTGCCCGTAGGTGTCGTGGAAGTGGCCACTCACCTCGTCAATGCCAAAGTGCTGCAGCGTCGCATCCATCGCGCGCTGCACCTTCAGTGGCGTGCCCACGCCGATGGTGTCGGCCACGTCCACGCGCTGCACGCCGATGTCCTTCATCAGCCGGGCCAGCATGCCCACGCGCTCGGGCGCCACATCACCTTCGTAGGGGCAGCCCACGGTGCAACTCATGGCGCCACGCACCGCAATGCCCGCCGCCAGCGCGGCCTCCACCACCGGCGCAAAGCGTTCGATGCTCTCGGCAATGCTGCAGTTGATGTTCTTCTGGCTGAAGGCCTCGCTCGCCGCGCCAAAGACGACGATCTCGTCAGGCTTGTCGGCCAGCGCGGCCTCGAAGCCCTTCATGTTGGGCGTGAGCACCGAATAGCGCACACCCGCCTGGCGCTGCATGCCCGCCATCACCTCGTGGTTGTCGGCCATCTGCGGCACCCACTTCGGGCTCACGTAGCTGGTGACTTCCACCTCCTTCAACCCGGCAGCCTGCAGGCGGTGCACCAGTTCGATCTTCACTGCGGCAGGGACGGGCTGCTTCTCGTTCTGCAGGCCGTCGCGCGGGCCCACGTCGATCAGGCGGACGCGGGCGGGGTAGTGTTGGGTGTTCATGGCATGGTCCTTGAGTGATCAGTAACCCCGCGCCCGGTCCACCACACCCGCGATGGGCTCACCCTGCTCCAGCGCGCGGATCTTGCGTGCGATCTGGGCAATGCTCTCGTCACGCAGGGTGCGGGCCGAGGTGTGCGGGGTGACGGTGACCTGGGGGTGGGTCCAGAAGGGGTGTGCGGCGGGCAGGGGCTCGGTGCGGAAGACGTCCAGCGTGGCGCCAGCCAGGTGGCCGCTGTCGAGCAGCGCCAGCAGGTCTTCTTCCACCAGGTGCGCGCCGCGCGCCACGTTGATGACGTAGCCGCCCGGGCGCAGGCGGCCCAGCGTTTCGCGGTTGAGGATGTCGCGCGTGTCGGGGGTAAGCGGCAGCAGGTTGACCAGCACCTGACTCGCGGCCAGGAAGGCATGCAAGCCCTCGCCCATGCCGTGGAAGGTCTGCACACCGTCGAGCGCCTTGGGGCTGCGGCTCCAGCCATTCACCGGGAAGTCGAAACCTCGCAACGCTTGTGCGACGCGCGAACCGAGCACGCCCAGCCCCATCACGCCCACGCAGAAGTCCTCGCGGCGGCGGGGTTTGCGGAACGCCCATTCCCCACGCGCCTGCGCCTGCTGGTACAGGTCGAATTCGCGGAAGTGGCGGATGACGGCGTGGCACACGTACTCGGCCATCTGCACGGCCATGCCTGCGTCGTCCAGCCGAACGATCTTCAGCTCATCGGGCAGGCGAAGGCGCAGCAGGGCGTCCACGCCCGCGCCGATGTTGAAGAGCGCGCGCACCTGGGGCTGCGCGTCGATGAAGGCTTGGGGCGGTGACCAGACGACAGCGTAGTCGGCAGGTTCTGTGGGTTCACCGGCCTGCCAGAGGCTCACTTCGGCCTCGGGCAAGGCGGCACGCAGGCCCTCCAGCCAGGGCTCGGGGCGGGTGTCGGTACAGCAGAAAGAGATGCGCATGGCGCAAGGTTAACCGCTGTTCGTCCCCAGGCTCAGGCCAGCGTCAACTTGAGCAGCTCCGCGCCCTCGGCCACCTGGTCGCCAGGGGCGTAAAGCAACTCGGCCACGGTGCCGTCGGCCGGGGCGGCAATGGTGTGCTCCATCTTCATGGCCTCCATCACCGCCAGCGGCTGGCCCTTCTTCACGGCGTCGCCCGCCTTCACGGCGAAGGACACCACCTTGCCCGGCATGGGCGCGGTCAGGCGCCCGCCTTCGGCGGCCGTGTCGCCCGCGTGGGCCAGCAGGTCGATCTCGACGATTTGCGTGGCGCCGCGGGGCAGGAACACGTGCGCTCGCTCGCCCTGCATGTACACGGTAGCGCGGGTACGGTCACCGGCAAAGCTCAGGTCCAGCGCCCAGCCGCTGCCGTGCGCCGCGCGGGCGAAGGTGAGCAGGCCGCTGGTGGCGTCAGGCCCCTCACCCACCGTGAGCTGCAGGCCGCCGTCGTGCAGGTAGGCCAGCGTGGCACCATAGGACTGCCCCTGGAAATCAAACGCAAAGCGGCGCGTGAACAGCCCGTGGCTGCGCCAGCCGTCGGTCTTGCTGAAGGGGTCGTTGCCCTCGGCTGCGCGCTCTGCCAACAGCGTTTCAGCCACGGCGGCGGCCACGGCCAACGGCAGGCCCACGGTCTCTTGCTGGAACAGCACCGCCGCCTCGCGCGGGATGAGCGCCGTGTCCAGCCGCGCCTGCGCGAACGATTCGCTGCGCACCACGTGCCGCAGGAACTGCACGTTGGTGGACAGGCCCACGATGTGCGTGTGCGCCAGGGCTTCGTCCAGCCGGGCCAGCGCCTGTTCGCGGGTGGCACCGTGCACGATGAGCTTGGCCACCATGGAGTCATAGAAGGGGCTGATGGTGTCGCCTTCGCGCACGCCATCGTCCACGCGCACGTCCGCTACGCGGAAGGTGCCGCAAGCGGGCTTGCGGTACACGGCCAGGGTGCCGGTGGCGGGCAGAAACTGGTTGTCCGGGTTCTCGGCGCAAATGCGCGCCTCGATGGCGTGGCCGTGGATGGCCAGGTCCTCCTGGCGCAGCGGCAGCGGTTCGCCAGACGCCACGCGCAGTTGCCACTCCACCAGGTCCAGCCCGGTGATGGCCTCGGTCACGGGGTGCTCCACCTGCAGGCGGGTGTTCATCTCCATGAAGTAGAACCGAGCCCCCACGCTCCGCCGCTCACGCGGGTCGCTGCCCCCCGAGGGGGCTGCCCCGTCTTGGGACGGCCCGGCGACGGGGCTTTCCTCAGCCTCGACCACCCCTTCCAGCCCCTCCACGATGAACTCCACCGTGCCCGCGCCCACGTAGTTCACAGCACGCGCGGCGGCCACGGCGGCCAGGCCCATCTGGGCTCGCATCTCGGGCGTCATGCCCGGGGCGGGGGCTTCTTCCAGCACCTTCTGGTGGCGGCGCTGCACCGAACAGTCGCGCTCGAACAGGTACACGCAGTTGCCGTGGGTGTCGCCAAACACCTGGATCTCGATGTGGCGCGGGCGCTGCACGTACTTCTCAATCAGCACCGCGTCGTCGCCAAAGCTGTTGATGGCCTCGCGCTTGCACGAGGCCAGGGCCTCGTCGAAATCTTCGGCGCGCTCCACGGCGCGCATGCCCTTGCCGCCGCCGCCCGCACTGGCCTTGATGAGCACGGGGTAACCGATGCGCTCGGCCTCGGCGCGCAGCAGCACGGCGTCCTGGTTGGTGCCGTGGTAGCCCGGCACCAGCGGCACGCCCGCCTTTTCCATGAGCTGCTTGGACTCGGCCTTCAACCCCATGGCCTGAATGGCCGACGCGGGCGGGCCGATGAACACCAGCCCCGCAGCGGCACAGGCGTTGGCGAATTCTTCGTTCTCGCTCAGGAAGCCATAACCCGGGTGGATGGCCTGCGCCCCCGTGGCCTGCGCGGCTTCGATGATGCGTTCCCAGCGCAGGTAGCTGTCCTTGGGCGCGCTGCCGCCAATGTGCACCGCCTCGTCGCACGCAGCCACGTGCTTGGCGTGGGCGTCGGCGTCGGAATACACGGCCACGGTCTTCACGCCCATGCGGCGCGCGGTGGCTGCCACACGGCAGGCGATTTCGCCGCGGTTGGCGATGAGAATCTTTTTAAACATGATGTGTCTCCGCGTCGAAACCGCTCAGGCCAGCCAGCCGGGTTGGCGTTTGTCGAGGAAGGCGGCGATGCCATCGCGCGCCTCGGGCGTGGCGCGCAGGCCGGCAATGCGCTGGGCCGTGTCCTCCACCACCGTGTCGGTGATGGGCTGGTTGTCCACGGCGCGGATCAGGTCCTTGGCGGCAGCCTGCGACAGTGGCCCGCCCAGCATCAGCGCGTTGACGACCTCCTGCACCCTGGCGTCAAGCTGCTCAGGCGCCACCACCTCATGCACCAGCCCGATCTCGCGGGCGCGGGCCGCGTCAATACGCTCTGCCGACAGGAAGTAGCGGTGCGCCTGGCGCGCACCAATGGCCCGCACCACGTAGGGGCTGATGGCCGAGGGGATGAGGCCGAACTTGACTTCGGACGTGGCGAACACCGCCTGGGTGGAAGCCACGGCAATGTCGCACGCCGCCGTGAGGCCGGTACCGCCGCCCAGCGCCGCGCCCTGCACGCGGGCGATGGTGGGTTTGCGCATCTCGGCCAGCGCGCGCAGCATGCCTGCCAGGTCACGCGCGTCCGAAAGGTTTTCGTCCAGGCCGTTCTGGGCGGCGCGCTTCATCCAGTTCAGGTCGGCACCCGCCGAAAAACTCTTGCCCCGACCCGCCAGCACCACCACGCGCACGGCGGGGTCCGCGTCCAGCGCGCGGCAGGCAGCGGTCAGTTCCGCGATCAAGGTTTCGTCGAACGCGTTGTGCACGTCCGGGCGGTTCATCCACACGGTGGCCACGCGCTGGTCGATCTGGATGTCGAGTGTCTTGTACATGGTGTTCAGGCTTTCGGTAAGCGGGGCAAGTGGGGTCACATGCGGAAGACACCGAACTTGGTGTCGGGTGTGGGGGTGTTCAGGCTGGCCGACAGGCCCAGTGCCAGCATGCGGCGCGTGTCGGCGGGGTCGATCACGCCGTCGTCCCACAGGCGGGCGGTGGCGTAGTAGGGGTGGCCCTGCTCCTCGTACTGGCGGCGGATGGGTGCCTTGAAAGACTCCTCTTCCTCCATGCTCCAGCTGCCGCCCTTGGCCTCGATGCCGTCGCGCTTCACCGTGGCCAGCACACTGGCGGCCTGCTCGCCGCCCATCACGCTGATGCGTGCGTTAGGCCACATCCACAGGAAGCGCGGCGAATAGGCGCGGCCGCACATGCCGTAGTTGCCCGCGCCAAAACTGCCGCCAATGATGATGGTGAACTTGGGCACGCTGGCCGTGGCCACGGCCGTCACCATCTTGGCGCCGTTGCGGGCAATGCCCTCGTTCTCGTACTTGCGCCCCACCATGAAGCCGGTGATGTTCTGCAGGAACACCAGCGGAATCTTGCGCTGGCAGCACAGTTCGATGAAGTGCGCTCCCTTGAGCGCCGATTCGCTGAACAGGATGCCGTTGTTGGCGATGATGCCCACCGGCATGCCTTCGATGTGCGCGAAGCCGCACACCAGCGTGGTGCCGAAGCGCGGCTTGAATTCGTGCAGTTCGGAGCCGTCCACGATGCGCGCAATGATCTCGCGCACATCGAACGGCTTGCGCGTGTCCGTGGGAATCACGCCGTACAGCTCTTCCTCCGCGAACTTGGGCGGGCGCGGTTCGCGCAGGGCGGTGTCGGTGTGCTTTTCGCGGTTCAGGTGGCGCACGGCCTCGCGCGCCAGGCTCAGTGCGTGCAGGTCGTTCTGCGCCAGGTGGTCGGCCACGCCGCTCAAGCGTGTGTGCACATCGCCACCACCCAGGTCCTCGGCGCTCACTACCTCGCCGGTGGCGGCCTTCACCAGCGGCGGCCCACCCAAAAAGATGGTGCCCTGGTTCTTCACGATGATGGTCTCGTCGCTCATGGCGGGCACGTAGGCGCCGCCCGCCGTGCACGAGCCCATCACCACGGCGATCTGAGAAATGCCCTGCGCACTCATGTTCGCCTGGTTGTAGAAGATGCGGCCGAAGTGGTCGCGGTCGGGGAACACGTCGTCCTGGTTGGGCAGGTTGGCACCGCCCGAATCCACCAGGTAGATGCAGGGCAGGCCGTTCTGCTGCGCGATCTCCTGCGCCCGCAGGTGCTTCTTCACCGTCATCGGGTAATAGGTGCCGCCCTTCACCGTCGCGTCGTTGCAGACGATCATGCAGTCCACGCCCTCGATGCGGCCTATGCCGGCGATCAGGCCCGCGCAAGGCGCTTCGTTGTTGTACATGTCCAGCGCGGCCAGCGGGGCCAGCTCCAGAAACGGTGTACCGGGGTCCAGCAGCATCTGCACGCGGTCGCGCGGCAGCAGCTTGCCGCGCGCGGTGTGCTTGGCGCGGGCCGCCTCGCCACCGCCCTGCGCCACCTGGGCAATGCGGGCGTTGAGGTCGTCCACCAGCGCACGCATGGCTTGCGCGTTGGCCTGGAAGTCGGCGGATCGGGGGTTGAGCTGTGTCTCCAATACGGTCATGGCGTGCTTTCCGTGGGCAAGTTTGCTAAGCGGATTGTGCGGCAGCCCTGGCGGCACGGCCAGCCTGCGGGGCCGTCAACATGGGTGCAAATCGCGCCACAGAATCAACATTTTTTGGCACACTTGCGGCATGCCCACATGGCCCGCCACAACCCAATCGCACACGGTTTCCACACACTCGCCCAAACAAGGTGCGCGCGCCGCCACGCCCATGGCTTTTGTACGGGCCATCGCACAGGCCTACCAGCAGCGCGGGCTGGACCCGGCCAACGCCCTGGCGGTGGCACAGATCGCGCCGGAGCAGCTTTACCAGCCAGACGCCCGCATCACCGCTGCGCAGATGGAGCGCATTTCCGGCCACGCCATGCGTGAGCTGGACGACGAGGCGCTAGGCTGGTTCAGCCGACGCCTGCCCTGGGGCAGCTACGGCATGTTGGCGCGCGCCTCCATCAGCGCGCCCACGCTGGGTGTGGCGCTCAAGCGCTGGTGCCGCCACCACGGCCTGCTCACGGCAGACCTGGAACTGCGCCTGCTCACCGCCGACGGCGTGGCCGATATCGTGGTCACCGAACAGCGCGACCTGGGCGCGCTGCGCGAGTTCTGCCTGGTGTCGGTGCTGCGCAACGTGCACGGTCTGGGCAGTTGGCTCATCGATTCCCGCATTCCGCTGCTGGCGGCACGCTTTGCCTTCCCCGCGCCAGCGCACCAAGACGCCTACACGGTGCTCTTCCCCGCCGCCACGCCCGCGCAGTTTGGCGCGACGCAAACCCTGCTGCGCTTTGACGCCCGCTACCTGGAGTTGCCGCTGCGCCGCGACGAACAGGCCCTCAACCAGATGCTGCAGCACGCCCTGCCGCTGATGGTGCAGGCCTACCGGCGCGACCGCCTGCTGGTGGAACGCGCTCGGCAGCTGCTGCTCACCCAGCCGCAGCAGACGCACAACGCCGAGCGCCTGGCCGCGCTGCTGCACGTGTCCGCCCGCACCCTGCATCGCCAGTTGCACGAACAGGGCGCCACGCTGCAAGGGCTGAAAGACGCCGTGCGCCGCGAGCGCGCCAGCGAACTGTTGCACCGCACGAACAAGCCCATCAAGCAGGTGGCCGAGGCCGCAGGCTTCCAGAACGAAAAAAGCTTCATCCGCGCCTTCCGGGGCTGGACGGGGCTCACGCCCGCCGAGTTCCGCAGGCAGGGCGGCCAACCCGCCCCCACCTCAGCCTGACGGACGGGCCCAGGCCGCTCAGCGAAAGTCGCCGTCCACGTAGTACCAGCGCCCGCCTTCGAGCACAAAGCGGCTGCGCTCGTGCAGGCGCTGCCCCCGGCCCGCCGCGCGTGAGCGGGCCACGAATTCCACCTCGGCATGGTCTTCGTTTATCACGCGGTGATCACGCACCTCCAGCCCCAGCCACTTCACGCCGGGCTCCAGCGTCAGCTCGGCCGGGCGTGTGCTGACGTGCCAGGTGGCCAGCAGGTGGTCCACCCCGCCCAATACAAAGGCAGTGTAGCGCGAGCGCATCAGCGCTTCGGCGTCTGGCGCGGGCTGGGCGGCGCCGGGCTCCATGCGCGGCCCGCAACAGGCCGACAGAGGCAGCACACGGCCGCGCGCATCGTGGCGGCCACAAGGGCAAATCAAATCTTTCATGGACGTCGGCTACTTGAGGACGGATTATCTGCCGCAGCCTTGAACGCAGCCGAGCACCTGGGTCAACTTTGCATTTGCGCTGAACTCTCCCGCTCCGGCTGGCCGAACCACGCCGATTCAAACACCTCTGCCGTTTGCGGCTGCCCCCAGTAGAAGCCCTGGCCAAAGTCGCGGCCCGCATCGCGCAACAGCTGCATCTGTTCCTCGGTCTCGATGCCTTCGGCCACCACCTGTATGCCCAGCTCGTGCGCCATGGTGATCATGGCCTTGCACAGCAGCAGGTTCTTCGAACCCGGCGCCAGCCCACTCACGAACGCACGGTCGATCTTGATGAAATCGATGTCGAACCTCTGCAGGTAAGACAGAGAGCTGTACCCCGTGCCGAAGTCGTCGAGCGCCACGCCCAGGCCCGCGTCGCGGAACTGCAGCAACCGGCTCTGCACCTCGGGGGTGGGATCCAGCAACAACCCTTCGGTGATCTCGATGATCACGCTTTGCCCGGGCAAACTGCGTTGCGCCAGCAGGTCCAGCAGGTTGACCGACTCGGCAGCTGCCTTGGGTGTGCGGAACTGCACGGGCGACTTGTTGATGCTGATCTGAAACCCCGGATCAAAACGCTCGCGCCACGAATGCACCTGTTCCACTGCCGTCTCGAAAATCCAACTGCCCAAGGGCACGATGAGACCCGAGCTTTCTGCAGCGGGGATGAAGCTTGCAGGACTCACCGGCCCCTTGACGGGGTGCTGCCAGCGCACCAGCGCCTCGGCCTTGGTCAACCTGCCCGTGGCCAACTGCACGATGGGTTGGTACACCAGGTGGAACTGACGCGCCACCAGCGCCTGGCGCAGGTCATTGGTCACCTCCAGCCGCGCATTCGCGCGCGCCTGCATGGCAGACGTGAAGAAGTGGTAGCGGTTGCGCCCAGCCTCCTTGGCCGCGTACAGCGCCTGGTCGGCGTTCTTCAGCAGGCCCTGGGGATCGGCACTGTCATCCGGGCAGATGCTGATGCCGATGCTCGCCGACACGTAAAGCGACTCGCCCCCCAGAGAAAACGGTGCCTGGAATGCGTGCACGATGCGCTCGGCCACGTCCTGCGCCCGATGCCCATCGTCGTGCAAGGGCAGCAGCATGGTGAACTCGTCGCCCCCTTGGCGTGAGAGGGTGTCGATCCCGCGTATGCAGTCCTGCAGCCTTCGCGCAGCAGCAAGCAACAGCATGTCGCCGGTCTGGTGACCCAGAGAGTCGTTCACTTCCTTGAAGCGGTCCAGATCGATGAAAAAGACCGCCAGCCGCTCCCCTCGGGTCTGCACCTTCTTCACCTCCACCTCCAGGCGGTCGTAGAGCATGCGGCGGTTGGGTAAGCCGGTCAGCGCGTCGTAGTTGGCCTGCTGCCAGATCATGTCTTGCGCCTGCTTCAACGCGGAAATGTCGGCCAGCGTGCCCAGCATGCGCGTGGCTCGCCCCGCCGCGTCGCGCTCGAACACCATGCCCCGGTCCAGCACCCAGCGCCAGCTGCCGTCCTGGCAGCGTATGCGGTATTCACATTTGTACTGCGATGCCCGGCCTTCCTGTGCCTCCCCAAGCACATCCAGCACACGCTGCAGGTCGTCGGGATGCACGCGGGAACGCCATTCCTCCAGCGCATCGCTGATGTTTTCCTGGTCGATGCCCAGCATGGCCTTCCAGTGCTCGGAATACGCCACCGTCCCGGCCAGCACGTCCCAGTCCCACACGCCGTCACCCGCGCCCTCCAGGGCGTAGCGCCAGCGCTCTTCGCTGGCCTCCAGCGCGCGCTCCGAACGGTCACGCGCGCGCTGCCCCAGGAACAAGGCCACGCAAATGGCGCCCAGCATCAGCGCCGAGGCCAAAAGCGTGAGCAGGAAAATCTGGTGCAACCTGGTGGTTGTCCGCTCCACCTCCTGCCGTACCCGGTTCGACAATGCCGCCGTCTTGCCTGCCATGGCATACAGGTCAGCGCGGGTGGCTGCATCCATGTCGATGCGCCCGCCGCTGCGGAGGTAGGCGCGGCGCAAGGCCGTGACACGGCCTTCCAGCCGGTGCAAGTCGTCGGCAAAGCCTGCCGTGGCAGTAACGTCCGCCCCAGCCAGACCGGCGAGCGCACGCCGGTAGCCTGCCAGCGCCTGCTCCAGCAGCACCACACCCTGCTCCTGCTGCCAGTGGGACTCGGTCTCGCGCCCCAGTGCCAGATGCAAAAGCCCCTCGCGCAGGTCATCCCCGGCACGCATGATCTCCAGTGACTGCGCCTGCGCCTGATGACTCTTCGTGTCCTGGTAACGGTGCTGCGCCGCCAGCATCAAACAGACCAGCAAGGAGCCCGTCACTGCCAGCCACAACAACAACGGCCGGGCATGCCAGGGGCGTGCCAGCCACCCCATCAGACGGTCTGCGAGCCTCACAAGGCCTCCCCCGGTACGTCGCCGGCATCAAACCCAAAGGTCTGCAACACCTCGATGTGGCCGGTAGACCCCCTCACCCTGCGCAACGCCTGGTCCCAAGCCTCCCGCAGGCGCTGCTGCCTGGGATGAAAGGCAAAGGCCACCTGGTCCTGTTCCACCTCGACGCCCGAAGCATCTGGCGGCTGCAGCTTGACCGCCCTCAAGGCGCCGCCAGGCGTGGAAGCAGCCACCGCCAGCGTGGTTGGCCACGACAGCACCAGTGCGTCGGCCATGCCCTGGGCCACGGCATCCACCCCCATGCGCGCCGTTGCCACCGGCCACAGCCTTTGCGGCGCCACCCCCAGCGCCACCAGGCGGCTGGCCTCCACCGCGCCCTCCAGCACCGCAATGCGTCCACGGGACGTCAGCAGCCAAGACAGAGGCGCATCCAGTTCTTGCTCGTGGTCTGCCCGCATCAGCACACCGGGCCCCACCTGGAGCGTGGGCAGCGAGAAGGAAACTTGCCGGAGCCGGTCTTCCGTCATGAAAAGACCGGCGGCAATCAGATCGAAACGCCCGTCGAGCAATTCGGGAATCAGGTTGGCAAACGACACCTGCACCCATTCGATGTGCCGCACACCGATTTCATTCGCCACCAGCCGGGCTGTCTCTGGCGACTCCCCAGTGACCTCCAGCGACGGCGCGACAAAGGCATACGGAGCCTCCACCGCGTAACCAATGCGCAACACGCCGGTTTCACGCACCCTGTCCCAGGCATCGCGCGGCCCGTGCGCCGAAAAAACCAACCAGAACAAAACCCAGCCCAGTCCAACGATGAGGACTCCCATGGCAACCAATGGACCAACCCGCTTGAACATGCGGCAATGCCTCCCATAAATCAAATATGCCGATTTTCGGCATATCCCAATGACCTGTCACAGCAATGCCCATCCATCCTCAGTGGTCTTGCCCCTGGTCTAGATGCTGAAATATGGATGCAAATCATTGATTGCTTATGTTGAGCTTCCAAAGCCATGGAGGAGTGGAAAGCCAAGGGCGGCCTCGACGCCGCCGCCCAGGCCACGGCCCCCGCCAGGCACTGAAAGTCAACAGCACCAGCGGCGCCCCCGTGGCCATTGATGAGGGGCAGAAGGCCGGGCCGTGTTTACTTCAAACTGCCAAAGACCTTCTGCAGGATCTGGCTGCCGGTGCCAACCGGGTCCTGCCGGATCTTCTTCTCTTCCTCGCCGATGACGAAGTAGAGCCCGTCGAGCGTCTTGCCCGTGACATACTGCTGCAGATTGGCGTCTTGTTCGCGCACCAAACCATAGCGGGCGGCGCGCCCGGCAAAGTCGTTGTACTTCTGCGCCAGCGCCACTTTTTCGGTGGCCCGGGTCACGATGGGCAGAAACCGCGTGGTCAGGGGCTCGCGCGTCTTGCCCGCGAAAAAGTCGGTCACCGATGTCTCGCCGCCGGTCAGGATATTCTTGGCGTCGGTCACCGTCATCTCGCGCACGGCCTTGACCAGCAGGTCACGCCCCATCGGCACTGCCGCCTCGGCGGCGCGGTTCATGGCCGTTTCCAGCTCGTCCACGCGCTTGCCCTGGCCAAAAGTGCGCAACAGCTTGGCCGCGTCATCCAGGTAACCCGGCAAGGGGATGCGCACCTTGGGGTTGCCCAGAAAACCGTCGCTGCGGCCCAAGAGCCCCACGGCAGCCAGGGCGCCGCGCTCCAGCGCTGCCTTGACTCCAGCGCTAGCGTCTGCCCCCGAAAGGTCCGCCAGCGTGAGCGCGCGCGCCTGGCGCCAAGCAGCCAGGGTCAGCAGCAGGCCCAGGCCTGCCTGGTGGAAGCCGCGCCGGGTGGCGGCGGCAGAAAGAGTGGGTGTCGTGTCTGCCATGTGCCGGATTATGCGCCTGCGCCCCCCGAAGAGCACCGTGACGTCTCACCCGGAAAATGGAAAATATGGCACGCCCATTGCTTGTTCGGTCGCTGCCCGGCCCATGGCCCGGGCACGGCGTGCCAACGGCGGCACGCCGCCACGGCAAAGGCGTCCTCACCTGTCCCGGCACAGGTGTCGGCGCCTTTTTGCTTACCACCTCTATGCCATGAATGCACCGAATTGGTGCGAAAACTTATGAAGAAAGCATCAAGATGGGGACCTGGATACTGAACCTCAGGCTGTCACGCAAATTCTTGCTGATCGGCATCGTGACCCTGCTGATGGTGAGCCTTCCCACCGCCATGGTCGTCGCACAAAAGGCCCGGCAGTGGCGCACCGACCAGGCCCGGGTGGAAGTCATGCCCACGGCAGCGGCTCTGCTGCAATTGGTTCGCACCACCCAGCAGCACCGTGGGCTGTCCAACGGTTTTCTGGGCGGGGTGGAGGCGATGGCAAAGAACCGCCAAACCATGGAAGCCGAGGTGAACAAAGCTCTGGAAGCAGCTTTGGAGTCGTTGGCCGCACGCAAGGTAACGGTCTTGTTGACGGAGCTGCAAGAGCAACAAAAGTCCTGGAAGGCGCTGGCAGCGGATGTGGGCCAGAAAGCCATCGCCAGCCCGGCCAGCTTTGCGCGGCACACCGAACTGATCACCCGCCAGCTGGCGCTGCTGGAGGCTCTGGCCGACGCACGGGGCCTGGCCAGGGACGATGACGCCGCCCACCACCACACCGTGATGGCGGTGCTTGGCCACCTGCCGCAACTCACCGAGACCCTGGGCCAGATGCGCGCCCGCGGCGCATTCCTGCTGGGCCGAGGCGAGGCAGCCACGACCGACCGGGCCTCTCTGCAGGCCCTGCTGCAACTGTCGCAGCACCACGCACACAACGCAGGCAAGTCGCTCGACAAGGCCATGGAGGCACGCCCCACGCTGCGCGGCACGCTTGCCAGCCCGCTGCAGCTGGCGGCGGACGCCACCGCACAGGCCACCCGTCTGGCGCGCGAGGCCATCGTTGAAGCAGAGACCCTGAACCACGCCCCCACCGCCTATTTCGGCACGCTCACCCAGGCCATTGACGTCCAGTTCAAGCTGATCGACAGCGCCTTCGCCACGCTGGATGCGGCCTTGCGCGAGCGCGCCCGCACTCAACTTCACGAACTGGCCGCCCTTGCCGCAGCCGTGCTCGTGCTGGGTGGAACGGCCGCCTGGGTGATGGCCATCGTCAGCCGCGGCACCACGCGCGACATCCGCCGCGCGCTGGACGTTGCGAACACCGTTGCGTCGGGTGACCTGTCTTCCTCGATTCCCCCCGGCCGCCGGGACGAAACCGGCCAGTTGCTGGACGCGTTGCGGGCCATGAACGGTAGCCTGGTGAACATCGTGCGGCAAGTGCGGCAGGGCAGCGACAACATCGCTTCGGCATCGGCCCAGATCGCCAGCGGCAACGCCGATCTCAGCCAGCGCACCGAACAGCAGGCCGCGAGCCTGGAGGAAACCGCCGCGTCCATGCAGGAGTTGACTGGCGCCGTCCAGCAAAACGCCGGCACCGCCCTGCAAGCCAGCCAATTGGCCACCCAGGCCAGTGACGCCGCCACACAGGGCGGCCAGATCATGGAGCAGATGCTGCGCACCATGGAAGAAATCAGCGCCAGCTCGCGCCGCATCGACGACATCACCTCGGTCATCGATGGCATTGCCTTCCAGACCAATATCCTGGCCTTGAACGCTGCGGTGGAAGCCGCCCGAGCCGGAGAACAGGGCCGCGGCTTCGCCGTGGTGGCCACCGAAGTGCGCACCCTGGCCAAACGCAGCGCCGACGCAGCCAAGGAAATCAAGGCGCTGATCGGCGCCAGCGTCGAGCGCATCGGAACGGGCGCCGAACTCGCCACGCAGGCGGGTGACAGCGTGAACAACATCGTGCACCAGGTGCAGCGCGTGAGCGACCTGATCGCCGAGATCAGCTCCGCCAGCGTCTCGCAGTCATCGGGCATCGCCCAGATCGGGGCGGCCGTCGCCCAGCTGGACCAGACCACCCAGCAAAACGCATCGCTGGTGGAAGAGTCTGCCACCGCCGCCGACAGCCTCAGCGCCCAAGCGCGTCAGCTGTCTGATCTGGTGGGCGTGTTCAAACTCTCGGGCCGCGAACTCACGACACACGGCGGGTGACGGCATACGGGTTTTCACGGGGTCAAGCGACAGCCGCTTGACAGCCTCCAACGTTAGGATGATCTGTCAACAGAGCAGCAGCACAACGGGAGGCTGCCTGCGTCCATGTTCTGACCGTCGAGGTAAGCCCATATGAAAAACATGACCGTACGCGCCAGACTCGCGTGGACATTCGCCGCTTTGACCCTCTTCGTTCTGCTGGTCGCCGGGATGGCGATCAAGACACTGGACGCGGCAAACCAGCGTTTCACCGACTACGTCAATGGCGCCAACGTCAGGGCCAACGAAGTCCAGATGGTTCGGGGCGCGGTGGACCTTCGCGCCATCGCCTCGCGCGATCTGACCATCGTTCGCGGCGCAGAGGAGATCGCCAAGGTCAAGGCGGTCGTTGACAAGGCGCAGGCTGCCGTGCAACACCACCTGGAGCGGCTGAAAGCGCAAGGCAACCAGCCCGGCGTCAGTGAGCAGACCCGCCAAATGATCGCTGAGATCGACAAGATCGAACGCGCCTACGCCCCCGTGACCCAGGCCATCGTGGCCGCCGCGGTGGAAGGCGACCCAGACACGGCCACGACCAAGGTTCTGCTGGAATGCCGGCCCATGCTGGAAGCAATGATCAAGGCCACCGACGCCTACGCCGAGGCCGCCGCCAAGGAGTCTGCCGGCTTGATCGCACAGTCCGATGCGCAGTACCGTGCACAGCAGGTGGTTTTGCTGGCCGTCTGCGCCCTGGCCATCGCGGCTGCCATTGCGGGCGGGACGCTCATCACACGAAGCCTGACCCGGGCCCTGGGCGCCGAACCCGCCGAGCTGTCCGAAGTGGTGAACCGCGTGGCCAATGGGGACCTGTCTACGGCCATCCCCGCGGCCAACCGCCACCCCGCCAGCGTCATGGCAACGCTTGGGCGCATGCAGGCCGCGCTCATACAGCTTGTGGCCTCCGTGCGCCAAGGCAGCGAGGCGGTGGCCAAAGCCAGCGCCGAAATCGCCTCGGGCAACCAGGACCTGTCGTCCCGCACGGAACGGCAGGCCAGTGCACTGGAGGAAACCGCCGCCTCCATGGAAGAGCTGGGCTCCACCGTGCACCAGAACGCCGACAGTGCCCGTCAGGCCAACCAGTTGGCGCAGAGCGCATCCACCGTGGCCGTGCAGGGTGGCGAGGTCGTTGCCCAGGTGGTGGACACCATGAAGGGCATCAACGACAGTTCGCGCAAGATCGCCGACATCATCAGCGTCATCGACGGCATCGCCTTCCAGACCAACATCCTGGCGCTCAACGCCGCCGTGGAAGCAGCGCGTGCAGGCGAGCAGGGGCGCGGCTTTGCCGTCGTCGCCTCCGAAGTGCGCAGCCTGGCGGGCCGCAGCGCCACGGCCGCCAAGGAAATCAAGGAACTCATCAACGACAGCGTGGGGCGCGTGGAAGCAGGCACCGCGCTGGTTGACAAGGCAGGCACCACCATGGAAGAGGTGGTCGCCAGCATCCGCCGCGTGACCGCCATCGTCGGTGAAATCAGCGCCGCCAGCGGCGAGCAGCGTGACGGCATCACCCAGATCAGCGAAGCGGTGTCCAGCATGGACCAGACCACGCAGCAGAACGCCGCCCTGGTGGAGCAGATGGCGGCGGCCACCGCAAGCCTGCGTGGTCAGGCGCAGGCCCTGGTCCAGGCGGTCGCTGTGTTCAAGCTCAACGCCAGCGAACCCAGCCTGCACCCGGTCACGGTGGTTGCCACGCGCCCGCCAGTACAAGCTCCCAGCAAGCCGCAGGCGCTTGCCAGCCAGCACGCCACCCCCCCGAAGCTGAAACAGCCACCGCAAGCCCGGCTCCCCAAGGCCGCCCCGGCGGCCCCCAAGGCAGACGCAGACGGCGAGTGGGGCACCTTCTGACGCTGACGGCAAGCGCCGTCAGAGCGCTCGCTGGATGATGATCTTCTGCACGTCGCTGGTGCCTTCGTAGATCTGGCACACGCGCACGTCGCGGTAGATG
>CBKZAG010000055.1:0-17382 GCA_966692625.1 uncultured Comamonadaceae bacterium
GCTAGTACCTGAAACTAGTGCGTCTACCAATTCCGCCACCTGGGCATCTCAGGAATCCTTGAATTCTAGCACGGTTTTTTTAACGATTTTTCGGTCTCGTTCGTTGCTGAAAAGAATTTGCTGGCCGAAAAAGAAAAAAGCTTGCGGACCGAAATCTGCAAGCTTTACTCTTTATGATTGGTGCCCAAGAGAGGACTCGAACCTCCACGCCTCGCGGCGCTAGTACCTGAAACTAGTGCGTCTACCAATTCCGCCACCTGGGCGTCTCAGAAGCTGCTATTCTAGCATGAAATTTTGAGAGTGCGAAAGATCGCGTGAAAGAAAAATACCAAAACCTGTTGGCCGAGTTTGAGGGGGTCGTCTCCGGCCACCGCGATGGACACGGCTTCATCTTGCGTGACGACGGACAGCCCGACGTCTACCTGCCCCCCAATGAAATGCGCGCGGTGCTGCACAAGGACCGCGTCAAAGCCCGTATCGTCAGGCAGGATCGAAGAGGCCGCCCCGAGGGCCGGGTGACCGAAATCATCGAGCGCTCGGCTTCACCCATCATCGGACGCCTGTTGCAGGAAGGGGGCGTGTGGCTGGTGGCGCCTGAAGACAAGCGCTACGGCCAGGACGTGCTCGTCCCCAAGGGGGCAACGGGTTCTGCGAAACCTGGGCAGGTGGTGGTGGTCGAGTTGACCGAGCCGCCCGCCTTGTATGGGCAGCCCGTTGGGCGCGTGAAGGAAGTGCTGGGTGACATCGACGACCCTGGCATGGAGATCGAGATCGCGGTGCGCAAGTACGGTGTGCCTCATGAGTTCTCTGACGCAGCCATGGCGCAGTCACGTGCGTTGCCCGACAAGGTGCGGCCTTCTGACAAGCGCCAGCGTGTCGATCTCACCGATGTTCCTCTGGTTACCATCGATGGCGAGGATGCACGCGACTTTGACGATGCGGTGTATTGCGAACCCGCCAAGGTGGGGCGGACCAAGGGTTGGCGCCTGCTTGTGGCGATTGCAGATGTGAGCCACTACGTTGAAACCGGTTCAGCCATCGATATTGATGCCTATGACCGGGCCACCAGTGTCTACTTTCCGCGCCGGGTCATTCCCATGCTACCGGAGAAGCTTTCCAACGGGCTTTGTTCGCTGAACCCGGACGTGGAGCGCTTGTGCATGGTGTGCGACATGCTCATCACTGCCAAGGGCGAAATCCACGCTTACCAGTTCTACCCTGCGGTGATGTTCAGTCATGGCCGGCTGACCTACACTGAAGTGGCGGCCGTGTTGCAGAACACCCGCGGCCCCGAGGCGCAGCAGCGTCAGTTGCTGGTGCCGCACCTGCTCAATCTGTACGACGTTTACCGGGCTCTGCTGGCGTCGCGCGAGCGGCGTGGGGCTGTGGATTTTGAAACGACCGAGACGCAGATCGTCTGCGACGAATCGGGGCGCATTGAGAAGATCGTTCCGCGCACGCGCAACGAGGCGCACCGCTTGATCGAAGAGGCCATGCTGGCGGCCAACGTCTGTTCGGCCGAGTTCATTGCGCAAAGCAAGCACCATGGTCTGTTCCGCGTGCATGAGGGTCCAACCCCCGAAAAGCTGGAAACCCTGAGGCAATACCTCAAGGCGCTGGGCGTGCACCACAGCGTGAGCGATGAGCCGCGTCCGTCAGAGTTCCAGCAACTCGCTCATGCTACCCAAGACCGCCCCGATGCGCAGCAGATCCACCAGATGCTGCTGCGCTCCATGCAGCAGGCCATCTACACCCCCGAGAACATGGGGCACTTCGGCTTGGCTTTCGAGGCGTACACCCATTTCACCAGCCCCATCCGGCGCTACCCCGACCTGTTGGTTCACCGGGTGATCAAGGCGGTGCTCGCAGGCGGCAGGTATCAGTTGCCTGTTCTTCCCACCCCGGGCGAGGCGCATGCCAAGCTGGCCAAGCGCCTGGCGACACGTGGTGCCAGTGCTGCCGAAAAGGCGCGCAAGGGCAAGCCATCTGCAGACACGCTCGGCTGGCAGGCCGCTGGCCTGCATTGCAGTGCCAACGAGCGCCGCGCCGACGAGGCGAGCCGCGACGTTGAGGCCTGGTTGAAGTGCAAATACATGCGCGAGCGGCTTGGGGAGGAATACGGTGGTGTGGTCACTGCCGTTACCACCTTCGGCTTGTTTGTCACGCTCGACAGCCTTTACGTCGAGGGGTTGGTACACATCACCGAACTGGGGGGCGAGTATTTCCGATACGACGAGGCCCGTCAGGAGTTGCGAGGTGAGCGTACCGGCATTCGATACGCCTTGGGTTCCAAGGTGAGGGTGCAGGTGAGCCGGGTTGATTTGGATGGGCGCCGCATCGACTTCCGGCTGGTCCGGGATGATGCCGATCTTGTCATGCGTGCGATGCGTGACAAGGCCGGAGCGGAGGAGTCCGAGGCTTCGGCGCGACGCAATGGCGGCAAGAAGACCCGGGGTGCGGCGTTCCCTGCGGCTGGCCGTCAGCCGACAGGTTCTGCGCGGCCCCCGCGTGACAACCGGAGTGCGCGGCAGGCGGGCAAGGGCGCCGGGGCAGGTAAATCCAGAAAAGGCAAGCGTTGATCCATGCGTGTACTGTTGTTTTTGGTTGATACCCTGTTTTTCTTTCTGGTGGGGGCCGCGCTTCTACGCGGCTGGATGAACACCAGGCGCATGCGCATGACGCAACAACCGGGTATCTTCGTGATGGCCTTGACCGATTGGATTGTGGTGCCGTTGCGCAAGACCCTGCCACGCGGCTGGGTGCAATCCAACCTGGATTGGGGCAGTTTCCTGGCGGCCCTGTTGCTGGCCTTGGGTTATTCCGCTGTCTTGCACCTGCTCTTTGGCGGCCGTCTGCCTGGGGTCCTCAACCTGGGTTGGATGGTGACCGTGCCCGTTCAGGCCATCCTGTTCCTGCTGCGTACCGTGCTGCAGGGGGTGATGCTTCTGGCGGTAGCGTACGCGGTGATCTCGTGGGTCCAGCCAATGTCTCCCATGCACGGTACGCTGGGGCGCCTTGTGGAGCCGGTGCTTCGTCCCATCCGGCGTGTCGTTCCGCAGATTGGCGGAGTGGATCTGTCTGTCCTGGTGCTCATCATCCTGTTGCAGGTGGCTTTGATGCTTGTCACCTGAAGAGTTGCGGCTTTTGGGTTATCGAGGCACCATGGCGGCCGCCAGCAAGCTGGCGCTGAACGGTCGGCCGGTTGGCCAGTCTGTTGCTGTCAAGCCGTGTTGATACACGGCGTCGCAAGAGAGTTCAAACGCGAGCTTGGCGTCACCGGTGGTTTGATGGGTTGCCAGGTTGGCGCCAATCAGGCCAGCGAGCACGTCCCCTGTGCCCGCGGTGGCCAGCAACGCGTTGCCGGTGGGGTTGATCGCTGGGGTCAGGTCTGGAGCGCAGATGATGCTTCCAGAGCCCTTGAGGACGGCGATGCACCCGAAGCGTTTGCTCAATTGTGTGGCCGCTTCGAACCGGTTGGCTTGAATGGAGCGGGTGTCCGTTCCAAGCAGACGTGCAGCTTCCAGGGGATGGGGGGTGAGTACGGTGATCTGGCCCCGGTCGGCCCTGCTTGTCAGCGCCAGCTGCCAAAGGGGTTCGCCTGAAATGGCGTTGAGGGCGTCGGCATCCAGCACAAGCCGGGCGCTGCGCTCCAGCACCTGGGGCAGCACCTTGCGCACTGCCATCCCGCCGCCGCAGCCGCACACCGTTGTGCCCGTTGTTACCAAGTTGCTTTGCGCGAGCTCATTGGCATCGCGGAACATCAGTTCGGGGCAGAGTGGATCGACGCTCATGCTGCCGGGGCTGGATTCACCCAGCAGGCCAAGATAGACCCGGCCCGTGCCAGCGAAAAGCCCCGCACGTGCCGCCAGGAGCGCTGCGCCGGTCATGCCTTGGCCATTGAAGGACTGGCTCTGCCCCCCCAGGACGATCAGGTCGCCATGTTGTCCCTTGTGTGCGTTGTGGTGTTGCCGACGCATACCTGGCGGGCGGGCCGGTGCGTGCAATACTGCGTCAGGCGCGATGGCATTGGCAGGGATTCCAAGGTCATCCAGCCAGATGTCACCTGCCAACTCGCGCCCCTGTGCCGTGAACAAGCCGGGTTTCAGCGTCAGCAATGACAAGGTGTGGCGGGGGCTGGAGGGTTGAAAGGCGTCGAGGGCCTGCCCGATACCTGTGTCAGGGTGAAGGCCGCTTGGCAGGTCGACGCACAGAACAGGGCTGCGTAACTCCTGCAGCTTGCGGAGGTCTTCAGCGATCAAGCCTTGTGGTGCCGAGCGTGCTCCCAGGCCAAGCAGGGCATCTATGGCGAAGTCGGCATCTGTTGGCGGTTTGTCAGCGAAGGTGACGCCGGCTGCCCGTGCCCGGTCCAGGGCGTGGCGGGCATCGAGGGGCAGCCGGGTCTCGTCACCTCGCCAGGTGACGGTCACGTCCGCCAAGCCATCGCGCAGGTAAGCCGCCGCCAACAGTCCGTCTCCTCCGTTGTTGCCGGGTCCGCAGGCGATCCAGATGTGCCGTGCGTGCGGGTGCAGAGCTCGCCCCAAGCGGTAAACCGCGTTGGCGGCCCTTTCCATCAAGGTGTGTGGCGGCAATTGGGCTTGAGCCGCCTGTTCAATGCGACGCGTGCTGCCGCTGCCGTGAAGCGGGAGTGGATGCTGGAGTGTGGCTGGAAGGATGTGCCGCATGGTGGAAGTGTCGCACGAGCCTGGAACGGATAAAGGTGTTACAATTTCAAGGCTTTGCTGCTGTCAGGCCACCCCGTTTGGGGTGGCGCAGGCGGCGAAGTCAATCGCAAACAGGCCCACCCGGGTGTCGCTGGCAGCGTTTTTGCCGGTGATCGGGGTCTGATTTCAGTCCAAACCTCAGGAAAGATAGCAATCATGTCCATTTCCATGCGCGAAATGCTGGAAGCCGGTGTCCACTTTGGTCACCAGACCCGCTTCTGGAACCCCAAGATGGCCCCCTTTATCTTCGGCCATCGCAACAAGATCCACATCGTCAATCTGGAAAAGACCCTCCCGATGTTCGAGGAGGCTGCCAAGTTCGTGCGCCAGCTGACCGCCAATGGCGGCACCGTGCTGATGGTGGGTACCAAGCGCCAGTCGCGTGACCTCGTGGCCCAGGAAGCCCGCCGCGCAGGCGTGCCTTTCGTCGAGCAGCGCTGGCTCGGCGGCATGCTGACCAACTTCAAGACGGTCAAGACTTCCATCAAACGTCTTAAAGACATGCTGGCCCAGAAAGAGGCCGGTCTGGACAACATGTCCAAGAAAGAGCAGTTGACCTTCACCCGCCAGATTGAAAAGCTGGAGAAGGACATCGGCGGTATCCAGGACATGAACGCTCTGCCCGACGCCATCTTCGTGATCGACGTGGGTTACCACAAGATCGCCGTGGCCGAAGCCCAGAAGCTGGGCATTCCCCTGATCGGCGTGGTCGACACCAACCACTCGCCCGAGGGCATCGACTACGTGATCCCCGGCAACGACGACTCCGCCAAGGCCGTGGCACTGTATGCCCGTGGCATCGCCGATGCGATCCTGGAAGGCCGCAACGCTGCCGTGACCGACGTGGTCAAGGCCGTTCAGGGCGGTGACGAGTTCGTCGAAGTGCAAGACGCTGCCTAAGCGTCCGTGCCCATGCAAGAAGGGGCTCGAGCAGCCCCTTTTTTGCAACTGAAATTTCATCAGACATTGAATCATTGAGCCGTATGGCTCAGACGGAGTAAAAAGATGGCTGCAATCACCGCAAGCATGGTCGCAGAGCTGCGTGCCAAGACCGACGCCCCCATGATGGAGTGCAAAAAGGCACTGACCGAAGCCGAAGGCAACATGGACAAGGCAGAGGAAATCCTGCGTGTCAAGCTGGGCAACAAAGCTGGCAAGGCTGCCAGCCGCATCACTGCCGAAGGCGTGGTGGCTTCCTTCATTGAAGGCAACACTGGCGCTCTGGTCGAAGTCAACTGCGAAACCGACTTCGTCTCCAAGAACGACCTGTTCGTGGCTTTCTGCAATGCCGTGGCGCAGCTGGTCGTGAAGAACAACCCGGCCGACGTTGCTGCGCTGGCTGAACTGCCCCTGACCATGGAAGGCTTTGGTCCCACCGTGGAAGAAGTGCGCAAGGGTCTGATCGGCAAGATCGGTGAGAACATGACGATCCGCCGTTTCAAGCGTTACAGCGGTGGCGGCCAGCTGACTGCCTACCTGCACGGCGTGCGCATTGGTGTGATGGTCGAGTTCGAGGGCGACGCTGTTGCTGCCAAGGACTCCGCGATGCACATTGCCGCCATGAAGCCCGTGGCCTTGTCTGGCGCTGACGTGCCTGCTGACCTGATTGCTAAAGAGCGTTCCGTCGCCGAGCAAAAGGCAGCTGAATCCGGCAAGCCTGCTGACATCGTTGCCAAGATGGTGGAAGGTTCCGTGCAGAAGTACCTGAAAGAGGTCTCCCTGCTGGATCAGGTGTTTGTCAAGGCAGCCGACGGCAAGCAGACCGTGGGCGCTTACCTGAAGTCCACCAACACGAACATCAAGAGCTTCACCATGTTCGTGGTGGGCGAGGGCATCGAGAAGAAGGTGGAAGACTTCGCTGCCGAAGTGGCCGCCGCCCAAGCTGCAGCACAAGGCGCCTGACGCGCCCCAACATGCAAGCCCGCCGCGAGGCGCGCTTGCAAAAATTTACACGGCCGATCCCATCCGGGGTCGGCCGTTGTCACAACATAGCCCGTAAAATCGGAAAAATTTGCCAATACTGCCGCCTATGCCAGCCCTCAAGCGCATCCTCCTCAAGTTGTCCGGCGAAGCCCTCATGGGCGACGATGCCTTCGGCATCAACCGCGCCACCATCGTGCGCATCGTGGAGGAGGTGGCTGAGGTCACCCGTCTGGGGGTCGAAGTCGCCATCGTCATCGGCGGTGGCAATATCTTTCGGGGCGTGGCGGGCGGCTCCGTTGGCATGGACCGCGCCACCGCAGATTACATGGGCATGCTGGCCACGGTCATGAACTCGCTGGCCTTGGCAGATGCCATGCAAAAGGCAGGTGTCACCGCCCGGGTGATGTCCGCGATCTCCATCGAGCAAGTGGTGGAGCCCTACGTGCGTCCGAAGGCGCTGCAGTACCTGGAAGAAGGCAAGGTGGTGGTTTTTGCTGCCGGTACCGGTAACCCCTTCTTCACCACCGACACGGCTGCGGCCCTGCGGGGTGCCGAGATTGGTGCCGAGATCGTACTCAAGGCCACGAAGGTGGATGGCGTGTACTCTGCCGATCCGAAGAAGGACCCCACCGCCACGCGCTACATGACGATCAGTTTCGACGAAGCCATGGCCCGGCAATTGCAGGTCATGGACGCCACGGCGTTTGCCCTGTGCCGTGACCAGAATCTGCCAGTGCGCGTGTTCAGCATTTTCAAGCCGGGTGCCTTGCGCCGTGTGGTACTGGGTGACGACGAAGGCACGCTGGTGCACGTTTGACACAGGCTGGTGCGGGCAGACATGTGCCGTGCCGTCAACGAGAGGTGAGAGATGGAACTTTCCGAAATCAAAAAGAATGCCGATCAGAAAATGCATCAGTCGCTGGAGGCGCTGAAGCACAACCTGGCCAAGATACGCACGGGTCGCGCCAATCCGCAACTGCTGGACACCGTGCATGTTGAGTACTACGGTTCCATGCTGCCGCTTTCCCAGGTGGCCAACCTGTCGCTGCTGGATGCGCGCACCATCGGTGTGGCACCGTGGGAAAAAGGCATGGGCGCGAAGATTGAAAAGGCCATTCGTGAATCCGATTTGGGGCTCAACCCTGCTTCCCAGGGGGACTTGATCCGTGTGCCGATTCCCGCGATGACGGAAGAGCGCCGCCGCGAACTGACCAAGGTCGTGCGGGCCGAGGGCGAGCAGTCGAAAGTGGCGATTCGCAACCTGCGCCGCGATGCCAACGACCACGTGAAGAAACTGGTCAAGGACAAGCTGGCTTCAGAGGACGATGAGCGCCGCTCGCAGGACGAGATCCAGAAGCTGACCGACCGCATGATCGCGGAGGTTGACAAGTTGATCGCCGCCAAGGAACAGGACCTGATGGCCATCTGAGCCAGGCTTGGCCTGTGCTCGGGGGCTGGACTCCATGGGTTTGACATCGAAGAACAGTCCCGCCTTGGCCGTGCCCCAGCACGTGGCCATCGTCATGGATGGCAACGGCAGGTGGGCGAAGAAGCGTTTTCTGCCGCGTCTGGCAGGGCATCGTCAAGGTGTGGAAGCCTTGCGGCAGACCGTGCGCTGGTGCATCGACAAAGGGGTTGGTGTCCTGACCGTCTTTGCCTTTTCATCCGAGAACTGGAAGCGGCCAGCGGACGAGGTGTCAGGGCTGATGGGTTTGCTCGCCAAGGCGCTCGCTCGCGAGGTGCCTGCGTTGTCCGATGCTGGTGTGCGTCTTTGCTTTCCGGGTGATCGCAGTGTGCTGTCTGCCACGGTGTGTGAGGGGTTGGCAAAGGCGGAGCAAGAGACGGCTGGCAACCAGCGCTTGACCTTGAATGTGTGCTTCAACTACGGAGGGCGCTGGGACATCGTCCAGGCAGCGCGCCAGCTGGCCGAGCGCGGTGAGAAGATCACCGAGGATGCTCTGGCGGGAGCGCTGTCTTTGTCGCATGTGCCTGATCCCGATCTGCTGATCCGCACAGGCGGCGAGGTCCGCGTCAGCAATTTCCTGCTCTGGCAACTGGCGTACAGCGAACTGTATTTCTCGGATTGCCTATGGCCGGACTTTGACGAGGCAGAGTTCGACCGGGCGTTGGCTTGGTACGGCGGGCGCGAGCGGCGTTTTGGGCGGATTTCAGAACAACTGAAGGAGCGCGGCTCCGAAACCCCAGGAGACCAGGCATGCTCAAGCAACGCGTGATGACCGCACTGGTCCTTTTGGCATTTCTTCTGCCAGCCTTGTTCTATCCGTCTCCCGAGCCGTTTTGTGCTCTGACCCTTTTGATGATCGTCGGTGCAGGGTGGGAGTGGGCGCGTCTCAACGGCGTGCAAGGTGCGATGGCCTGGTTCTGTGGGGTCACCCTGGGTCTCGTGCTTGCGGGCACGTGGTGGCTGGCAGGGCTTGATGTGTCCACGCCATGGCTCTGGCAGGTGATTGCGCTGATCTGGGTTCTGCTCACAGCTTGGATGCTGTGGCGCGGTGTACCTGGGTGGGCGGATGTGCCGAGGGTGCCTCGCCTGCTGGTCGGATTGGTCCTGATTGGCGTTGCCTGGTGGGCCATGGCGCAGGCGCGCTACCTGGGTATCGGCATGCTGCTGTCCATGATGCTCCTGGTCTGGATGGCAGACATTGCCGCGTACTTTGGCGGCAAGGCTTTTGGCAAGCGCAAGCTGGCACCAGCAATCAGCCCAGGCAAGAGCTGGGAAGGGGTATACAGTGGCGGTGTTGGTGTGCTTTTATTGGCGCTTGGCTGGCTCTGGCTTGGCTCTGGCGACAGCCTCTACTCGCGTCTGTGGGCGATGGGGCCGGTGCTGTTCGTGCTTGGCGTGGTGTTCCTCACCTGCATGAGCGTGGCTGGTGATCTCATCGAGTCTTTGGTGAAGCGCAGCGCTGGCGTCAAGGACTCGAGTCAATTGCTGCCGGGTCATGGCGGTGTGCTGGACCGGGTTGACGCGTTGTTGCCAGTCATGCCTCTGGCCATGATGCTGGTCACTTTTCAATGAAATTTCCCTGGGTGTCTTGCATGAATTCCTTCACACATGGTTCGCGATCTGGAGCGCGCCAGCGAGTGACGGTGCTGGGCTCCACCGGTTCCATCGGTACCAACACGCTCGACGTGCTTGAGCGCCACCCTGATGCCTTCGAAGTGTTCGCTTTGACCGCTGCCAGCCAGTGGGAGTTGCTGCTGCGGCAATGCGAGCGCCACCGTCCCGCCTATGCGGTGATCGCTGCGGAACATCAGGAGATGCTGCGTGAGGGGGTGCGGCGGGCAGGACTCAAGACCGAGGTCCTTGCTGGTGAGGCGGCGCTGTGCCAGGTGGCTTCCGCCATGGAAGTGGATGCGGTGATGGCCGCCATCGTGGGGGCTGCGGGCTTGGCGCCCTGTCTGGCGGCGGCCCGTGCTGGCAAGAAGCTCCTGCTTGCCAACAAGGAAGCGTTGGTGGTTGGCGGGGATTTTTTCCTCGACGCAGTACACGCTGGCGGGGCGACCTTGCTGCCCATCGACAGCGAACACTCCGCTGTATTCCAGTCACTGCCCGAGGACGCCTCGACCTGGGATTCAAGGGTTGAAAAGATCATCCTCACTGCCTCTGGCGGGCCGTTCCGGCAACGTGACCCAGCAACCTTGGCCCAGGTCACACCCGAGCAGGCATGTGCGCACCCGAACTGGGTGATGGGCCGCAAGATTTCGGTCGATTCGGCGACGATGATGAACAAGGCGCTGGAGGTGATCGAGGCGCGTTACTTGTTTGGGCTTGCCCCGGAGCGCATCGAGGTGGTCATTCACCCCCAGAGCGTCATCCATTCGATGGTGCAGTTCCGCGACCGTTCGGTGGTCGCCCAGCTTGGCACGCCTGACATGCGAGTCCCCATCGCCTACGGCTTGAGTTGGCCAGGTCGCATCGAGTCTGGTGCCCAGGCGCTGGACTTCACGCGCCTGGGGGCGCTGACGTTCGAGCCACCCGATCCCAGCCGCTTTCCCGGCTTGCAGTTGGCATGGGACGCCTTGAACGCCTCGCCGGGCACCACGGCCGTGCTCAATGCGGCGAACGAGGTGGGGGTGCAGGCCTTCCTGGAAGGCCGTCTGCGCTTTGACCAGATACACCATGTCGTCCATGCAACTCTGGAGGCGTTTCTGCCCTCCAAGCCCCACAGCCTGGAGGACCTGATGGCTGTGGATGCCCAGGCGAGGGTCACGGCATCCGGCTGGGTGGCGCGTTGCGCATCTTGAGGAACCAAAGATGTTGACTGTCGTGGCGTTCGTTGTGGCCTTGGGGCTGCTGATTGCGGTTCATGAATATGGGCACTACCGCATGGCCGTGGCCTGTGGTGTGAAGGTACTGCGGTTTTCCATCGGTTTTGGCAAACCGCTCTGGCGTTGGCAGTCACCTCAAAGCGGCACGGAGTTTGTGGTGGCCGCATTGCCATTCGGCGGTTACGTGCGTATGCTGGATGAGCGCGAAGCGCCTGTTCCACCAGAGCAGCGGCACCTGGCATTCAATACACAGCCCCTGCGCTCGCGTGCGGCGATCGTTGCCGCTGGACCGGCCGCCAATCTGGTGTTGGCCGTCCTGCTTTACGCATTGGTCTTCTGGATGGGGGTGGAGGAGCCTCGGCCGGTGTTGTCCAGCCCCGTTCCTGCGTCTTTGGCGGAACGCGCCGGATTGCGTGGTGGTGAGTGGGTCCTCAGGGCTGCCACGGCGGACGAGGATGCCGCCGATGTGCAGTCTTTTGAGGATCTGCGCTGGAGCTTGACCCGGGCGGCACTGTCCCAGCAGGACGTGCGTCTGTGGGTTGCCGAGGGCCCACAGGGCGCTGGCCGTGAAGTGATGCTTCCGCTGGCGGAGCTTGGGGCGAATGATGCGGATGCCCAGTTGTTTCAGAGAATCGGCATCGTGGCACCATGGTCTGCGCCGGTCATCGGCCAGGTGTTGCCTGACGGGGCTGCGCAAGCGGCGGGTTTGCGTGAAGGCGACTTGGTGACGGGAGTCGATGGCGTGCCCGTGTCAGATGGCCAGCAGTTGCGCATGCGTATTCGGCAGGCGGTCAACCCTGAGACCGGTGTTTCGCGGCCCCAGCGCTGGACGCTGGAGCGCGGCGGCCAGAAGCTCCAACTGGTCGTGTCCCCCCGCGCCGAACTGCAGGGCGACGCTTGGGTCGGGCGTATTGGCGCGTTTGTGGGTGCTCCACCCGACATGGTGATGGTGCACGCAGATCCTATTGAGGGGCTGTGGAAGGGTGTCATGCGTACTTGGGAAGTTTCGACGCTGACGCTGCGCATGATGTTCAAGATGCTGATGGGTGAGGCATCCCTGAAGAATCTCAGTGGTCCGCTGACCATTGCTGACTACGCTGGTAAGTCGGCCAGTCTGGGGGTCTCGTCTTATCTGATGTTCCTCGCGCTCATCAGCGTCAGCCTGGGTGTGCTCAACCTGCTGCCGGTGCCGGTCCTCGATGGTGGGCACCTGATGTATTATCTTTGGGAGGGGGTGACCGGCCGTCCGGTATCGGACGTCTGGATGGAGCGTTTGCAGCGTGGCGGGGTCGCCGTTCTGCTGGCCCTCATGTCGCTTGCCGTGTTCAATGATGTCGCCCGCTTGCTGGGCTGAATTTCCGTATCCATGAAACATTCCAACAACCGTAAGCTCGGTGTGGCCTGGGGCGCGCTGGTTTCCACCCTTCTGACAGCCTTGCCTGCCTGGGCCGTCGACCCCTTCACGGTGCGCGATATCCGCGTTGAAGGCCTGCAGCGTGTGGAGCCGGGTACGGTGTTCGCGTCGATGCCCGTGCGTGTGGGTGATACCTACAGCGATGAAAAGGGCTCCGCCGCCATTCGTGCCCTGTTTGGCCTGGGGCTGTTCTCCGATGTGCGGCTTGAGGTCTCTGGAGACGTGCTCGTGGTGATCGTCGAGGAACGTCCGACGGTGGCGGACGTCAGCTTTTCCGGGGTGAAGGAGTTTGACAACGAGGTGCTGCGCAAGGCCTTGCGTGACGTGGGCCTGACCGAGGGACGGCCATTTGACAAGGCATTGGCCGATCGGGCCGAGCAAGAACTCAAACGCCAGTACCTGAGCCGGAGCATGTACGCGGCCCAGGTCACCACGACCGTCACACCCATCGAGCGCAACCGGGTCAACATCAACTTCAGCGTTGCGGAAGGCGATGCCGCCAAGATCAAGGAAATTCGCATCGTTGGCAACAAGACGTTCAGCGAATCGACCCTGCGTGATCTGTTTGACCTGGACACTGGCGGTTGGCTGAGTTGGTACACCAAGTCCGACCAATACTCCCGCGCCAAGCTCAACGCCGATCTGGAAACGCTGCGTTCCTATTACCTCACCCGTGGCTTCCTGGAGTTCCGCATCGATTCCACCCAGGTTGCCATTGCACCGGGCAAGGACGACATGTCGATCACGGTGAACATCACGGAGGGGCAGCGTTACGTGGTCTCCGGCGTAAAGCTGGAGGGCGAATACCTCGGCAAGGAAGAGGAGTTCAAATCGCTCATCAAGATCCGGCCGGGTCAAGCCTACAACGCTGAAGACGTGGCTGACACCACCAAGGCGTTCACCGATTATTTTGGCGGTTTTGGTTATGCGTTTGCCCGCGTTGAGGCCGTTCCCGAAATCGACCGTGAAAATGCCCGCGTGGCGTTTGTGCTGCGCGCGCAACCGTCGCGACGGGCCTACGTCCGCCGCATCAACCTGGAAGGCAACAATCGCACGCGCGACGAGGTGATCCGCCGCGAGTTCCGCCAACTGGAATCATCGTGGTACGACAGCGACCGCATCCGGCTATCGCGTGACCGCGTGGACCGCCTGGGTTTTTTCACTGAGGTTGCTGTCGATACGGTGGACGTGCCGGACGCGCCAGATCAGGTGGATCTGGTCGTCAAGGTTGTGGAGAAACCCACCGGCAACTTGACGCTGGGTGCTGGTTATTCGCAATCCGACAAGCTCTCGCTGATGGCAGGTATCCAGCAGGAGAACGTGTTTGGCACGGGCAACTACCTGGGCTTGAACGTCAACACCAGCGACTTCAACAAGCAGATCGTACTGAGCACCACCGATCCCTACTTCACAGCGGACGGTATTTCGCGCAGCCTTGACGTTTACTACCGCACCACGCGCCCGACCACGGCTCAGGAAGGTGACTACAAGCTGGTCACGCCAGGCGTGAGCGTGCGTTTTGGCGTGCCGTTCACCGAGATCGACACGGTTTACTTCGGGGCAGGTGTCGAGCAGACGCGCATCGAGGATGGCAACCTTTTGCCGTTGGCCTACCGTGATTACAGCGACACTTTCGGTCAATCCTCCACATCGGTGCCGCTGACTGTCGGCTGGGCGCGTGACAGCCGAGACAGTGCCTTGGTTCCCACTCAGGGCCGTTTGCAGCGCGTCAATGGTGAGTTGGGTGTTGCCGGAGATACGCGTTACGCGAAGGCCAACTACCAATTCCAGCAATACATTCCGCTGAACAAGAAATTCACTCTGGCTTTCAACGCCGAAGTGGGGTGGGGCAAGGGCTTGGGGGGCAAGCCATTCCCCTTGTTCAAGAACTTCTATGGTGGCGGTTTGGGGTCTGTTCGCGGCTTCGAGTCGGGCACTCTGGGTGGACGCAGCACCCTGGTGGGTGATTCCACCGGCACCCTCTCCTACATCGGTGGTTCCAAGAAGATACTCTTGAATACCGAGGTTATCGCGCCGTTCCCCGGCGCGGGCAACGACCGTACGCTGCGCATGTTCGGCTTCTTCGACGTGGGCAACGTGTCCGACGACTACAGCAACTCCAGCAAGCTCAGCGATCTGCGCGCGTCGGTGGGCGTCGGCATCAGTTGGATTTCGCCGGTGGGCCCGCTTAGAATCGCGTACGCTCGTCCGGTGCGCAAGTTCGACAACGACAAGACGCAGAGCATTCAATTCCAGATCGGGACTTCTTTCTGATGAAATCGATTCAACGTATGTTTATCCGCCAGACCCTCGTTGCCGTGGCATTTGGTTGCGCTACCCTGGCTTCAGCTGCACAGGATTTCAAGATCGGTTTCGTCAACACCGACCGCATCTTCCGCGAGTCTTCGGCCGCCAAGGCAGCGCAGACCAAGCTGGAGCAGGAGTTTTCCCGCCGTGAGCGCGAGGTGGAGACCTTGCGCGGCCAGCTCAAGGCGGCTTCGGACAAGCTGGAGAAGGAGTCTCCCACCTTGTCGGAGAACCAGCGCACGACCCGCCAGCGCCAGCTGGTGGACATGGACCGTGAGTTCCAGCGCAAGAGCCGTGAGTTTCAGGAGGACCTGAACCTGCGCAAGAACGAAGAACTGCAACAGGTGCTGGAGCGCGCCAACCGTGTGATCCGTCAGGTGGCGGAGGCTGAGAAATACGACCTGATCATCCAAGAGGCGGTCTACATCAACCCCAAGCACGACATCACCGACAAGGTGCTCAGCGGCCTGAACAACGCCGCCAAGTGATGGCCGGGACCGTTTTGTGACCATCACGCTGAGTGATATCCACGCCGCCTTGGGCGGCGTTTTGCATGGTGAGGGGAGCATGGCTGTGGCCCGGCTGGCTCCCTTGGAAACGGCTGAGCCAGATGCGCTGTCGTTCGTTGCCCAGGCCCGTTACGCCGCCAGGATCACCGAAACCCGCGCGGGCGCGCTGATCGTTCCTCCGGCGCTGGTGCAGCAGGCTGCTTCACGCGGTGCCTGCATTGAAACCCCCGATCCTTACCTGTATTTTGCGCGTCTGACCCAATGGTGGCGCGTGCAGCGTGACGCGCAGGAAGGGCCTGCCATACCAGTCGTGCATCCGACGGCCCACGTTGATCCGGGGGCGCATCTGGAGGCCGGCGTGGATGTCGGCCCCTTCGCCGTGATCGAGGCCGGTGTGGTGGTGGGCAAGGGTGCGCGCATCGGCGCACATGCTGTGCTGGAGCGTCGTGCCCGTATTGGCGCCGATACCCGGCTGGCGCCGGGCGTCGTCGTCGGGCGGGACTGTTCGATGGGTGATCGCTGCATTGTTCATGCCGGTGTGGTCATCGGTGCCGATGGTTTCGGCTTCGCCCCGCACCAGGGAGAGTGGATCAAGATCGAACAACTGGGTGCAGTACGCATCGGCAACGACGTGGAGATCGGCGCGAACTGCTGCATCGACCGTGGCGCGCTGGACGACACCGTACTCGAAGACGGCGTCAAACTCGACAACCTCATCCAGATCGGGCACAACGTGCACGTAGGCCGGCATACCGCCATGGCAGGTTGTGTGGGCGTGGCGGGCAGCGCGCGCATTGGCGCGCACTGCACCATTGGTGGCGGCGCGGTCGTGCTGGGGCACCTCAGCCTGGCCGACCATGTGCACATATCCGCGGCATCGGTGGTCATGCGCTCCATCCACCAGCCGGGCCAGTACAGCGGCGTGTTCCCGATAGACGACAATTCGCAGTGGGAAAAGAACGCGGCGACGCTGCGCCAGTTGCACACCCTGCGTCAACGCATCAAAGCTTTGGAAAACAGATCATGATGGACATTCACCAGATTCTCAAACAACTGCCTCACCGTTACCCCTTCCTGCTGGTGGACCGGGTGCTGGAGGTGGAAAAAGGCAAGTCCATCAAGGCGCTCAAGAACGTGAGCATGAACGAGCCGCAGTTCACCGGGCATTTTCCGCACCGTCCGGTGTTTCCGGGGGTGCTGATGCTCGAGGCCATGGCGCAGACGGCTGCGCTGCTGGCGTTTGACACGCTGGGCGTGACCCCGGACGACAAGACCGTGTATTACTTTGCGGGCATTGACGGCGCACGCTTCAAGCGCCCGGTGGAACCCGGCGACCAGTTGGTCATGGACGTGACGCTGGAACGCATGAAGGCCGGCATCTTCAAGTTCAAGGGCGTGACCCGCGTCGGTGACGAAGTGGCTTGCGAGGCCGAGTTGATGTGCACCATGCGTACCATCGCCTGAGCGCAGGAGTCGTCGCATGGCGGACATCCATCCCACCGCGTTGGTGGACCCGAAGGCCGAGCTTGACAGCGGCGTCAGCGTGGGCCCGTATACCGTGGTCGGCCCCCACGTGAAGGTGGGGGCGGGCACGCGCATCGGCCCCCATTGCGTGATCGAGGGGCACACCACCATCGGTCGCGACAACCGCATCTACCAGTTCGTGTCGCTGGGCTCGGACAACCAGGACAAGAAATACGCGGGCGAGCCTTGCGAGTTGATCATCGGCGACCGCAACACCATCCGTGAATACAGCACGTACCACATCGGCACGGTGCAGGGCGGGGGCGTGACGCGCCTGGGCAACGACAACTGGATGATGGCCTACACCCATCTGGCTCACGATTGCATCGTGGGTAACAACACCATCTTTGCGAACAACGCGCAACTGGCCGGGCACGTGGAGGTGGGGGATTGGGTCATCCTGGGCGGGTTCACGGTGGTGCACCAGTTTGTGCGCATTGGCGCGCACGCCATGACGGCGATGTGTTCGCTGCTGTTCGCTGATGTGCCGCCTTTTGTGATGGCGCAGGGGCAGCCCGCTGCCGGGCGCTCCATGAACTTTGAAGGCTTGCGCCGCCGGGGCTTTTCGGCCCAGCGCATTTCGGCCATCAAGGCCATGCACAAGGCGCTTTACCGAGACAACCTCACGCTGGAACAGGCGCAAGAGCGCATGGCCGCCATGCCCGATCAGTTCCCCGAAGCGGTGGACGATATC
>CBKZAG010000056.1:0-17241 GCA_966692625.1 uncultured Comamonadaceae bacterium
GAGCAGCGGATTGAAAATCCGCGTGTCGGTGGTTCGATTCCGCCCCAGGCCACCATTCATAAGTCCTTGATTTTCAAGGAATGAAAAAGAAAGCGGCCTCTAGCAGGTCGCTTTTTTTTCGCCCGCTCTGACGTTTTTCTGCCAGTTTCGTCGGAGCCCCTCTGCGGAGGGCCGCGGATGAATGCGCTTGGGTGCGGCCGATGACGGCTGACTGCGCTGCAGTACTCACAAGGGCTGTGGCGCGCCGGACCGGTTGGCTACGATCATGGACTGCTCGCGAAGCTATACGTAACTCCACGTTTACGGAGTTGAGTATGTTCTCGTACACCGCAGCGCCTATCCCGGCGTCCCGCGTCTTCGCGCAAATTACCGCTAACGCAAAGCCGCTTCCTGGTTTGCCGCCCGCTTGGCGGCGGCTGTCGCAAGGAGGGCTGCATGGCTAAGCCCTATCGCACCGGCAGTAGTCGAGGCAGCACATGGGCGTTTCGCCTGCGTGTTGAAGGTCAGGACATCTACCGCCAAGGTTTCAAAACCGAGAGCGAGGCCGCTAAGGAGCTGGCCAAACTGCGCGCACTTGTGAAATCCCAAGGCAACCCGGCACGCCGAGGCCCCTGGGGCACGTCGCTTGCGCAGGCCCTGCTGGAGTATGGCCTGGAGCGTCTGCCTGGACTGAAGGGCGCAGACCAAGAGGCTCGACGTATCAACCGGTACTTGCGCTTGGCCGGTTTGCCGACGCTGCGTGTCATCCCTTTGTCCGAGGAGGAGCGCGGCAGCGAGTCGGCAACGGTGTTGTGCCGGGTTGAACTGGAAGCTCCTGTCGCCAATCGCGTCATTGCGCAGGGCTTGCATGGGCACCGGGAGCGGCAGGCGGAGCGTGGAGCCAAGGCCGACCGCGTGCGCATGCGCCTGGCGCATATGACCTTCGCCGACATCCGGACCCATGACGTGCAAGAGCTTGTACGGGCGCTGAGAGAGCAGGGCGCTGCAGCGGCATCCATTCGGTTGGAAATTGCTCCCCTGCGCCAGTGCTTTAACTACGCACGCAAGACTTGGAATTGGAAACTGGAGCAAGGCAACCCGGTTAGTGGCTGCGATATTCCCAAGACGGACAACGCGCGCGACAGGGTGCTCACCAATAGCGAGTGGGCGCAAATTTGCGAGCACTTGCCAGAGAGCAAAAATCCCTACTTCGCTCATGCGCTGGCCTTATTGCTCGAGTCTGCCATGCGCTGCAGCGAAGCGTTGGTCCACATCTGTTGGAAGGACCTGGACCAAGAAGCCGGGTTGTTGAGGTTGCGTACAGCGAAAGCTGGCAAGAGGCAGGTGCCCTTGACCCTCGGTGCTTTGGATGTGCTGCGCCAACTGCGCGAGCACGCGCTGAGTGCAGGACCGCTGCACCCCGACATGCGAATCCTCCGCCTGAGCTATGAATCGCTTAAGGCCGCGTGGGCACGCGTGTGCGAGCGCGCGGGAGTCCAAGGGGTGCGGCTGCATGACCTGCGCCACACCAGTGCAACGCGTTTTGCTCTGGAGCTCAACGGCAGCATGCCGGTGCTGAAAATCATCACAGGTCACAAGACCGATTCGCAGCTACTGCGCTACATCAACATCAAGCCCGACGACGTGGCGCGTCTGCTCCAAGGGCGGCCGCTGTCACACGACAACGCACCGGCTGGCCTGAGGGTCATTAGAGCTGAAGGTGTCCGTGTTCTCCCCGGGTCTCCGGAGCAGCAGGCCCGCGACCTTCCCGAAAACGTTGTACCGCTGAGGCGACGGCAAGCCGCCCACCCTTGACACGCGCTGTGTGGCGGAGATTGCCGCCACGCAGATCGCTTTCGTTCTCGTGGTGTGGCGAGCAACAGGGTGCTCCCACCGGTTCGGCGCCCTTTCCGCAAATCGAATGAGGTCAGCAACACAAAGCAACCAACAGATACCTGCGTGTGAGCAGCACGCTTGGTCCTGAAGTAGTCCGTGCGACGCCCATGGCGTCGATGTTCATGTGAGGTGGCTTGGCGCTCATGCGCTGATCCATCCGCCACTCATTTGTGTCTTTCGAGGAAATCTGATGCCAAGGAAAAAACAATCTGACGCGACCGCGCCAGCCCCCGATTTGTCTATGCCGGAGAGGTCTCGAGAAGGGCTGCATACGTTGTCGCCAGCCGCCCGAGAGCTGGCCGATCTGCTCGCAGCGGTAGTTGCCGAGCGGCTGACCCAAAAAAACCATTTGTCGAAAAAGGAGTCGGCCGAACATGGCAACGAAACATGATTTCTACGCAGCCTGTCATGTCCGTTGTAGTGCTGTCGCGCAAGTACATCACGGCGCATTGAACCGGTCCAGAGAGCTGGTAGTTGGGCTACCCAGTCCGAACGGCAATAGGGCACCCCGCATGGCAGTTCACAGCGCAAGGCTCCGCTCCAGCGATGAGCCTTTGACAAAGCATCGGCCAGATCTTCGCAACCGCGGAGCGAACTCGTTCAAGAAGCGAGCTACCGCTCAGGAGATTCCGCGCTGTGTCATCCCTGCCGCGTTTGCCTATACGGAGTAGGTCGGTGATGTGCATGCAGGTGCAGTCAACGGTCCATGAACTGGCTGATCGGTGGTCGATGGAGATCGCGCGACGGCGAGAAGACCAATCCCAACCTTAGCAAGGAGAACGTTCTATATGAAAAATCAACCCGGCCTTGTTGCCGCCATCTACGCGCGCTACTCCAGCGAGAAGCAGTCCGTTTACTCGACCGATGACCAAATCCGCATGTGCCGAGAGCGGGCACAGCAGATGGGATTCTCGGTGACTGATGAGCTCATCTTCAAAGATGACGCCTTGTCAGGGCAGGAGTACACATACGAGAAACGTGATGGGTTTCATGCATTGGACAAGGCGTGGACGCAGCATCGGTTTGACGTTCTGATTGTGGAGGAGTTTTCGCGTCTGAGTCGAGATGGCGTTGAGCATGCCAAGCTCATCCGGCGCTTGGAAAACGACCGGCGTGTGCGGCTAGTGACGCTCGACGGCATCGACACCAAGGACCACGATTGGCAGCTTCGCCTTGGGTTGCAGGGGGTTTTGGCTCAGAGTGAGGTTCGCAAAACCCGTGACCGAGTGAAGCGAGGCATGGTCGGTCAACTAGAGCGGGGATACATGATTGCGTCACCCGCATACGGTTATGACTTTCGCCGGGTGTTTGATGATGCGGGGAATCGCATCGGTACGCACTGGACCATCAATGAAGCGGAGTCACGCGTAGTGCAGCAGGTTTTTGAGAAGCGCTCCCGCGGCATGTCTTACAACCAGATCGCGGTCTGGTTGAATACGAGTGGTATTCCCTGTCAGCGCAAGGGGCGGGATGAGCACGGAGGCTTCTGGCGGCCAGGCTCCGTGAAGAGAATGCTCTCAAACAGCATCTACCGAGGGGAGTTTGTGTGGCATGGCTCATCGAGCTACCACTATCATGTCAAAAAGCGGGGAGATGCTGTTGAGACGCGAGCTTTCGCACGACCACAGTTGCGCCTAGTGGATGACGATGTCTGGCACCGGTGTAACAAGAAGTCCATCAGTCGCAGTGGCTATGGCGGGGGTAAGAATCCATACAGCGGCTTGGTCGTTTGCGGGTACTGCGAAAAGCCGCTCTCTTCGTCTGCAATCAACAGGCGCTGCCAATCGATGTACTGTTCGAGCTGTACCTTGGCTAAAGGCATTGATGAGCAACACGAGCGTCTGAGTTCAACGATTGCTGTCACTGGCGTCAAGACGTTGCTAGGTGAGGCGCTCAAACAATTCTTGACCCCCGCGTTCATTGAAGCATTCCGTCAGTCGTTGCGGTTGCGATTGACTGGAGATGTGTCTGAGCAAATCAAGGAATGCAAGTTGCAACTGGAACGATACCGTAAAGCTCAGGAGCGTCTGTCGCGCATGTTGGTTGGAGTCGACTCTGACGATGTCCTGCTCGAGCAGCGGTACGACGAAGCACGGGCCAAGGTACGGGCCGCTGAGAAGCGTCTGGGTGAGCTGCAAGAGGTTGGGAGGGTCATGGATGCCGAAGCTCTGAAAGCCCAACTGGCGGTTGACCCAGCGGCTGAACTAAACGACCTGCTGAACGCCCAGGTTGCCCCAGAGCGGTTGCGTTCGCTGCTGGCGCAGTTGTTTCCAGTGGTCGTGTTTGAAGGCAAGGTCCGGACACACTTGTCGATTTTTCGAGTCCAGTTTGCACCTGGATCGGCGCTGTCCTTGGCGACCAGTACGGCGAATGCACTTGATGAATATGTCGAGCGATACATGGCGTTGCAGTATCACTGCCGGCCAACATCAAAGTCCCAGGGTTCGTTCTGGTCGGTGCAGATGCTTCAGAGTAACCCGCTTCAACGACATCGCGCCCCTGGGGCCGTGAGTTGAGCATAGGGCTGCGACGAAGATTAAGGGCCGGCTCACACAAGCCGGCCCTTTATTGGAGCGCCGAACTCAATGTGGTTCGACCTCGGCGTCTGGCCAGGTCGATCTGCGGGGTGACATGGCGGTGCGGGCAGGTTACATACTGTAGTTTCAGTTGGGTTGACTGCCGGCCAGGCAAAAATTGAACTGCAATCACGGGGAGTTTTAATGGTTCAAAATCGTTACGTCTGGTTCCCAGAACGATAGGAAATTGAAACTAGCAGCGCTGCTGCCTTTTCATGACAAAGATAACGAGGTCTGCAGGCGCTGACCTTTTCACCGTACAAATTTCGGTTCTTGATTTTTTTACGGCGAATCTACGTTCTCAGATCATCAGGTATGTAACAACGAGTTGCCCAAAAATTGTCATCCAATATCCGACAGTAGAGGTGGCTATTGGCATGCGCGGCACGCCGAAGGGCTTCCGCCTAATGAATGATCTCAGTCAATCTGCTAGACCAGCAGTCGCCGTGGATCGCCAACTGTCTAAGTGATAGGGTGGAAGTCAACAGCCAGCCGACCCAACGAGCTGTGGGCGTAGACTTCACTAAGTCTGCGCTTGGCCGGGCTGGCTGTATGTGGCCCTCGCTGCGGACTTGTAAGCCAGGAGCATAGTTGGCTGGCGGGTCAGTCGTAGTATGCAGGAAGACTTTGTGCTGGATGCCTTGGAACAGGCCTTGTATGAACGCCAGCCAGCGGCCCATGCCTTGAAAGTCCATTCCGTCAGGGGCAGTCAATAGATCGGCATTCGCTAAACCAGAGCTTCTGGGCCAGACGAAAATACAACCTTAGTTGGGCAGCCGAGGTGACAGTTAAGGCAACGCGCTGGCCAAGCCCATCAACGGGCTGTACAAGGCGGAGTTGATTAACCGCCGGACCCCCATGAAGACAAGGGAATACGTGGAACTGGCCACCCTGCAATGGGTGCACTGGTTCAATCACACCCGACTATTCACGCCGATTGGGGGCATCTCCCCGGCAGAAGCTGAGGCAACTACTGGAAGCAACTCGCCAACAGCAACAGATCGACAGAGGCCTCAACTTAAACCAATCAGCCTCCTGGAGATGGCATGGTCCGCCCACCTACAGCGAAGCTGCTGACGTGAGGTTTCCATCCTGAGTCGGGCGGGGCCTCGCAGAAACGGCATCAGAGTGCCAAAGTGGAGGTTCTTGCAACCACCTAAGCCTGGAGTCCCCGCCATGCAATCTACAGCAAACCTGCCCGTCATTGGTCTGGATTTGGCCAAGACAGTGTTTCAGTTGCACATCGTCGATATCGAATCGGGTGAGATCCAACGCCGCCAAATCAAGCGCGCCAAGCTCGCCGAGTTCTTTGCAAAGTGTCAACGCAGTCTGGTTGCAATGGAGGCCTGTGGCACGTCCCATCACTGGGCACGGGTGATTCGATCCCTTGGGCATGAAGTCAAGATGCTGCCTGCCCAACATGTCAAAGCGTTTTTGTTGCGCGACAAGACTGATGCCATGGACGCTCAGGCGATCTGGGTGGCCGCGCAGCAGCCGCACATCAAACCCGTGCCGGTCAAAACAGAACGACAGCAAACCTGTATGGCCCTGCACGGCATGCGCCGCCAACTCATGTAGATGCGCATCATGCAAACCAATGCCCTGCGTGGCATCCTGGCCGAATTCGGCATCGCTTTGCCGGTAGGGTACAAACAGTTGCTCAAGACCGTTCAAGTCGAGCTGGCCAAAGCACAGCAGGCTGATCAGCTGAGTGCAGATCTGGTGGTCAGCGTGCAGGAGCAACTCAAACGCATTGACACTCTGCAAGACGACATCGACCTGCTCGGCCAGCGCTTGCGCATCATGATCAGACAAGACCGACAGATGCAGGCAATTGAGCAGATCCCTGGCGTTGGGTATTTGACGGCATCAGCGTTGGTGGCGGCCGTCGGTGACTTCACGACGTTCAAATCCGGGCGGCAGTTTGCATCGTGGGTTGGACTGGTGCCAAGGTAGGTGGGCACAGGGGGCAAGACGCAGCAGTTGGGCATCTCCAAACGGGGCGACACCTACCTGCGCACCCTGCTGATTGCGGGGGCCAGAGCTGTCGTTACCAGGACAGAGAAATCATGTTGGATCACCCAACTGCTTGAGCGACGTCACTTTAACGTGGTGGTGGTGGCACTGGCCAACAAGATGGCGCGCACAGCTTGGGCGATCCTTGCCAAAGGCGTAGCCTTTGACAAAGTCAAATGGAATCCGCTGGAAACAGTAAGCGCGCGCTGAACACCACCGACCGTTGAGCAACATCCCAAAGCCAATCTGCTCACACCGTTTTGAAGGAGAGCCTGCAAGAAGCACAGTGATGGAATGAGGGTCAACCCAGGTTGGAAACATCCCGATGAACCGCCCGTACCGTGAGTACAGCCCGGAGATAGGAGCTCTGACCGCGAATAGCCATCATGGGCAGCGACACGATCGCATACACAGCCCGAATGTAAGGCCGCTAACCTTTCAAACCTTCACGATGCCGAATCTTGCTTTCCTTGGGCGGACCATGTAAGGCGGTACAGTAGGCTACTCACAGTCACTAGCGTTCTCGACGCTATGTCGGACGAGCAGACGTTCCGAGGGCATAGCGGTCATCCACGAAGTCGGACTTTCTCGTTCGAGGCCATGGCCTATGAAGAATGCATTCTCAGAGCCTTCCCCATGTGCTTTAGAAGGCATCGTTTCCAGCCTAAGTGTCTGCGATCCTACAACCCATAGGTCAGTGGCAATGCAGAGCCCTTTTTTTTCTGCACCAACGCCACCCCGTTTTTCACCGCCACGATCTCCGCAGCGATAGACACGGCGATCTCGGTCGGCGTCTTGGCGCCTAGGTCCAGTCCTATCGGACCGTGCAGTCGATCGATTTCGGCCATCGACAAGTCGAACAGTGCCATTCGTTCTTTGCGGGCCGAGGTGTTGCTGCGAGAACCGAGTGCGCCGATGTAGAAGGCAGGCGACTTCAATGCCTCCAGCAGCACCATGTCGTCCAGCTTGGGGTCGTGCGTCAACGCGACCACCGCGCTGTGCGCGTCCAGCGCCAGCTGCAATACAAGGTCGTCTGGCATCTCCTTGCTGAAGGTGGTTCCGCTAACGTCCCAGGTGAGGTGGTACTCCTCGCGCGGATCGCAGCAGATCACCTCGAAGTCCAGCGCCATTGCCATCTGTGCCAGTACCCGCGACAGCTGACCCGCACCTATGATCAACAGCCGCCAGCGCGGGCCGAACAGCGCGCGAAGCCTGACACCGTCAAACTCGAACGTTTCGCCTCGAGTACCGGCTTCAACCCTCACCTCACCGGTCTCGAGATCCAGCGTGCGCGCCACCAGGCAATGGCTCGATGTCAGACTCAGAATTTCATCGATCCAGTTGGTACAGAGCAAAGGCTCCTGCACCAAGCGCAAGTTGCCGCCGCAGGGTAGACCGAAGCGTGCAGCTTCTTCCTTGGTAACTCCGTATGTGATCAGCGAGGGGGTTGTGACGCGCTCGCCAACGCGCACACGCTCAATCAGATCGTCCTCGACGCAGCCACCCGACACAGAACCGACAACCAGGCCGTCGCCGCGCAAACACAACAACGCTCCAGGAGGGCGCGGCGCAGAGCCCCAGGTCTCGATGACAGTAACGAGCCATACCCGGTGGCCGTCTCGCAACCAATCGCGTGCCTGGGACAGCACCTGTAAGTCCAAACTGTCCATTGATATACCTTTTCTGCTGGAGCCGACAATGGGCGCGCTCCAGCTTGGGTTTGTAGTGCTGCCCTACCTCGCAGCTTTGACGTGCTCGATTCGATCCGACCGCACATTACATCCACTGGTCTCGGTACAGCTGACCGGCTTCCTGTAGCTGTCAGACAGGCAGCGTGAGCTTTCGGGCCGGTCAACGAAACCAAGCTCTCAGGCCGTCACAGCCTCTGTGCTCTTCTTGCGCGACGACCACATCTGTCCACCGATCATCAGTAGCGTGAGAGCGAAGAAGACCAGTGCCACTGTGCTGTCAAGGAAGCCCTGGTAACTGCCTTCGTTCAGGATCAGCGCGGTACGGTACTGGTTCTCCAGCGTGCCGCCCAACACCAGCCCCAGCACCACCGGCGCCACAGGAATGCTCAAGCGTTTCAGTACGTAGCCGATCAACCCCATGATGGCCATCAGGTAAACGTCGAACATCGAATTGCGAATGGCGTAGGATCCGAGCACGCACATGACGATGATGACCAAGGCCATCACGTGCGCGGGCACGCTCATCACCTTTACGAACCACCTGATACCCCAGATCTGCACCACCATAGTGACGAAGTAAGCGATGACGATAGCGATGTAGATAGCGTAGATCGCTGGCAGGTCCGTCTGGAAGAGCGCTGGGCCAGGCGCGAGACCATGCAAAACCATACCCCCCAGAATGACCGCCGTAGCCGGATCACCAGGAATGCCTAGGCTCAGCAGCGGGATCATCGCGCCGCCGGTAACGGCGTTGTTGGCGCTTTCAGGGGCCAAGACGCCGGAGAGCTCACCCTTGCCGAAGGACTCGGGCTTGGGGTCGAAACGCCGGGCATGGTCGTAGGCTAGAAAGGCGGCGATCGGTCCACCGGTACCGGGGATCGCGCCGATTGCGGTGCCAATGGTGCTGCAACGCAACATCAAGACGAAGCGCTGCTTAAGCTGTCGCCAAGATGGCAGGCTAGCGCGCACATCCGTCGCCATGCGTGGTGCCTCCACGCGGCCGTATTCGATAAAGGTCGAGATGACCTGCGGCACCGCGAACAGGCCGATCATCCCGACCAGTAGGTTCACGCCCTGTTGCAAATCCACGGTGCCGAAGGTCAGGCGTGCGACACCATCAATTGGGTCCAGCCCGATGATCACCATCATCAGCCCCAGCACACCGGCGATCAGGCCTCGCACAATCGAGCGCTCGCCTAGACCGCAGATCGTTGAGAGCCCGAACAACACCAGCGCAAAGATCTCGGCTGGACCGAACTTAATGGCGAAGCTCGCCACCTGCTCCAGCAGCAGCACCATCACCACCAGACTGAAGACGCCGCCGAAGACCGACGCGATAACCGCACCGCCCAGCGCGACGCTGGCTTCACCCTTCTTCGCCATCGGATAGCCATCGAACACTGTGGCTGCGGCCGAAGGCGTGCCTGGTATGCCTATAAGGATGGCAGACACCGAGCCACCAGTCATGCCACCGATGAAGACACCCATCAGCAACGCAATCGCCGGAGTGGCCTCCATGCCGAAAGTGAAGGGCAACAAAAGCGCCAGGGCCATCGAGAACGTTAGACCTGGGATGGCGCCGAAGATCACACCGATCAGGCTACCTACGGCCACGGCCAGTACCGCTTGCCAATCCAAGGCCATCTGCAGGCCAGTATAGAGAGCATCCATTCGTCAACCCCTTGTTAAAGCAGCCACCACCAAGATCCGCGCGGCAAAGGCACGCGAAGCAGGAGGACAAACACGGTCCAGCACACCAGTGTGGTTCCGCCGCAAAACAGCGCGATGAAGCGCCAGTTGCGCATGCGCAGGATCCCGACCATAGACAGCGTCAGCACGATCGGTGTCGACACTAGGAAGCCGGTCTTCTCCATCAAGAACGCATACAGAAACAGCAAAACAAAAGTGCCGATCACGATGCGCAGCTCGTGCTTGATCTGTAAGGCTGCGGTGTCATTGGGGGTTTGGCCAGGCGAAGGCTCTCGGCGACGTGCGAAGCCCGTAGCCGTCATCACCAGCCCCAGCAGCAGCAAGGCGTAGCCCAATACGTTGGGGAAAGCCCGTGGGCCGGGCTCTCCGGGAGTGCTCGACGCAGGAATGTAAAGATAAGCCAGCCAAAGCCAGCCCAATGCAAGCGTGCTAAGCAGCGGCCCGAGCCATCGATCCGAACGCATGATCCATCCTTTACTTTTTCAAACCGAGCTGCGCCATCAATTTGGCGATCTCAGCGTCGTCGCTGGCAATCACTTTGCCGAATTCAGCAGCCGGAAGGTAGTGGGGTTCGAAGCCGAGCTTGGCGCTCTGGGCCTTGAACTCCGTGCTGGCGACCACAGTCTGTACCGCTCCTTGCAGGCGTGTAACAACTTCCTTTGGCGTACCAACCGGTACGGCAATACCGCGCCACATCACCACGTTGACATCGAATCCTTGTTCTTTCGCTGTAGGCACGTTGGGTACCAGGGGTATGCGCGAGTTAGAAGTCACGGCAACGATGTGAATCTTGTCGGCCATTGCAGTGAACTGCGAAGGCCATTGCAGAGCCGCGTCAACACGCCCGCCCAGGAGTTCAACCGGCGCACTACCTGTACCATAGGGAACGTAGGTCACCTCGATGTCCATCTTGTCGAAAAGCGCAGCCGAGGCCAGGTGAGTGAAGGATCCACGGCCGGAGATGCCAACCTTTAGCTTCTGCTTCTTGCCGGCGGCGGCCACATCGGCCAACGTCTTCCAGCCGGAATCACTGCGCACTGCCAGCGCAGGAACTTCCATTCCGACCTGGGCTACCGGATCGAAGGCTCGGTAGTCGAAGGGGATGTTGCCGCCGTGGAACCCGGTGTTGATCGAGTTCGAGTTCCAGACAATGTTGTATCCGTTAGGTGGCGTGGTTTTTACGAACGAGTAACCCGCAGCTCCGCCTCCTCCGGTGCGACTGACAGCCGCAACGGGGACGTTCAGTTGCTTGGACATGCCATCGGCTAACACTTGGGCGATGGTCGCGCTGGAGCCTCCGAAGAGCACCGTCATTTCCACCGCTTGCTTCGGAAAATCTGACGCCAATGTCGCACTGCACGGTGCGAGCGAGAGTACGCCCAGGGCAGCGAGCTGCAAGCTACGAGCACGCAGCGTGTGGGCAATGGTTTTGATCATCTTGTCTCCTGCTTGTTTGAAGGAATGTCGGCACCCAATGTTTGAGTGCGTGTCAGGCGCCTTCGATTTGCGCCAGCAGCTATTGAAGCTGTGACCAGTCCACCAACACAAGCAAAGTCACACCAAATCTTTGTGACGTACAAGAACTTCGCAGGATTGTCCAAGATGACGAGGGCTGCGGCCCGTTCGCAACGCGCTGGATGTACGCATCGCCCCCTGCGGTTGCGCTCAGCTGGCTTCGCGAATTGAGCGGCGGTAGGCTGTCGGTGCGATGCCGAAGCGTTGGCTGAAGCGCCGGGTGAAGTAAGCCTCGTCGGCAAAACCGACGCGGTGAGCGATGGATCCGATCCGGTCAGACGTATGGGCTAAAAGTTCCCGCGCGCGCTCCATGCGGCGCCCCGTCAGCCAGTCAACAAATGCCAGCCCAGTCTGCTTCTTGAGCAACTGAGAAAGATAGTTTGGTGAAAGGTAAGCAGCCTCTGCAACTTCAGTCAGACCTATGTCGCGATTCAGATTCTCATCGATAAATTTGAGAACGCGACGCAGCGCGTCGGTGTGCCCCTGCAGGTAAACGCGCTGTTCGGCCAGCGACTGCAACTGCGGCGCGAACTTCTCCGTCGTCATGCCGATCAGCTCAAGAAGCGTACCTCGGGCTCGCTCCAGCGTTCCCAGCGTTCGGTGGCCGTGCGCTTTATGCAACCGTTGAAGCAAGGCTTCGATGTATGCGAACTCGGCCTCGTCAAAAAGGAAGTCAAACCAGCCCTGGTAGATAAAGGGCGTGAGCTCCGGGTATTGGGTGATTGACGCTTCCTCCATCTCAAGCGGTGACAGCGCAAAGTCAGGCCTCAAGAATTTACTGGAGAAGTTGATTAACTGATAGCGTGTACCAGGCTCAACCATGGCTAGGTGGACGCGGTAGGGCAGCACGAAGACGAGTGAGCGTGGTACCGACTCGCAGCGCCGCCCACCCAGCACGTGAGGGGCTGACCCAGCCAGGTTGGCGAAGATCTGAAAGTACTCGTGCCGATGAGGTTTTGTGACAGGTGCACGCACCGACTGATCACGGATTTCGAAATCCAGTCGATCCGACCGTTCAACCATGGAATAGGTGTGGAACTCAACTGGTGCGTGCGTATCTGCCTCGATCCGTGGTTGTCCTTGTTGCAGGATGGCGTTGGTACTCATGGAGTTTGCCCAGAATGCATGCAGCCATTATGCGCACCTCGAAGCGCATTTTCAATCCTGCACAACCATGGACTTGGACGATTCGAAGATTAACTTGTACTTGTCCAAGAAACACTGCTCAATCGCTTGCGACGACAAGCAAGGGCGAGTTCAATGCAACCCATCGAGTTCTTATCTCCGCTCCTCCAGCGCTTCGAAAGCCTCGATCACAACCTATCTACCAACCTTTGGAGACAAGATGAACACCACCACGGAAGCCGCCTTCTTGGGTCAGCGCAGCTACAAAATCCCCGAAACGATGAAAGCCTGGGTACTCGGCGACCCGGACCGAATCACTTTTGTAGATAAGCCAGTACCAATGCCCGGCCCTGCCGAGGTGCTGGTCCGCATCGATGCCATCGCCGTATGCGCGACCGACCTGGAAATCATTCACAAGGGGCCGCCAGCAATGATCCAGGGTGGTCTCCCCTTCAACAAGAACTTTACCCCCGGCCATGAATACATGGGCACTGTGGTTAAGCTTGGTAAAGGTGTCGACGAGTACAAAATCGGTGATCGGGTCACAGTGGAGGTGCACGCTGGCTGCGGGCGTTGCGAGCGCTGCCGTGAGGGCATGTACACCTCATGTTTGAATTACGGCAAGAACTACGGCGAGGTCAACAAAGGCCATCGCGCCAACGGTTTCACGACTGACGGCGGATTCACGCAGTACGCCATCAACAACGTAAACACTTTGGCTCGCGTGCCCGACGACATGAGCGACGAAGAGGCAACGCTAATCGTTACTGCCGGTACCGCTATGTACGGCTTGGACGCCATTGGTGGCCTGATCGCTGGTCAGTCAGTAGTGGTCATGGGTCCAGGCCCGATCGGCCTAATGGGTGTGGGTGTGGCCAAGGCACTGGGTGCCAGCGAAGTGATCCTGACAGGCACACGTGACAACCGCCTAGAGATGGGGCGCAAGCTCGGAGCTGACTTCACGATCAATGTGACTAAGGAAGACGCCGTGGCCAAGGTGCGCGAGTACACCAATGGTGGAGCGCACTACGTGCTCGAATGTTCAGGCGCGCCAAACGCCGTGAACGACGCAGCCAATATGTTGCGTCGAGGAGGCCGTATCTGCCTGGCGGCCTTCCCGGGTCAACCAGTACCAATCGACGTCGCTGCGCTTGTTCGCAACAACATCTATCTGTTCGGCATCCGAGGTGAAGGCAAAAGCGCCACGCACCGTGCCGCAGCACTGATGGCGCAAAAGCGCTTCGACGCCAAACTGATTCATACCCACACCTTCCCGTTGGAAGAGTTGCCAGAAGCGCTTAGGTATGCACGTGAGCGCATCGACGACGCCATCAAGGTGGTGGTGAAAATCGGCCATCCCGAAGGCTGCTGAAGCGAGACCGACCGTGCTTACCTTCGACCAATACCTTACGCCGGAGTCGCTCGACGACGCTTTCGACGTGCTACAGCGCATACCGGCCGCGCGCCTGCTGGCCGGTGCAACCGATCTTCTGCCCTGGGCCCGCGAGGGTCGTGCTGGAGATGTACACCTACCTGCTGTGGTCGACATCAGTCGTATTGCTGCGCTGAGCGGCGTGTCGCAGGAAGGGGCGCGTATTCGGATTGGAGCGGCCACACCGATCGCAGCGCTGCAGCATCATCCGCTGCTGCAGCAACAAGCACCTGTGCTTGGAGCCTGTGCGCTGTGGTTTGCAGATGATCAAATCCGCGAACAAGCCACGGTCGGTGGCAACCTTGTAAACGCATCGCCGGCTGGTGACACCCAACCCGCGCTGCTCGCACTGAACACCCACGTCACATTGGTGCGTAGAGAAGCAGGCCGAATCACTGAGCGCTCAGTTCCGCTGTCCGAGTTCATTCTCGGTCCGAGCCGCACGGTGCTACAGCAAGGAGAAATTCTGCTGAGGCTGGAGTTCGACGCATTGCCCAACCACGGAGTTGCTTTTGAGAAAGTGGGACATCGCCGCTCGCTGGCGATTTCCACCGTTTGCCTTGCTACCTTGGTCCGACTTGACGCAGGAAAACGCATTGACGATCTGCGCATCGCTATTGGCGCAGTGGGTCCCGTGCCCGAACGTCTGACCGATATTGAAGACCTTCTAGCAGGTGTCATACCTACCCCAGCAGTACTGCGTGATGCATCTTTGCGTGTTGCCGATAGGGTCCGCTCGCGCAGCCGCCAGAGCTATCGGCGAGAAGTTCTGAGCAATTTCGTCGAGCGTGCGATGGCTGCAGCGCTTGCACATGCCGGGCTTGATTTACCCCGTCTACCTAAGGAGAGCCAGTATGTCTGAAACCCTGCTATCAGGTGGGAATTTGGCCGAAGGCTGCCACCCCACGACAGAAATCAACACAACCGTGAACGGCCGAAGGGTGAAGCGCACGGTACCCAACCACTATCGTGTCATCGACTTCGTTCGAGAAGAACTCAAGCTCACTGGGAACAAGGAAGGCTGTGGAGCCGGCGAATGTGGTACCTGCTCCATGTTCGTCGACGGCAAGCTGATCAAGAGTTGCCTCGCGCCGGTGCAGAAAATCAATGACTGTTCTGTCGAGACCATCGACGACCTGGACCGTGACTCAGGTATGACGCTCCTGCAGCAGGCATTTCACAAATGCGGTGCGAGTCAGTGCGGCTACTGCATCCCGGGCATGGTGATGGCTGCTACGTCCACATTGCGCCGCAATCCGGGCGCGAGCCGAGATGAAATTAAAGAAGGACTGGGTGGCAATATCTGCCGCTGTACCGGTTACCAGAAAATCATCGACGCAGTAGAGTTGGCGCGCGATATTCAAAGTGGGAGTATCCCTCGCAGTGCGCTGGATGAAGACCAGGAAACCGACAGCTTCATCGGCCAGCGCACGCGTCGGCTGGACTCCCCTGCCAAAGTCACTGGCGCGATCAAGTACGCAGCCGACATGTTCATGCCTAACATGCTACACATGCAGGTCTTGCGCAGTCCTCATCCACATGCTCGGATCGTGCGCATCGACGCCGAAGCTGCACGTGAGATGCCCGGCGTGGAGTGCGTGCTGACTTGCGACGATATCCCCGGCTTTGACAACTTCGGCGTCTTCATCGAAGACCAACCGACCCTGGCGCGTGGTGTAGTTCGCTATGTTGGCGAGGCGGTGGTAGCTGTGGCGGCCGAGACGCTGGACATTGCGCGTGCAGCTGTGGCCGCTATCCACGTCGAGTACGAGGAACTGCCCAGTTTGTTCGATCCGCACGTGGCGATGCAAGACGGTGCGGTACAGCTGCACGCCTTCGCGCCAAACAACATCTGCAAACACACTCGTATCCGCAAGGGTGATTTCGACACAGCGTTGGCTGAGGCAGACTTGGTCGTCGAGGAGACCTACGACACCCAGTCGATCGAGCATGCTTATCTTGAGCCAGAGGCAGGGCTGGCCTATCTGGAAGCCGATGGCTGCGTGACGGTGCAGTCGCCCAGCCAGAACATCACCCACCATCGTCACATGTTGGCGCGTATTTTGGGCAGGCCCATCAACAAGGTGCGCATGATCATGAGTACCGTGGGCGGCGGCTTCGGCGGCAAAGAGGACATGATCTACCAGGGCATGCTGGCGTTGGCTGCCATCAAGACCCGGCGACCGGTTCGTTACGTGTTCACCCGCGAGGAGAGCATCAAGGCCAGTGCCAAACGGCACCCTTTCAACATCCGGTACACGATGGGTCTCAAGCGCGACGGGCGCATCATCGCGACGAAAATGGTAATGGTGGCCGACGGCGGTGCCTATGCACTCTCGACTCCCGGCGTGATGAACAAGTCGGCGATTCTCGGACCGGGGCCCTACGATATTCCCAATGTTTGGGTTGACTCCATCGGCGTCTATACCAACAACACTCCCAGTGGCGCATTCCGTGCCTTCGGTGCATTCCAGTCTGAGTTTGCCACCGAGTGCCACTTGGATCTTTGTGCGCAGAAGCTGGGTATGGATCCGGTGACCCTGCGACGCATCAACCTTATGCGAGATGGTGCCACAACCCACACGCGCCAGCAGCTAGACCGTGTACTCGCGGTCGAATGCCTGGATGCAGCGATCAAGGCTGCGGGCTGGGATTCCGGAGTGCCCTACCGTCATGGCCAAGGATTGACTTTACGCAACGATTTCAATTTCGAGGGTTCGCGCGAATCCTATTTGATAGGTGGTCGTACCCGTCCACGCGAGCCAATCCAGAAAGCTAGATCCAAGAAGCTTGTTGCGTCAGTGACTGGAAAGCAAGGAGATATGGCATGAAACACAGAGGAAGAGGGATGGCTTGTGGCTGGTACGGCATCGCGCGAACTGCGGCGATGGACCGTGCTGCGGTCTGGGTCGAACTTGACGATGGTGGGACAGTGAAAATCGCCACTGGTGTGACCGAAATTGGCGAAGGCGTGCTGACTGGGCTGTGCCAGATTGCTGCACATGAAATGGGCGTAAGACCCGAAGACATCGTCCTCGGGGACAACGACACCGCACGGGTGCCTGAAGCCGCTCATGCGGGTGCCACTCGCATGACCTACATGATCGGCAATGCCGTCGCACTGGGTTGTCGGGAGGCATTCGGGCGCTTCCGCGCCGCCATGGCACAAGTCTGGGGTGTTGCGCCTGAGAGCATCAAGGCGTTCGCTGGTCAGGTTTGGGTCGAAGGTTCGTCGAACAAGTGCATGAGCATGGAGCATGCGGTGCACCTGTTGAAGAAAGAGCGCGGTATCGTAATTGTG
>CBKZAG010000057.1:0-17065 GCA_966692625.1 uncultured Comamonadaceae bacterium
CAGCGCTTGCCGTCGGTGCGCGACCTGGCGGCGCAGAACGGGGTGTCGGTGTCCACTGCCGTGCAAGCCCTGCAGTGGCTGGAGGAGCGCCGGTTGGTGACGGCACGCCCCAAGGCGGGTTACTTTGTGGCACCGCGTGGCAAGAGTCCGGCTCTGCCTGCGGTGAGCCGGCCGCCGCGCCACAGTCTGGTGGTGGAACGCCGCTACCGCACCGAACTGCTGGGCGAACCGTTTGCCGAGCGCACGCAGGTCAGCTTTGGCGGGGCCTGCCCCAAGGATCCAACCTTCTTCGACGACGACCGCGTGCGGGTGGCGTTGACGCGCGCTGCCCGCGTGCACCGTCACAGCCTGATCGAGTACACCGATTCGCCAGGCACCGCGGCGCTGCGCGCGGCCGTGGCGCGGCGCGCCCTGCATCTGGGCTGCCAGTTGCAGGCGGACGACATCGTCATCACGTCCAGCTGCATGCACGCCGTGACGCTGTGCCTGCGCGCAGTGACGCAACCCGGCGATGTGGTGGCGCTGGAGTCGCCCACGCACTTCGGCTTCCTGGATTTGCTGGAATCGTTGAGCCTGCGTGCCCTGGAGATACCGACGCACCCGCGCCACGGCCTGTCGCTGGAGGCGCTGCAACTGGCGCTGGACACCCAGCCGGTGAAGGCTGTGCTGGCCGTGCCCACGCTGTCCAACCCGCTGGGCGCGGTGATGCGCCACGCCGACAAACGGGCCCTGGTCGAACTGCTGGCGCAGCGGCGCATTCCGCTGATCGAGGACGTGGTCTTCATGACCTGCTGGCCAATGACGAGCGACGCAAGGCCGTGAAGGCCTTTGACACCGAAGGCGGCGTGATGGTGTGCGGTTCGTTTTCCAAGACCGTGGCGCCGGGCCTGCGCCTGGGTTGGGTGGCGCCCGGCCGCTGGAAGGATGCGGTCACCAGCCTCAAGCGTGTGCAGGGCGGCACCACCAATGTGGTTCTGGAGCAAGCCCTGGCCGACCTGCTTTCGCAGGGGGGGTATGAGACACGCATGCGCCGCCTCAGCACCCTGATGCGCGAACGGCTGGCCGAAGCCCGCTTGCTGATCAACGACACCTTCCCGCGCGGCACGCGGGTCAGTGCGCCTGCTTCGGGGTACACGCTGTGGGTGGAATTGCCCGAGCACCTGGACGCGATGACGCTGTTTCGCCGTTGCTCGCTCGAAGGCATCACCTTCGGGCCAGGGGCGCTGTTTTCAGCGAGCGACCGTTTTCAACACTGCCTGCGGCTGAGCTTTGCGGGGCCCTGGGGCGAGGTGGAGCACCGTGCGCTGGCGCGTGTGGGGGCGCTGGCGCAGGCCATGTGTGCGGAGGCTTGCGCCTTGGAGGCTCCAGATGAGCCGGCGCTGGTGCCAGCCACGCACTGACGCTCCTCACCCCGCCCCCTGCCGCATCAGCGTGCTCTTGCCGAACAGGCTTTCGATCAGGTCCACCGCCAGCAGGGCAGTCTTGTTGCGCACGTCCAGCGCGGGGTTGAGTTCCATCACGTCCAGGCTGGCCAGGCGGCCGGTGTCGGCGATCATCTCCATGCACAGCTGCGCTTCGCGGTAGGTGGGGCCGCCGGGCACGGTGGTGCCCACGCCGGGGGCGATCTCGGGGTCGAGGAAGTCGACGTCGAAGCTCACGTGCAGGTGCGTGTCGGCGTCCAGCCCGGCCAGGGCGCGTTCCATGGTCTGGCGCATGCCTACCTCGTCGATGTAACGCATGTCGAACACCTCCAGCCCCTGCTCGTGCACGAAGCGTTTCTCGCCCTCGTCCACGCTGCGGATGCCGATCTGGCGTATCTGGTCTGGTCTGAGTGCTGGCGCGTGCCCGGCGATGTGGGTGAGTTCGCGCGGGCCGAAGCCGCACAGGCACGCCACGGGCATGCCGTGGATGTTGCCGCTGGGGGTGAGGGTGCTGGTGTTGAATTCGGCGTGGGCGTCGAGCCAGAGCACGCGCAGCTTCTTGCCGGCGCGGCGGCAGTGCTCCGCCACGGCGGCAATGCTGCCCAGCCCGAGGCTGTGGTCGCCCCCCAGCAGGATGGGCATGTGGCCTTCGTCCAACGCGCTTCGCACGGCGCCGAAGACGGCACGGTTCCAGGCCACCACCTCGTCCAGGTGGCGGTAGCCTTCCAACGGCGGCAGCCAGGGGTTGGGCGGGCCGGCCAGGTTTCCGCTGTCGTGCACCACCAGGCCGTGTCCTTCCAGTGCAGCCTTGAGGCCCGCCACGCGCAGGGCCTCCGGCCCCATGGACGCGCCGCGCGTGCCAGCGCCCACATCGGTGGGGGCACCGATCAGTCGGGCAACGGTGGGGGACTGTATGCTCATGCGGGCACCGCCTGGGCAGGGCTGGCGACGGGCGTCTGCCCGCTCAACAGGCCAAAGAGGTCTTTCGGATCTTGCATTTGCGGGATCAGGTCGATGGTCTGCGCCAAGCGCGGGTATTCCTGCAGCAGCGCGTACAGCGTGCGCAGGGCGGAAAAGTCCTCCAGCGCGAAGCCCACGGAGTCGAACACCGTGACCTCCTGATCGTGCGTGCGTGCCGGGGCGCGGCCTTGCAGGATGCTGGCGAACTCGGTCACGGGGAAGTCCTGCGGCATCTGCTGGATCTCGCCCTCGATGCGGGACTGGGGCTCGAACTCCACCACCACGCGCGCGTCGCCGCGCAACAGGATGTCCGGGTGCAGTTCGGTCTTGCCCGGGCAGTCGCCGCCCACCGCGTTGATGTGCATGCCGGGCTCCACCATGCCAGGCAGCAGGATGGTGGCGTTGCGTTTGTCGGCGGTGACGGTGGTGACGATGTCGGCGCCGCGCACGGCTTCGGCGGTGTCGCGGCAGCGCACCACGGTCAGCCCGGGCAGGTTCAGCGCCTGGAGGTTGCGGGCCAGCTTGTCGGTGGCGCGTGCGTCGGTGTCGAACAAGCGCAGCTCGTGGATACCCATGAGGTGGGGAAGGGCCAGGGCCTGGAATTCTCTTTGTGCACCGTTGCCGAGGAGGGCCATGGAACGGCTCCCAGGGCGCGCCAGGTGGCGCGCCGCCAGCACAGACATGGCGGCGGTGCGCAGGGCGGTGGTGAGGGTGAGCTCCGACACCAGCAGCGGGTAGCCGGTGTCCACGTCGGCCAGCACCCCGAAGGCCGTGACCGTGAGCAGGCCCTCGGCGGTGTTCTTGGGGTGGCCGTTGACGTATTTGAAGCAGTACATGTGCCCGTCGCTGGTGGGCATGAGTTCAATCACGCCGACGTTGGAGTGGATGGCGTGGCGGGCGGACTTGTCGAACGCGTCCCAGCGGCGGTAGTCGGCCTCCATTTCGTGCACCAGGCGCTCCAGGAAGGCGGCAAAACCCACCTGCGCGACAAGTTGGCGCACGCTGTTGACGCCCAGATAGTTGACCATGGTTGTGCTCCTAATGTTTAAGAAAAAGCAGTGCATTCCTCCCAGTTGGAGGGCTCCAAAGCATTGTCTGAGTCCTCCGAGTCAATGAAAAGACAGAAAACTGCACAATCCTCTCTGAATAAAAAGCAAAATGCAGAGTTGAACTGGCAAAGTGAACAAATGGACGATCTGGACCGCCAACTGATTGCCGAACTGCGTGACAACGCGCGCCTGCCCGTGGCCACCTTGGCGCAGCGGCTGAAGGTGTCGCGTGGCACGGTGCAGAACCGCCTGAACAGGCTGGAGGCCGATGGCACCATCGTGGGCTACACGGTGCGGCTCAAGCCCCAGGTGCAGGCCCAGCGCATCCGCGCGTGGATGACGGTGGCGGTGGAGGGCAACCGGACGGACCTCGTGCTCAAGGCCTTGCGCGGCGACCCTGCCGTGGGCGCCCTGCACACCACCAATGGCCGTTGGGACATCGTGGCCGAGCTGGTGGCCGACTCGCTGGAGGACTTCGACCAGGTGTTGGGCCGCATCCGCTTGCTGGAGGGCATCTCCAGCACAGAGACCAGCCTGCTGCTGTCCACCATCAAGTTGTGATGCTGGGTGTCACAACGGCCTCTGCCGCGCGATCTTGGTGCGTGCCAAGCGCCCAGAATTCGCTAACATTGGCAATGTCCCATTCTTTTGTCCCTGTGTGGGGTAGCGCATGCAGATCAAGATCCTCGGTTGCTCCGGTGCCATCGCCCAGCATGCGCGAACCACGTCGTTCCTGCTGGACGAGCACATTCTCATCGACGCGGGCACGGGCGTGGGGGATCTGTCTGTGGAAGAGATGGCGCGCATCGAGCACGTCTTTCTGACCCACTCCCACCTGGACCACGTGGCGGCGCTGCCGCTGATGCTGGACACCATCTCCGGCCTCATCCAGCGCCCGCTGGTGGCACACGCCCTGCCCGAGACGATTGCCGCCTTGCGCGCGCACATCTTCAACAGCACCATCTGGCCCGATTTCTCGGTGATCCCGTCTCCCGAGAAGCCTTTTTTGCGCTTTGAGCCTCTGCAGATCGGTGATGTGGTGGAGGTCTCGGGCCACCGCGTGGAGGTGCTGCCTGCTCGTCATACGGTGCCTGCCGTGGGCTATGCGGTGGACACGCCCGCCGGGCAATGGGTGTTCAGTGGCGACACCTGCCTGTGCCCGGCATTCTGGCAGCGGGTGAACCAGCTGCCCGTGGCCATGCTGGTGATCGAGACCGCCTTCAGCGAGCGCGAACTGGACCTGGCCCTGCGCAGCCAGCATCTGAGTCCCAGCCTGTTGAGCGAGGCCCTGTCGCACTTCGATGCCCAGCGTTTCGCCGGGGTGCCGATCGGCATCACCCACACCAAGCCCGCCGAGCACGCGCTCATTGAACGTGAGTTGCGGGAGCGGGGCTTGGAGGACCGCTACAACATCGTCTGGCTGGAGGCTGGCCAGGTTTTTGATCTCTGCGCCCCGCGTTGACCCTCCGCTGGCACGTAAAATGCTAGAAGTGGCTATCTCATGTGAGGTATGCCATCATGCATTCGCCCATACAGAGCTATCTGGAAAAACTGCACGAGCAACTTTCGCCCCTCAAAGGCGGGGCGTTGGCCAGTTACATACCGGAGTTGTCCAAGGTCGACCCGAACCAGTTCGCGATCTGCCTGGTCACCACGGACGGCATTGCCTACACCGTGGGTGACAGCGGGCAACCCTTCACGATCCAGTCCATCTCGAAGGCGTTTGTGTATGCGGCCGCGCTGGCTGACCGGGGGCAGGAGTACGTTGGCGCCAAGGTGGGTGTGGAGCCCAGCGGCGATGCCTTCAATTCGATCAGTCTGCATCCCCAAACCGGTGCACCCCTCAACCCCATGATCAATGCCGGTGCCATTGCCACCACCAGCCTGGTCAGCGGCGATGCCGTGGAGGCGCAGTGGACGCGGATTCACGATTCCCTGTCGGCGTTCGCCGGCCGGCGTCTTGCCGTGGACGAGCAGGTGTACCACTCGGAGAGCGAAACGGGGCATCGCAACCGCGGCATTGCCTGGATGCTGAAGAACTTCGGGATCATCGAAGGCGATCCGATGGCCGGGCTGGAAAACTACTTCCGCCAGTGTTCGGTGCTGGTGACCTGCCGGGATCTGGCTTACATGGCTGCGACGCTGGCAAACAGGGGGGTGAATCCCCTGACCGGGGAGCGGGCGGTGCCTGGCGAATACGTGGAACGGGTGTTGAGCGTGATGGCCAGCTGCGGTATGTACGACTTTGCGGGCAGCTGGCTCACAGAGGTGGGCATGCCTGCCAAGAGTGGCGTGGGTGGAGGCATTGTGGCCGTGCTGCCTGGCCGCTTTGGCATCGCCGTGTTCTCTCCGAGGTTGGACGCCAAGGGCAACAGTGTGCGCGGTATCGAGGTGTGCAAGCACTTGTCGCGCGACTTTGGGCTCAATATCTTTGGTTCGGTGAACGAGCCTCGCATAGCGCTGGGGCGTATCTATACAGGCGCAGATGCGCCTTCACGCCGCCAGCCCGGCAACGAACTCAAGGTTTATCTGAAAGAGCAGGCGCACCGCATCAAATACCTGTGCCTGCATGGCTTTCTGGCGGTGGATGGTGTGGAGCATGTCATCCGCCGCATGCAGGCATTGGCGGTTTGTCCGGATGGCCAGGAGGCTGTTGCTGCCAACAGTTTCATTCTTGACATGCACCGGGTGGACGGCATTTCGGACAGCGCGGCGCGGCTGCTCAACCAGGCCCGTCTGGCGTTGGCAGAAGAGGGCGTGGCGGTGGTGTTCTCGCGCATCCACGGACGTTCAGGCATCGTGGTGCCGTTGAGCAAGTCGGTGGCGCGCCACGACGCCGGATTCCTGAGCTTTGAAGACAACGATTTGGCGGTGGAATGGTGCGAGAACCGGCTGATTGCCGAGGCCAACAGGGTGCAGCCAGCGGTGGGGACGATCAAGGACGCCGTGCTGTTCAAAGGTATGCCTGAACACTTGCTGCATGAGATGGCCGCCTCCAGCCACAGGGAGCGTTACGCTGCCGGAGAACAGGTGCTGCGCAGCGGACAGGCGGGTGATGGGCGCATCTTCTTCATTGAATCCGGTCATGTGAGCATCCTGGTGCCACTCGATGACGGTGCTCATCAGCGCATCTCCACGCTGGGGCCGGGGCTGATCTTTGGTGAAATGGTGCTGTTGGGGCAGACCACGCGCAGCGCTTCGGTGGTGGCCGACACGCCCGTGCAGTGCGTGGTGTTCGATGCCGAGCGGCTCAAGCCCATTTGGGACCGCGAGCCGCTGCTCAAGATCGTGCTGCTGGAAAACCTTGCCAAGGACATGGCGCAGAAGCTGCGGAGTTCAACGCAGTGGATTGCTGCGTTGGCATGATGCTGCTGGAAGGTGCTTCCACTGAGCTTGTGATTTTGTTATTCTGACAAAACTGCGGATTTGACCCATGCCTCGCGTCAAAACCTCCTGCATCATGTCAAGGATCGAAAAAATGCTCACCAGAAACTGGCTCATCATTCCCTTCATCGTTTCGGGTGCAGCACTGGCCACCGAAGGGCCCATTGGCTATGTGAAAACGGTGACCGGTGAGGCTTACGTGACCACCGCGGGCAGCCGACAGAAGGCCAGCGCAGGCACGCCCGTGTTCCAGGGCAGCGAGTTGCTGACGGCGGCCAAGAGCACCTTGGGTGTCACCTTCAAGGACGAGACGGTGATGTCCTTCGGGCCCGAGACGTCCCTGGTGGTGGACGAGTACCTTTATGCCCCGCGTGAGGGCAAGCTCAAGCTGGGCAGCAAGCTGGCCAAGGGCACGCTGAACTATGTCTCAGGGTCCATCGCCAAGCTCAAGCCAGACGCGGTGTCCGTGGCCACCCCCACGGGCACGATTGGTGTGCGGGGAACGCATTTCGTCGTGAAGGTGGGCAGCCAGGCGCCTGCCCGCTGAGCTTCGTGTCTCAGCGCACGGTGACGACCGCGCGGCGGTTGCGCAGTTCGCTGGTCTGCGGTGGCGTGGGTACCTGAAGTTCCCGGGCGCCAAAGCTTTCCACAGCGATGGCGGTGCTGTTCACGCCAGCGTCACGCAACATGCGTGCCACGGTCTCAGCACGTTTGCGTGCAAGCGCGTCGTTCACGCGGTCGGAGCTGACCGTGTCGGCATGCCCGGCGACCGAGATGTCCACGCTCTTGCGTTGCTTGATGTCGGCCAAGACCTTTTGCCACTCGGCACGGCTTTCGCGAGACAGGCGTGTGCTGCCTTTGTCGAAGTACAGCGTGTATTTCTGTGGCAGCGTGGGCTGCGCCTTCAGCGCATCACCAAAATCGCGCTGGATGTCGGCCTCGCTGACCTTGTAGGGGGCTTGCGCACCCGAAACGCTGGCTGCCGAGCGGGCTTCGGTCAGGGCCTGCTGGCCCTGGCGGCCTGCCACCACCACGCTGCCCACGGTGCCATCGGCATTGGGCAGAAGGGCAACGTACGAGTTGTCAGGCTTGACCCTTTCGGGCAGTTGCAAGCCAGCCTTGATGTTGGCCAGCGAATCCATGAAAGTGGCGGGCACCGCGCATTGGCTCGACGGGTCCATCTCCGGTGCGTCCAGGCCCAGGTCGGCGGGGCTGGGGCGGTCAGCGGCACCCGCGCTCAGGTGCGCCACCAGCTTGCCCATCGAGGCCAGGGTGCGGGCCTCGGCGGCCATCTGGTCGTAGCGGGCGTTGGTGTAGCTGCGCTGGCTCTCGAAGTATTCGGACTGTGTGTCCAGCAAGTCGAGCAGGGTGCGCTGGCCGATGTCGAACTGCTGGCGGTAGGCCACGCGGGTCTTCTCGGTGGCCAGCCTTCTGTCGTCCAGCAGGCGGACCTGTTCGTCGATGGTGTAGGTGTCCTTGAAGGCGACGGAGAGGTTTTCGCCGACCTGGCGGCAGGTCTGGTCGAACTGGGCGCGGGCACGGGCGGCGAGTTCGGTGGCCTGCGTTTCGCGGGCGGCATCCGCACCGCCACGGTAGATGTTCTGCTGCAGGACGATCTCTGCCACCTTGCGGTCGGTGTCGCCGCGCACGCCGCTCAGGTTGTTGTCGGTGCGGGCAGAGATGCGGGCGTCCACGCGCGGCATGTAAGCGGCTTTGCGGCCTGCCACGGCTTCGTCTGCGGCGTGCACGGCCTGCAGCGCGGCGCGCAGCGCCGGGTTGGACTGGATGCCTGTTTTGAGGGTTTCCTCTGCCGAGCCAGGAACCTTGGCGAACTTTTGCGTTTCGGGCCAACCAGGCAACTGAGCTGGCGGCATGACGCCGACCAGCCGCTGGTAGCGCACGGCGGCGTTGCGCAGGTTGGTGGTCTCGTCCACCAGGGCGGCTTCGGCCTGTGCCAGGCGGCCCAGGGCCTGTTCCAGGTCGGAGCGGCGCGCCACGGCGGCGTCGGAGCGTTCCTGGAGCATGTCACTCGTGCGTTTGTGCTCGGCGTAGTTTTCAGTGGCCAGGGTCACCAGTTCGCGGTAGCGCAGCAGGTCCAGGTAGGCACGGGTCACGCCCAGCGTCACCGATTCGCTGATGTCGGCCAGGTCGTAATACGCCCGCAGCCGGTCAACGCCCGCGCCCCGGATGGCGCTGGAAGCCACGCCGCCGTCGAACAGCAGCTGGGTCAGGCTGATCTGGGCGCCGCTGATGGAGAACGAACCGAAATCGGTACCCGGAGTGCGGCGGTTTTGCCGACCTACGCTGGCAGTGAGGTCGGCCTGGGGCAGCCAGCGCGAGCGCGCGGCGTCAACGGCGTGTCCGCTGGCCAGGAAGGCCTTCCAGCGCTCCTGCACATCGGGGCTGGCCTGCACCGCGGTCTTGGCGGCATCCAGCAGCGGGGCGGGCATGGTCTGGGCCGCCGCGCCGAGGCTCATGAGCATCAGGCTGAGCGCGGTGAGTTGCAATTGGCGTCGCATGGCGAGTCACTCCGTTTTGGGCGCAGGATCTGGCGGTTACCGTCTCTCAGGTCCCGGGCTGTTGTAATTTGATACGAGAATACCATTTTTCCATGGTTGGGTCACTGGTGACCAGTGTTATGTGATTGAAATGAGACTTCAGGCGCTGGGTGCGGGGGGGTCGAGGTACACGCTGATGTCCACGTCGTCGATCTGGTCCGGGTGCAGGTACTTTTCGGCATAGGCTTTGTACACGCCCGAGCGCAGGAAAAGATCGAAGAGGTCGGGGTCGATGTGCTGGTCTCTCTTGAACATCGACAGGATCTTGATCGACTCTGAAAGCGTCTTGGCTTTCTTGTACGGGCGGTCGCTGGCGGTAAGGGCCTCGAAGATGTCGGCGATGGCCATGATGCGCGAGGGTACCGACAAGTCCTTGGCTTGCAGCTTGCGCGGGTAGCCCGTGCCGATGAGCGTTTCGTGGTGGGTGCCCGCGTATTCCGGCACACGTTTGAGGTTGGGCGGCAGCGGCATGTTCTCCAGCATGACGATGGTCTGGATGATGTGCTCGTTGATCTTGAAGCGCTCTTCCTCGGTGAGCGTGCCGCGCCCGATGCAGAGGTTGTAGACCTCGCCGTGGTTGTAGAGGTATTCGGGGACCTTGAGCTTGAAGCCGTACTTGGGGTCCAGCGCCTTGTTCGGCGGCCGCTGCAACAGGTGATGAGGCTTGTCGGCCAGCAGCTTCTCGGTTGCGGGCAGTGGCGCAAGGGGGGAGTTCTCGTAGCGTTTGAGTTCTTCGTGGGACAGGCCCAGGCGGTCGTCAAAATGGCGCAGCCAGGTCTGTTCGGCTATACGCCGGACGCGCTCGATGCGGCCGGGGGCCATGAACTCACCGCCCAGGTTGCAATCGGCAATGAAGGCGAAATCGTCAATGAGCTGCGTCTTGCGGGCATCGAACCAGGCGTCTGCCGCTTCGCGGGCCTCGCCGCGCTCGTGAATGCGTTGCAGCCGTTCGATCTGGGCGTCGCGCAACAGCACTTCAAAGCGGGTGCGGATTTCGTGGATGCGGTTGAAGATGGTTTCCAGCTTGGTGGCCTTGTCCACCACGTATTCCGGGGTGGTGACCTTGCCGCAGTCGTGCAGCCAGGCACCGATGCGGAATTCGCGCCATTCTTCCTCGGTGTGGAACTCGAACTCGGCCAGCGGGCCCTTCTTTACCTCGCAGGCCTTTTCCGCCAGCATGATGGCCAGTTCGGGCACACGCTCGCAGTGGCCGCCGGTGTAGGGGCTCTTGGTGTCGATGGCGCCTGCGATGATCTGGATCATCGAGTCCATCAGCGCCTTCTGCGCGTCGATGAGGTTCTGGTTCTCGATGGCCACGGCCGCCTGGGCGGCCAGCGCTTCCACGAAGCTGACGATCTCCGGGTCGAACGCAATCACCTGGCCAGTTTTCGGGTCCAGCGCGTTCATGAGCTGTATCAGGCCGATGACCTTGCCGTCTTGCGGTTTCATGGGCACGTTGAGCGTGGAGACCACGCGCATGCCGGATTCGTCGCTGAATTTCTTGGTGCCACTGACGTCGAAGCGCGTCTCTTTGTAGATGTCGTCGATGACAACCGTTTCACCGCTGAGCACAACGTGGGTGGCCACGAAGCGGTGGATCGGGTTGCCTTGCACGTCGTACAGCGGCAGTTCCTGCGAGGGCAAAGGGTCGTCGCTGGTGCGGATGGCGAAGGCCAGGGTGTTGCGCTCGGTCTTGAGGAAGATGGTGGCCGCCTGGCAGTGGGCGATGTCGCGTGCGCCGAACAGGGCCTGGCGCAGCAATTCCTCCCTGTTTTGCTGGCGGCCCAACTGGATACCGGTTTCCACCAACTGGGCCAGTTTGGCCTGGGCCAGTTCCAGCGCGGCAGCCCTCTCCTTGACCGACCGGTGCATGACGGCCTGCGCTTCACCCAGGGTGTCGATTTCGTACAGGAAGGAGTGCACCGTGTGGGGTTCGGCCGAGAAATCCAGGTGCCGCAGGCGTTCGGAGTCCTCGGCCATGCTGGAAAGTGCCTGCGTCACGCTGCGGGTTCCGAGCAAGGCCAGCGGCACCAGCAGTACCAGAACCACTCCCGAGGCGATCAACACGTCGCGCCGGGCCTGGTCGACAGGTGCGGTGAAGTCGCTGACGGGCGCCCAGCTGACGATCTGGAAGGCTGCGCCGCCGCCAACATCGAGACGCTGGGCCGACAGCACATGGGGCGCGTCCAGCAGCGGCGCGATGGTGGCCTTGTCCGCGGGCACGCTCGCGAGCAGGGCTGACAACGCCTGCAGCCTGGGGTCGTTGGCCTTGTCCAACGGCGTGAGTGCTGTCTGGGGTACGGCTGCAGAGGCGGAGCCATGGCCTGCGGCGGCCAGGAGACGTTGCTGGTTGTCCAATATGGCGATGAACGCGTTGGGGCTGAGCGGCAGCGCAGACAGTGTTTCCGGGAGGCTGCGCAGGTCGATGTCGATGCCGAAAACCGCGCGACCCTGGGGGAGCGCGGCGCCTATGGAAATGCCGCTGCGCTGGGTGGACGCGAACACATACGGCTCCGTGAGAAAGGCGCTGGCGCTTTCGCGGGAGCCTTTGTACCAAGGGCGTTCGGTCGGGCGGTAACTGGCGCCGCTCTGGCGCTGCGCCAGCAGCGTGCCCGCGTGGTCCAGAAAGCGCCAGTGCTCCTGCCGATCGCCCGTTGCGTCGCGCCAGATCCGGCGCAAGGCGACATGGGTGGCCGGTGGGGCATTGAGGGTCTGAGCGATGCTGGCGTCACCGCGCACGCCTATGGCCTGGATGAAGTCGTCGTCGGGCAACCCGAAATACTCGCTGTAAACCCCAGGGTGCTGCTCAAGGGCCGCGCGCATCAAGGGCAGCACACGGCGCTCTTGCAGCTGGCCGTCTTCGAAGAAAACACTGGAGCCGCCGCGCGCCATGGCCTGGGCGCGCTGCGCTTGCGCGGTGAGCTGCTGGCGCAGCGCATCGGCCGCCCGCTGGGAGACCGCTGTGAACCGCTGGCCCGCGTTGTCCTGGGCTGCCATTCGGAACTTGTCCAGGACGGTGAACAGAAACACCACCGTCAGCACCACCACCAGGCTGCTGACCAAGCCAACTATCCATTGCTGAAACTTGATCGAACGAAAATGGAGCATCGCGTCCTCAGATGTGCTGCCGCGGTTGTAGCATCTTAAGGCTATAAATCACAATGATCGAGGGGCATTTTTTCGCTGCTTGTCAGCTCCCGGAGTCGTCATGAGAAAACTGTCGCTGCGCGCCATGGCGGCCTTGCTGGCCGTGGGGTCGGCGGGCCTGGGTCTGCTGCTTCTGCTGCTGGACCCGGTGTTCCTGCAGACCCTGCGCCACCAAGGTTTTGACCAGTACCAGCGCTGGCAGCCCCGCTTCTACGCCGAGGCACCGGTGCGGATCATCGACATTGACGAAGCCAGCCTGGAGCGCCTGGGCCAGTGGCCCTGGCCCCGCACGCGCATTGCGGAGCTGGTGCAGAAGGCCGGGGAGGCTGGCGCAGCGGCACTGGCTTTTGACGTGGTTTTCGCCGAGCCCGACCGCACTTCTCCCCGCAAGGTGACGGAATTGTGGCCGCTGGCCCCAGGGGTGCGCGACGAGTTGGCCCGGTTGCCGGACCACGATGAGGTCTTTGCTGCGGCTTTGCGCGGCAACGATGTGGTGCTGGGTTTTGCGGTGCAGCGTGACCAGAGCCCGGAGGCCGGGCAGAGGCTGCCCAGCACGCCGTACCGGCATGTATGGGTGGGGGGCAGCCCCGCGCTGGACGCCTTGCACGGCTTCACCACTGCCGTGCCCCCGCTGCCGGTGCTGGACAGCGCAGCCAAGGGCATGGGTGCGCTGACCTTTGTGCCGGATGCCGATGGCGTGGTGCGCCGCGTCCCTTTGGTTTTGCGTCTGGGCGACAGGCCGGTGCCCTCGCTGGCGGCCGAGGCGCTGCGCGTCGGGCAGGGGGCGTCCAACCACCTGTTGCGCAGCGCAGAGGGTGGCGCGCCCGCGCTGGAGGAAGTGCGCATAGGCGACGTGACCATCCCCACCACGGCCCAGGGTGAGATGTGGGTGCACTACAGCGCTGCGGTCCCTGACCGCTATGTGTCCGCTTGGCGCGTGCTCGCCGGGGAAGTTGACCCTGCGAAGCTTGCAGGGCATTTGGTGCTGGTGGGCAGCTCTGCGCAGGGGTTGATGGACCTGCGGTTCAATCCCTTGGGACGGGTGATGCCAGGGGTGGAGGCGCATGCCCAGGCGCTCGAGCAGGCCCTGACGGGGCATTTCCTGACCCGACCCCATTGGGCACCCGCACTGGAGGCTGTGGCCGTGGTGGCGGGAAGTGTGGCCGTGGTGGTGCTGGCCACGCATGCCGCCGCGTTGCTGGCAGCGGCAGGGGCTGCATTGCTGGTGGGGGGCGTCCTCTGGGGCGGCTGGTGGGCCTTTTCGGCGCACGGCTTGCTGCTCAACAGCTTCACTCCGGCGCTGGTGCTGGCGCTGTCCTACGTGGCGGCCAGCCTGGCGCATCACTTCTGGAGCGAGCGGCAGCAGCGCTGGATCAAGGACGCTTTTTCGCGCTACGTGTCGCCCAACCGGGTGGAGTACCTGGTGAACCACCCGGATGCGCTGGAGCTGGGCGGCAAGCGCCAGACCTGCAGCTTTGTCTTCACCGACTTGGCGGGCTTCACCACGTTGATGGAGAAGATCGATCCGGCCGAGGCGCTGGTGCTGCTCAACCGCTACCTGGAAGAGATGATTGCCATCGCCTTCCGGCACCAGGGCACGCTGGACCGCATCGTGGGTGATGCGGTGGCCATCATGTTTTCGGCGCCTGTGCCGCAACCCGACCATGCCCAGCGCGCGCTGGACTGCGCCTTGGAGATGCATGCCTTCGCCAGCCGTTACGCCATCGACCTGCAAGCCAGGGGCGTACCCTTTGGGCACACGCGGCTGGGCATCCATTCGGGCGAAGTGATCGTGGGCAACTTTGGCGGGGGCGCTGTGTTCGACTACCGCGCGTTGGGCGATCCGGTGAACACGGCTTCCCGGCTGGAAGGGGTGAACAAGTACCTGGGCACGTTGATCTGCGTGTCGGGGGTGACGCTCTCGGCCTGCCGGGGCGTCAAGGTCCGTCCGATCGGGCGATTGGTTCTCAAGGGCAAGAGCGAGGCACTGGCGGTGTACGAACCGCTGCCCGAACCCGTGGATGGGGGCTACGCGCCGCTGCAGGCCTATGAGGCCGCCTACATGGCCATGGCTGACGGGCAGGAGGGTGCCCGGGCCCAGTTTGCCGAGCTGTACCGCCAGTTCCCCGACGACCCGCTGGTGAATTTGCACCACCAGCGGTTGGAGAGCGGCGAACACGGCGACCGGCTGGTGTTTGACGGCAAGTGACGGTGCGCGGGGGCGCCTAGAATCCACCGCATGCAGCTACCCGCCGCCCAACTTTCTGCCCAGCTCCAGCGCGGCCTGCGCCCCCTTTACACCCTGCACGGCGACGACCCGCTTCTGCAGCAGGAGGCGGCCGACGCCATTCGCGCCGCAGCCCGTGCCCAAGGCTATACCGAACGCACCGTGTTCACTGTGGCGGGGGCGCACTTCGACTGGAGCGCCGTGCTGGCCGCTGGCGGCTCGCTCAGCCTGTTCGCTGACAAGCAGCTGGTGGAAATCCGCATCCCCTCGGGCAAGCCTGGCAAGGAAGGCTCGCAAGCCTTGCAGCAACTGGCCGAGGCCGCCGCAGGCAACGACAGCACGCTGACGCTGGTGCTCCTTCCCCGGCTGGATGCCGCCACCCTCAAGGGGGCGTGGTTTGCCGCGTTGGACGCCAACGGTGCCACCGTGCGCATCGACCCCGTGGAACGCGCACAGTTGCCAGGCTGGATTGCGCAGCGCCTGCAGCAGCAGGGTCAGCGCGTGGCCGGTGGCGAAGAGGGCCAGCGCACGCTGGCCTTCATGGCCGACCGCGTGGAAGGCAACCTGTTGGCCGCGCACCAGGAGATCCAGAAGCTGGGGCTGCTCTACCCGCCGGGTGAACTGAGCTTTGAGCAGGTGGAGGAAGCCGTGCTCAATGTGGCGCGCTACGACCCGTTCAAGCTCGCCGAGGCGGTGCTGGATGGCCAGCCCGCACGCGCGCAGCGCATGCTCGACGGCTTGCAGGCCGAAGGCGAAGCGCCCGTGCTGGTGCACTGGGCGTTGGCCGAAGACATCCGCGCCCTGTGGCGCGTGAAAACCGCCATGGCCGAAGGCAAGCCGCTGCCCATGGCCTTGCGCGAGCAGCGCGTCTGGGGCGCCCGCGAAAAACGCTTCGAGCGCGTGCTGCCCAGGCTCAAGCTGGAGCAGCTCACCCAGTGGCTGCAGGACGCCCACACGGTGGATGGCATCGTCAAAGGCCTGAAAAACAAGGACTGGCCCGCCGACCCTTGGCAGGCACTGCACCGGCTGGCGCTGCAGGTGTGCCGCGCCTGTGGCTCGCGTCAGGGCTGAGCGCGGGCCGCATCGCGGAAGGCGCGCGGCGAAAGCCCCGTGTGCTCGCGGAACACACGGCTGAAATGCGCGCTGTTGTTGAACCCCCACGACAGCGCAATGTCGGTGATGGTGCTTTGCGTCAGCGCGGGGTTGTTCAGGTCGCGCATGCAAGCCTGCAGGCGCCGGCGCAGGATGTAGTGGGCCAGTGAATCTTCCTCGTCGGCGAAGGCGTTGTGCAGGTGGCGCTTGCTGCAGTTCAGCGCCTGGGCGATGCGTTCAATCGACAGGTCCGGATCGCGCAGGTGTTTGCCAATGTATTCGCGGATGCGGCTGCGAAAAGCTTCCAGTTGCGTCGCTGCGTTCTCGCGGCCAGCCAGCTCCAGCAGCGACAGGCGCACCAGTTCCACGATGGCCTCACCTGCGCCACGCGCGCTCGCCGCGCTCATCGAAGGCAGTTCCAGATAGGTGTTGCGCATGGTTTCCAGCGCCACGCGCGAAATGCCGCTGGTGCCACCCACCTGGCGCGCCATCAGGGGCTCCAGCCGAACGCCGCGTTCGGTGAGCTGCTCGCGCGGCAGCATCACTATCAGGTGTTCCACACGCTCGGGGTTGCCGATCTCGTAACTGCCAGCGGTGTCGTAGATCGTCCAGCCGCCTGGACGCACCCAGGCCTGGCGGCCGTGCTGTTCCACCGCCGCGCTGCCACGCCAGGGCGCCACGATCTTGAGGTAGTCGGTGTCGCTGCGGCGTGCCAGTTCCGGCTTGCGCAGCACGCGATGGCGGTTGGCTTCCAGCTTGGTCATGACCACGTCGCCAGCGCGCGAGGCGGACAAGTGGCCGTCGAAGCCGGTGTCGCCGTACAGGTCGGACTCCAGCCCGGCGAAGTGGGACCAGACCCATTCCCGCCAGGCACCGGCCCGCTCCCGGGGGCTGACGTCGTCAGTGCTCATCACGGTCGAGGGTTGCATGGGGGCTCCGCTGCTTGGGGGGGAGGGGCCCATTATGTCGCCGTGCCCAACCTCTTTTGGGTATGGAGTTTCAGGGTTAACCCGGGGCGGCTTGCACTGTCAGACAAGTGGCCTGTGCGCGCTCGGCAAAGCGCGAGGTGGAACGGCTTCCTACCATCGAAGGCCACCCGTTTCCACCTCACATTGCTTTTCAAGGAGTTCCCATGTCCGACCTCTCGATGCTGATCAACGGCCTCAAAGTGACCGCCGAGCGCGGTGCCACCTTCGAACGCCGCAACCCGCTCGACGGGACCGTGGC
>CBKZAG010000058.1:0-16981 GCA_966692625.1 uncultured Comamonadaceae bacterium
GCTGCTGTAAAAGCGCCCAGTCAAACCCCGGGCCAGGGTCTTGCTTGCGGCCAGGGGCTATGTGCTCGTGCCCCACCACCTGCTGTATGGGGTAGTGTTGCGCCAGGGTTTGGCACAGGCTGGCCAGGGCTTGATATTGGGCGGGCTCAAAGGTGTCGCCTTCCAGTCCCTCCAGCTCAATGCCAATGGAGTAGTCGTTGCAGTTGTCGCGCCCGCACCAGTTGGAGCGGCCCGCATGCCAGGCGCGGTCGTCGCAAGACACGAACTGCACCACCTCGCCCGTGCGGCGTATGAAGAAGTGCGTCGACACTTCCAGCCCGCGAATGGTTTGGAAGTAGGGGTGTGCGTCCCAGTCCAGCGTGTTGGTGAACAGCTGCTCCACCTCCGGCCCGCCGTACTGGCCAGGCGGCAGGCTGATGGAGTGCACCACGATCAGGTCGATCGTGGTGCCGGGGGGGCGGGGGCCGAAGTTGGGGGAAGGGGCGTGGGTAGCCTGCTGCTGCCACCCATCAATCCCAATTTCATTGATCACGGACAAGTGGTGAATGCAATGTCTTTACGAATCACCGTGGTCGGATCGGCCAGAGATTCGTTGTATTGCAGCGTGTTCTTGTATTGCGTTTTGTTGCCTGGGAGCGTGCTGGTTGTTCCTGCCACTACGCTGTTGGGCGTGGGCTGTACGCAATATCCGACGCCGTAATTGGAGTTGATCGTGACAACTTCCAAGTTCAGCGTGCCAGACCAATTGGCATTGTCGGTGACACAAGAGTAGCAACCATCGTTGTTCCCGCACGTGGCGTTGGTGGCCGGCACTGTCTGGTTTTTGGAAAGCATCGTGCAAGACATGCTGTTCGTTGCGGTAGGGGTGGAAATCGTAGAAGCACTCACGCCAGTGCCACTGCCAAAAGTGAATCGACCCCACAAATACTTGTTGACGGTGGCGGTTCCACCAGTAGTGCTCACCGTCAGACCTGCCGTCAGCGCGGCCTCGTCGTGGGCATCGACGGGGCGACTGACACTCAACCCCGAATTGCTGCGCTTGATCGTCGCGCTGATGGTGGTTTGTCCGCCTTCCGTCCCTTTGACCACGCGACCCCGCGTATAGGTTGCTTCAGACTGATCTGTCAGTGCATCGTTCGTGACGGTGGCAATCGCTGGGTCTGCCGAGCTCCAGGTGACCAGTCGAGTCAGGTTGACTTCTTGGAAGGGGACTTTATCCAAAACGGTTGGACTGTTGATCTCGGCCTTGAGCGTGGAAATCTGCCCGGCCGTCATGTGGTCAATGTAGATGCCACGGGCCATCAACTCGAAAGGTGCGTTTACCGTTGTTGAATTGACGTCATAAGGTTGTGCCAGCGCGGGGCTGAGGGTAAGGGTTGTGGCAGGCAAGGTCTGCGGGTAGCTGTCACCAATAGCACTGATGTACGCTTTGATGAAGTCTGCAACAACTTGCTGGTAAGAAGACAGATTGGTTGAGAAATATGCTTTGGGCGCAACAACCAGTGCCGCCAAGTGCCAGTCGGCCGTTACATACCAAAGCCCGTTGATGCGCACGATGCGGCAGGCTTCGTCGTAGTCCGCGTTAGTGTTGTCTGCAGACACCAGATTGAGAAAATGCGTGTGGTCTCCACCCGTCACAGAAAAATCTGCGCTGGGGCGGAAGGGGTCGTATTTTCTTGCACTTGCCGAAGAGTCGTGGTGATCTCGGCAGCATGTGGTGCAAATGGCCGGCTGCTGGTTGTATTGTCCCCCCGATTTGGCCGTGGCCGTGCGCTTTTGCACCATGTTGCCAATGTTTGCTGCGTCAAACGACGGCTCCCGGCCAAGCTGCCCATCTACGTTCCCCGCCTGGGTGCAGGTGCAATTGACGGTTTGGTACTCTTCGTTCTTCAGCCATCGGCTGGTCGTGGCATCGTATGTGGCAACCGAGAATTTGGTGACGGTGTTGACGCCGGACTGGTTCACGTCCGGTTGGGGTTTGTCTGCCTCGCGCTTTTTGTCTCCGGTTACAAAAATCGGCACCACGTCTGGCGTGGCGCCTGGGTTGTGGAACACAGAGGGGCCGTCACTCATGTCGCCGATGCCTGAACCGTCGCCAATGGCCTGGGCGTTGTAGTTGATGGCGTAGATTGTGGTGTTCAACGCTACCGAACCGTTGCCGTTGGCATCTGCCCAGCTGACGGTGACTTGCACGTTCTTGGAGGTGCCGTTGGTTACTACGTTGTTCACCTGCCAGGTGAATCCTGCAAAGTTTGGCACGTTGGATGCCACCGCTTCCGCCTGAATTTCGTCGTAGCACGCGATGGTGGCTTGGGCGCAGCGTTCCGCGTCCGGGCGGGTGGTGTCTTCGCTGATGTATTTGAACTGCCGAAGCTGGTCCAAGCGCGACTGGGCCAGCTTGGTGGCCACGGCACGGTTGTTGGCGGTGCTGCCTTCTTTAATGAGGGTGGAATGCAGCTTGGCCATCGAGAGCATGCCCACACTCAACACCAGAATGGCAACCAGAACCTCGATCAGTCCACTGCCGCGAGCCCGCAGCGGTCTGCTGGGTACGGTTTTAAAAGGGGTCTTTTTCATGGCTAGGCTTTCAACGCAGATAGTCTGCCCAAGTGCCGGGCACTTTCACCAGAATGGAGTTCTTGGTTTCACTCACTGTGCCCTGGGTGTTGGCAATCACGGCAGGGTCGTATACCAAGTCAAACGTACCGTTGATGGTTTGCCCGGCTTCGACGCTGTTGTTTGAGAGTACGGCGCCGCGAATCACGGCGCCACCGTTCAAGGACAGTTCGCCAGTGTTTCCGTTTTCGTCAAACGCAATCACCAAGCCGTGGAACACTGTTCCCGCCCGCATGGTAATGTCGCCAGGCTGGGCACTTGGCGCAGGCTTGGGTTGCACCACCAGAATCAGCGTGTTGGCTGTGCTGCCTATGGTTTCGCCGGGTACGTCGCAGTCGCCGGTCACCCAAACCACTGGCCGGTAGGGGTTGCCGTCGGCATCGGTGTAGGTGGCGCTGGCCAAGGCTGGCAGGTCACTGCAGTTGCTGCGCTTGATGACCTGAGGCATCTCTTTGATGGCCCGGTAGTTGCTGCTGCTTACCCCGAACACGTAAGCGAACATGTCGTCGGGAAAGTCCGCGTCGCCGGCCACAATGTCCTGGTTCAAGTCGCCCTTGACGCTCAAGGTGTCTGAATCACACGTGCCGCCTTGGTATTCAGCCATCTGGCAGGTGGTCCAGCTGCCGCCGCCCGGGTCTTGGTTGATGGTGTTTGCGCTCCAGATGGAAACCGGCACACCGCAGTTGAGGCTGGTGGGCGGGCAGCCGCCGTTGGGGTTGGTAACCACCTTGAAGTTGCCGCTGAGGTTGACCTTGCCCGCCCCCATGAACGGCGGCGGGGGACTCATGATGCTGTCGCCCGAAAATGGGAAGTGAAAGCCCTGCTTCACCACTGCCTGCGCCAGGTTGTCGTTGGCGGCCGTGCCCTCTGCCACAAGCACAAAGAACCACGGATCGCCCGCAGCCGGCTGCCGCGCAGCCACATGCACGGGCGGGTTGGCGCCAGCTGCCATCTGGCAACGCCAACCTTGCGCGGCGGGAAACGCCTCCACCCAGCCGCGGCTGGTCAAGAACGCACTGGGCGCAGCGTCTGCGCAAAGGCCCCAGGTGTCGGGGTCCAGGTCGTCGGCGCTGCGGGCGGCCATCCAGGCCATGCCTGCTTCCAGGTTGCCTTCGGCCTGGGCCAGGGCTTCTGTGTAGCGAACCTGGTTGGTGGAGCTGCGAACATCCATGATGCCGCTCCGCGCCAAGTACAACCCTGCCATGCTGACGATAACGAGCAAAATGACGCCAACGGCAAGAGTTGCATAGCCCTTCTGGTGCCTTGCAAAGTTCAGTGTATGCATGTTTCCTCGCTTTAAGGTCCGCAGGCTGCTGCTGTGTTCACTTGCTGATTGCGGGGGCGAACCTCTTCCGCCACACGACGCACTGTGTTGGCATCTTGCCGTAAATTACCCGCTACAGTTACAAGGTACATAGGAGAAGTGATGCGAAATTCGTCACAACTCTCAACGGAGAACGTGCTTGTAGGTTGAACAGTGAATGTCGAAATATTAGTTCGGCTGCTGTCGGTTAATCTTTGTGCTGCGCCACCATCGATTTGTAGGCTTATAAAGCCAACGCCATTGTCGTTGCCGAGACTGTAGGTGAAAGTACGGAGTGCCGCGTCAGCATCATTTTCTCGGTATGAGAAGGTGATCGAGTCGCCCGTGGGTGAGGGGGTGATGGCGCTTTGAGTAGTATTAAGGGGGTTATTCTGTGTGCCGTTGTACGCAGCACGTCGTAGGTCGCGTGCCAGTGTGTCTACAACGCTACGCAATTCAAAATTAAGTTGTGCTGTACGCATTTGGTTGGTATTGGCGCCAAAAGTGGCTGTGGCAATTGCAACCAATCCTGACATGATGATCATCCCAATGAGAATAGTGACCATCAACTCGATCAGGCCAAAACCTTTTTGGTGATGTTTCATAAATATCGCTCCTGGCATTTTTAGTCCGCTGCTGGGCAGGCTGGGTAGTTGCCTAGGCCGTTCTCGCTGCACAGTCGGTATTGCGATGTTGGGTCTAACTGCAACCCAACTTGACGTCCATTAAGGCTGAACGACAGCATGGTGGTGGTCGTTGCGGGTGCTTGCAGCAGAGTGCCTCGCTTAGGATCAAAGGTAAGTGGCGATGTATTAACGGTAAGGCTAGTGCCACGATAATCAGTTGCAACCGCAGATCGGAGGGGGTCATTTGTACCTGAGCAATCGTTGGTGAGGCATATCTGATAAGTCCAGTTGTTTCCGCCGGCTGCTACGAAATGGACTCTAGTATTTCGCTTCAAGGACTCGCTTTGAGCATATCTGAAATCTGATAGCAAATTATCGCTTGCTCCCATTACACGGTTTATTTCAGATGTGCTAAAAAAACTTGGAAGTGCTACGGCAGCCAATATTGCCAATATGGCCATGGCTATCATGGCCTCGATGAGCGTGATTCCAGAGAGTTTTCTTGAATAGGTTTTCATTATTCGAACCTCACCAACAGTTGGCAGGGAGGCGCGTGCCACTTTGGTCTAGAGTTAAGGGTGAACATGCGCCATCCTGAGTAAGTTGGGTTCCTGTGGCTGTTCCTGTGATGACGTATTGTGTTGCTGCATTTACGCCTGGGGTGGCGCAGAATGTGTAGAAATCTATAGAGGCCTGCGTGTGACAAGCAATGGCTTGGTAGGTGCTGCTGTTGGCGCGCTCACGTTCAATCCGCAAAGCCAACTCGGAAACGTAGGCTTGTGCCTCTGCTCGTCGTGATTGAATAATGTATTTTTGATAAGATGGAATTGCAATTGATGCGATTATTCCAATAATAATGACGGCAATCATTACTTCTATCAAGGTGAATCCTCGATTACTGGTGTGGGTGCTGGTGCTGGTGCTGGTGCTGGTGCTGAAGATGAGCATGGATGCCTCCGTTTCAATAGTATTTCAAGAAAAATCTAAAACACCTAAGATGTCACGACGAGTGGAGTTATTGACGGTGCGAACGGTTTGGAGTCGCTGGTATGCTCGTTTGGTTGTTTGGTCTTGAGGCGAGGTTATAAAAATAAAAGCGCAACAAGGTAGCCCTTGCTGCGCTTTTTGTCGGGAAAGGCGACGAAAGTCAGTTTTTACAGAGCGCAGCTTCCTGAGTTCTTTTGGCAGACTGTGTCGTCGTTACCCGGAGCTGTTGGCGTGAAGGTCAACGTTCCTGCTGCAGGGGTTGCGGCCGCGCTGTCTACAGGAGCCCCGCAGCGAACAGCATTAAAAGCGGGGGCGGCTGCGCCGTTTGCGACATCTGCAACATATGCACTCATGTACGCCTTCGCTTCGCTCAGGCATGCATTGTTTGCGGAGCGAATGGTGTAGTTTTGGTAGGCTGGCAGAGCAATCGCCGCCAAAATACCAATGATCGCCACCACGATCATCAGTTCGATCAGGGTGAAGCCGCGTTGGGCGTGTTGCTTGAGTTTCATGGGTTAACCCTCCAAGGTTGGTTGAGAACACCCCAAGACACTTGAGGCTGCTAGACGTGACGCATCAAGCGTGCCAGCTGTGCCGGCCCTGTTCTCAGCGGTTTCTGATCGGTGAGTGGGTGGTCTTGGAGCTCAATAGCATCAAAACTTAACGTTAAATTTTGATGTTGAGGCGGATGGCTGCATCAAATTTCGCCGCTGGGGTCGTCCAGGTTCAGCCGTTGTATCCAGTAGCGCAGCTTGGCCAGCGTCCAGCCCAGTTGCCGCGCGGTGCGCGACTGGTTCCAGCGGTTCTGGTGCAGCAGTTTCTGCAACTCGGCCTTGTCCATTTGGCCTTCTGCTGCAGGCTGTTCTGCCAATGCGGCTTCCGCGCTGGCGTTGGCTGTTGGCGGTTGGGGGCTGGCTGGCTGCGCTGGTGCTGGCAGGTCGGGCAGCACTATCGCTTCGCGTTCCAGGGTGGGTTCGGGGTACAGGGCTATGGCGCGTTCCAGCACGTTTTCCAGCTCGCGTACGTTGCCTGGGAAGGGGTGGCTTTGCAGCAATTCCAGCGCGGCGGGGCTTGGTTGCGGCACAAAGCCCAGACCGTTGCGCTGGGCCAGGCGGTGCAGTATGGCTTGGGCTACCAAGGGCAGGTCTTCCATGCGTTCGCGCAGGGGCGGTACGCGCACTTCTATGACGTTCAGGCGGTAAAACAGGTCTTGCCGGAACTGGTTGCTGCGCACGGCTTGGGCCAGGTCGCGGTGGGTGGCGCTCACTATGCGCACATCTGTGCTTTCTTCCTGGGTTGAGCCCAGGGGGCGCACTTGCCGTTCTTGTATGGCGCGCAGCAGCTTGGCTTGCATGGCCAGGGGCAGGTCGCCAATTTCGTCCAGGAACAGGGTGCCGCCGCTGGCTGCCTGAAAGTACCCGGCCCGGTCTTGCATGGCGCCGGTGTAGGCGCCTTTGCGTACGCCAAAAAATTCGGCTTCTATGAGCGTTTCGGGTATGGCGCCGCAGTTCACGGCCACAAAGGGGCCATCTGCCCGCTGGCTGCAGGCGTGCAGGGCTTTGGCCACCAGTTCTTTGCCGGTGCCAGATTCGCCCAGCACCAGCACGGGGGCCATGCTGCGGGCCACGCGTTCCACGCGCTGCCGTACGGCCACCATGGGGGCCGAATGGCCAACAATGTGCGCCAGTGCACCTGTGGCTTGCGGGCCGGGGGCCGCGCAGGGTGGCTGGCCAGCAGGTTTGTGCAGGGCGGTGGCCACGGCGGCGCGCAGTTGGGCCAGGTCCACGGGTTTGGTCAGGTAGTCAAAGGCGCCAGCTTTCAGGGCTTCCACGGCGTTTTCAGCAGAGCCGTAGGCGGTGATCACGATGGTTTTTTCTGCCGCACCGTTGCCCGCGCGCTGTTTGACCAGTTCCAGGCCCAGGCCGTCGGGCAGGCGCATGTCGGTAATTACAAGATCAAACGGTTGTTCGGCCAGCATGGCGCGGGCGCTGGCCAGATCGGGGGCAGACGCCACGGTGTAGCCCACGCGCAGCAGGGTGAGTTCGTACAGGGTGCGCAGGTCGGGTTCGTCGTCTACCACCAGCAGGCGGTGGGGGGTGGGGCTGGTGGCCATTTCAGTAAGGGGTGTTTGCGAATAGCAGAGCCCGCCTAAGCGGCTTTGGCCGCAGGTCAGGCGGCTAAGGCATTGATCAGCTTCTGGAGGTGGGGCAAGTCGTTTTGGATGGTTTTCCAAACGACTTCCAAGTCGATGCTGTCATAACCGTGTGACAGTCTGTTGCGCATGGTGTACATGACTTGCCAAGGCACTTCGCTGTGTGCGGCAGCAAATGCGGCATCGGCGCGTTGTATGTTGTTAGCCGCTTCGCCGATCACTTCAATGTTGCGTATAACGGCATCTTGAAGCATTTCGTCGGCCAGAAAACCTGTGATGTCCACATTCAGCGTGTATTGCCGTATGCGATCTATCGCCTGCAGGATGTGCCCCAGATAGTCGGGTACACGCAAGGGCTTTTTCATACCGGCACGGCTTCGCCTAGAACCTGTTCGCGAAATTTGATGGGCAATGCTTTAGGCGTAAGCACATCTACGCTGATACCCAGCAGCTTTTCCAGTTCTACCTGGATGGCGGCGACATCCATAAGCGTGGTGTCCGGGGTGGGGTCGATCAGTATGTCCAAGTCACTGCCGTCGTGGTCATCCCCGTGAATGACGGAGCCAAAGACACGGGCATTACGGGCGTGATGACGCTCAACCACACTTCGGATGGTGTTTCGGTGGGCCTGCAAGGCGACGGACGGTTTCATGGGGCGCTCTCCGCAGTCGGTTCTCGTTTCATCATACAGCGCTGTAAGCGTGTACGTGTTTTGTCCCCTGTGTGAAAACCACTACAAACGCATTGCCCGGAGTGCCGCCGCTCAACGCCCGCCGGTAGTCCAGCGTGGCGCCGTAGCGCCCGCAGAGTTCGCGGCATATGTACAGGCCCAGGCCGCTGGAGCGGCTGTGTGAAGAGGCAAAGGGCTCAAACAGGTGTTCCCTCACCTGGGCAGAGAGTTCAGCGCTGTCGCTCCATACCTCAAGCGTGGCTGCGCCCTCCGCTGGATTGGTGCTGGTGCGCAGCTGGATGGCGCCGGGCGCGTTGCTGGCATGGCGGTCGGCGTTTTCCAGCAGGTTTACAAGTACGCGCCGCAGGTGTTCTGGGTCAAAGCGAATGGCTGCTTGGGGTGCATTGAGCTGGAGTGCCAGCCGCGCTCCCTGTGGGCGCACTTGCTGCCAATCGCTCACGATTTGGCGCACCGTCTGGTCTAAAGCTGCGGGCGGCAGGTGGGCTACGTCGGTGGGTGAGGGCAGGCGCACCACTTCCAGAATGTCGTCCACCGTGCGGCCCAGCCGCTTCACGTTCTGGCCGATCATGGTGGTCAGGCGTTTGTGCGTGGGGCTGGTGGTGTCTTCGTCCAGCAGGTCGTTGGCCTGGGCAATGGCGGCCAGCGGGTTGCGTATTTCGTGCGCCACGGCGGCAGACACGCGGCCCATGGCCGCGAGCTTTTCGGTTTGCACGCGGGCTTCCACGTCGCGCAGGTCCTCCAGGAACACCACGCAGGCGCGTGCACCGGTGTCGCCCACGGTCGGCCGGGCGCGGGCGCGCAGTTTGCGGGTTCCACCACCGGCGGCGGGTATCACCAGTTCGGTGTCTTCGTCTTGCCCAAAGGCAAAGCAGCTTTGCACCCAGCCGTACAGCAGGGGCCAGCCGGGGGTGCGCGTCAGGTCACGCGGCGTGCCGCTGGCTTCGGTGGCGCCCAGCATCAGCTGTGCCGCCGGGTTGGCATGCCACACCACACCTGTGGTGTCCAGCACCAGCACGCCTTCTTTCAGGCCAGTCACTATCAACGCGTTCACGTCGGTTTGTGTGCGGGCCAGTGCCTGGCTGCGCTGGGCCTGCGCGTGTTCACGCACCAGGCGAACCGAAAGCTGGTGTGCCAGCCAAGCCACCAAGAACAGCCCCGCGCCCGTGACGGCGCTTTGCAAAAAGCGGGTGGTGCCCAGGTCGGGGTTGTAAAAGAAGGTGGTCCAGGCGTCCCACAGCAGCGCCAGGGTGGCCGCCGCTGCACTGCCCAGGGCTAGCAACAAGGGGCCAAGAATGGCGGCAAGCAGAACGGGCAGCACGAACAGCGGGGTGTAGTTGATGTTGCCTTGCTGGTAGTACTGCAGCACGGCAAACACCGCCAGATCCATCCACAGTGTGAGTGCCCAGCGCGGGGACCATACCGAGTCTGAAGAGCGGGGCCGCCCCCAGCGCAGGACCCCAGCCGTCGCCATGACGTATGCCAAGCACAACCACACCAACCAGGTGCGGCCTGCTCCTTGCGTAATGAGCAGCCCTTGCAGCGCCAGCAGCGCCGTGGCAATGAACACCCGCGCACGCATCAGGTAAGTCCACAGCCGCGCAGGCGACCTCCAAGGGTCTGCATCGGGTTGGCTGGCTGGGGTGCTGGCAACAGGCACAAACCACGACGGCGCAAAAGCCGAGTCGTCTGCCGTGGGCCAGACGCTGTCTTGCGGGTTGCTGCCGCGTTCAGCCTTCGGCAAGGCGCTTGTGTTCTTTTCCACAGTAGTAGCCGAGCAGGCCCTTGGTGGCATCAGTCTGCGGCAGGTGCACACCGCAGTGGCGGCAAGTCACCATCTGAGTAGGAATGGCTGGTGGTGCGGGGGGCTGGCGGCGTTGCGCGGCTTCACGCGCCTCGCGGGTTTCTTCTTGCCGGTTGTGCCGCCATATCCAGTAGGCCACCAGCACCACGGCGACGACAAGCAGGTACTTCATACGCGTTGCAGAACCACTTCCAGCACGAAGCGCGAGCCCACATAACCCAGCAGCAATAAGCCTGCGGCAGCGTAGAGCATGCGCACGGCCAGCTTGCCGCGCCAGCCCCACAGCCGCCGCCCCGCCAGCAGCACGCCCAGCGCCACCCACGAAAGCACGGTGAACACGGTTTTGTGCGTCCAGGCCCAGCCGTGCGTGGGCAGCACCATGCTGAAGTACCAGCCCGCCAGCAGCGTGAGCGTGAGCAGCACAAACGCGGCACCCACAAAGCGGAAGGTCAGCCGCTCAAGCGCCAGCAAGGGCAGGGCGTTGGTGGCGGTGTGGCCCTGGCGAATGTGCTGTTCGGTGCGCTGCATCATCCAGGCGTGGGCCACGGCCACGCCCAGCAGGCCATAAGACGCAATGCCCAGCGCCCAGTGCACGGGCAGCCAGTTGGAGTGCAGCACCGGGTAGGTGGAACCCGGGAAAAACAGCGCAAGCAGCACGGCGGGCGCGCCCAGGCCCGCCAGCGTCCAGCGGGTACCCAACTGCGGGTACAGGCGGGTTTCGATGGAATACACGCTGAACACCAGCCAAGCCGTGACCGACAAGGTGGTGGCAAAACCAAAGCGCACGGGTTCGACGCCCAACAGCGACACCAGCGCCAGGCCGTGCAGCAGCCACACCGCCGCCATGAGCGTGCTGATGGCCGTGCGCCCCAGTTTTTGCGACCAACCCGCCAGCAGGGCGTAGCCAAGAGCCGCGCCCACGGAGGGCACGGCGGTCCACCAGGGGCTCGCGGATAAAATCATTCCCAGAGTTTAACGGCCAGCCGGGCCGATACACGCCCCTACACCACAAAGCACTGCATGGCCTCCGCCCTTACTGAAAAACTGTCACGCCTGGTCAAGGAAATGCGCGGCCAAGCGCGCATCACCGAAAGCAACGTCACCGACATGCTGCGCGAGGTGCGCCTGGCGCTGCTGGAGGCCGACGTGGCCCTGCCCGTAGTGCGCGATTTCATTGCCCGCGTGAAAGAAAAAGCCCTGGGCCAGGAGGTGGTAGGTTCGCTCACGCCGGGGCAGGCGCTGGTGGGCATCATCAACCGCGAACTGGCTGCCACCATGGGTGCCGGGGTGAGCGACATCAACCTGGCCGCGCAGCCCCCAGCTGTGATTTTGATGGCGGGTTTGCAAGGCGCCGGTAAAACCACCACCACCGCCAAGCTGGCCAAGCTGCTGATTGAAAAGCGCAAAAAGAAGGTGTTGACGGTTTCGGGTGACGTGTACCGCCCGGCGGCCATCGAGCAGCTCAAGACCGTGACCAAGCAGGCCGGGGCCGAGTGGTTCCCCAGCACGCCCGACCAGAAACCGCTGGACATTGCCCACGCCGCGCTGGACTACGCCAAGAAGCACTACTTTGACGTACTGCTGGTGGACACGGCGGGCCGCCTGGCGATTGACGAGGCCTTGATGGCCGAAATCAAGCAGCTGCACGCCGCGCTGAACCCGGTGGAAACGCTCTTCGTGGTGGATGCCATGCAGGGCCAGGACGCGGTGAACACCGCCAAGGCCTTCAAAGAGGCACTGCCGCTCACCGGCATTGTGCTGACCAAGACGGACGGCGATTCGCGCGGCGGTGCGGCGCTGTCGGTGCGTGCTGTCACCGGGGCCCCCATCAAGTTTGCGGGCGTGAGCGAGAAGATCGATGGGCTAGAGGTGTTTGACGCCGAACGCCACGCCGGGCGCATTCTGGGCATGGGCGACATTGTGGCCCTGGTGGAGCAGGTAACCGCCGGTGTGGACCTGGCCCAGGCCCAGAAGCTGGCGGCCAAGGTGAAGAGCGGCGAAGGCTTTGACCTGGAAGACTTTCTGGAGCAGATCCGCCAGATGAAGAAGATGGGCGGGTTGTCCAGCCTGATGGACAAGCTGCCCACGCAGATGGCCGCCAAGGCCAGCGAAAGCGATCTGACCCGCGCCGAAAAAGACATCAAGCGCAAGGAAGGCATCATCTGCAGCATGACGCCGCAGGAGCGCCGCAAGCCCGAAATCATCAAGGCCACACGCAAGCGCCGCATTGCCGCTGGTGCGGGCGTGCACGTGCAAGAGGTGAACCGCCTGCTCAAGGAATTTGAGCAGATGCAGGCCATGATGAAGAAGATGAAGGGCGGCGGCCTGATGAAGATGATGAAGCGCATGGGTGGCATGAAAGGCATGCCCAAGCTGCCGGGCATGTAAGCGTACGCCGCCACCATGGAAGACTGGACTTGGTGGCTGACTGTGCTGGAGGCCGCCATGGGGGCTGTGGCTTTGGCCGTGGCGCTGGCCATGCGGCCCTGGCGCATGCTAAGGGGTAGCCTGCTCACACCCGCGCTGGCCGCGGTGGTGCTGTTGCCCTGGTTTTGGCTGTTGCCGCAAAAGCTGCCTCAGGGCATGTCGGTTCAACTGTCTGGGGCCAGCCTGCTGGTGTTGATGCTGGGCTGGCCATTGGCCGTGCCCGTATTGGCTCTTGTGGCCTTGGTGGTGTGGGCCGTGGGGCGCGCAGACGCCGTGGCCGTGCTGTCCCAATGGGTGTGGGTGGGCTTGGTGCCAGCCACCCTGGCCCTGCTGCTGGGGGCGGTGCTGCGCCGCTGGCTGCCCCCCAACCCGTTCATCTACACCCTGGGGCGCGGCTTTTTGGGCACGGCAGCAGTGGTGTTTGTATCGGGCACCGTATACGAACTCATCCACCACCTGGTGGGTGGCGTGCCCTTGCTGGAGGCGCTGGTGGCACGCTGGCTCATGGCCTGGGGCGATGCCTTCCTGACCGGCCTGGTGGTGGCCGTGTTTGTGGCGTTTGCCCCCCAGTGGCTGGCCACCTGGTCCGACGAACGGTACCTGAAGCCGCCTGACTCCTCTCTGTGAGCGGGTGTTGAGGGCATGTAGGCGGTATCAGCTGTGCTAGATTCGGTGCGCACATTCACACACATCCCAGGAAGGAAAACATGCGTCTGAACCGCTTTGCTTCGCTTTTGTCTTTTGCTGCGCTGGCCATGCTGGCAGGTTGCGCTACCGAAACATCCCGCTCCGTGGAGCCGCAGAAAGTGGCCGCTGTGGCCACAGCTTATGCCGGAGCGCGCGTGCCGGTGTCCATCGGCAAGTTCGAGAACAAGTCGTCCTTCATGCGTGGCGTGTTCAGCGACGGCGTGGACCGCCTGGGCAACCAGTCCAAGACCATTCTGATTGCGCACTTGAACCAGTCGAATCGTTTCAGCGTTCTGGACCGCGAAAACATGGCCGAAACCCGCCAGGAGGCGGCGATTGGAAACCAGGCGCAGCAACTCAAAGGCGCCGATTTTGTGGTCACAGGGGATGTGACTGAATTCGGCCGCAAGGAAATTGGCGACCGCCAGTTGTTTGGCATTCTGGGGCGCGGCAAAGAGCAGGTTGCCTATGCCAAGGTAACGCTGAACGTCGTGAACGTGCGCACATCTGAAGTGGTGTATTCGGCCATGGGTGCGGGCGAATATTCTCTGTCGAACCGCGAGGTGATTGGTTTTGGCGGCACGGCAAGCTACGACTCCACCTTGAACGGCAAAGTGCTTGACCTGGCCATACGCGAGGCGGTGGACCGCCTGGCTGCAGGTGTTGACGCCGGGGTGCTGCGCGCCGCCAAGGGGAACTGACATGCGCCGTTTTACGTGTTGTGCGGCCTTGGCAACTGCAGCCCTGCTGCAGGCCTGTGCCACCCCGCAGCCCCCTCTTTACAGCTGGGGACCTTACCAAGACCAGGTGTATGCGTACTTCAAGGGTGAGTCGCCCGAGGCGCAGATACAAGTGCTGGAGACCCATGCCCAAGCAGCCAGGAGCAAGGGGCAGAAGCTGCCGCCGGGCTTCGCTGCCCATCTTGGCCTGCTTTACGCCAAGGTTGGCCGTGACGACGCCTTTCACGCTGCGCTGACGCAAGAGATGACCGAATTCCCGGAGTCTGCGCCTTACATGGCCTACCTGTTGAAGAACACCAAAGTGGAGGGCAAAGATGCTGCGAAATAACTGGACGAAGGCGGCACTGTTGGGGGTAACACTGCTTGCGGGTTGCGCCACCCAGCCCCCGCAGGACTACACCGCGTTTCGGGCGGCAGACCCCAAAACCATTCTGGTGTTGCCGCCCAAGAACAGCAGCCCCGAAGTTGGGGCTACCTACGGGACTTATTCCACGATTCAGCAACCGATCGCTGAATCTGGTTACTACGTGCTTCCTATTACCTTGGTGGATGAGCATTTCAAGACCAATGGGCTGACCGTGTCCGACGAAATGCACATGGTTGAGACGGGCAAGCTGCGCGAGGTCTTCGGCGCCGATGCGGCGCTGTACGTGGACATCAAAGACTATGGCACCAAGTACTTCGTCATTGGCAGCGCCACCATTGTTCGCGCGCAGGGGCGACTGGTCGACTTGCGCACCGGCCAGGAACTGTGGAAGGGCGAGGCACAGGCATCCAGCGAAGAAGGCAAATCGAACAACAATTCCGGCGGTTTGGTTGGGCTGCTGATCACGGCGCTGATCAACCAGGTGCTGGCCACCACCTTTGACCAAGGTTACTCTGTGGCCAGGATTGCCAACAACCGCCTCCTGGCTGCTGGCTCACCCAATGGATTGCTTTACGGGCCCAGGCACCCGCAGTACAGGAAGTAGTGGTGTAGCCGGTGAGTCAGCAGCTAGGGTATCCGCTGACATGACTGTCACCCGAAGGTGAGCACATGCGTATGCGGCCTAACCCGCTGACCACCACTCGGAGTGCCTTGCCGTTGCGGCCAGTGAGTTGAATGTTGCCAGCTGTGACCGTACCCCGCCTGGGGTTGAACGTGAAACGCTTGTTCGACACATTGGCCGCGAGGCTTATGCCTGGTGATGACTCATTGTTCGTCGTGCGTTCCTGGGCATCCATCACGCAGGAGTTGGGCTGTTGACAGTTGCATGACTCCGCCAAGGTGAAGCCAAAACACCAGTCGTCATTTCCTTCCCGGAAACTCACCGTCAGCGATGCGCTTCTTTTGATGGATTCTGACTTGGCCCATCGAAGTTCCATCATGAGCGACTCTGCGGAGCCTTTCAGCCTGAGGGTTTCCCTGAGACTGTTGAACGCCGGAATGGCGATGCCCGCAATGATTCCAAGAATGGCCACTGTGACCAAGGCTTCGACGAGCGTCAAGCCTTGGCAGTGCCGCCCGTTTGAACGGTTCACGGCAATTCCTCCCTGCATGTTTATGCAAGGAGTTTTATCACATATAAAGCATCAAATGTGTGAAATATGGGTGTGGTATGGCGTGGTTTCTCTTCAGGCTGTCACGTTTTCGCGCACCAGCACCTCGCCGCGCAGCGAATGCGGTAGCGCCTGGGTGATGCGCACGTCGATCATCTGACCGGCCAGGCGCGCGCTTTGCGGGCCGCCGTCGAAGTTGACGATACGGTTGCATTCGGTGCGGCCCATGAGTTCCTGCGGGTTCTTGCGGGACGGCCCGGTGACCAGGATCCGTTGCGTAGTGCCCACCCGGCTGGCGCTGATGCGCTGCACGTTTTCTTCAATGGTCGCCTGCAGGTGTTGCAGTCGCTTGAGCTTGACCTCGTGCGGCGTGTCGTCGTGCAGGTTGGCCGCCGGGGTGCCAGGGCGCGGGCTGAAGATGAAGCTGAATGATGTGTCGTAACCCACGTCGGTGATGAGCTTCATCATCTTCTGGAAGTCTTCTTCCGTTTCGCCGGGGAAGCCGACGATGAAGTCGCTGCTCATGGAGAGGTCGGGCCGTATGGCGCGCAGCTTGCGGATGGTGCTCTTGTATTCCATCGCGGTGTAGCCGCGCTTCATGGCCATGAGGATCTTGTCGCTGCCGTGCTGCACGGGCAGGTGCAGGTGGCTTACCAGCTTAGGAAGCTTGGCGTAGGCCTCGATCAGTCGGGGCGTGAATTCGTTCGGGTGGCTGGTGGTGTAGCGAATGCGTTCGATGCCGGGGATGTCGGCCACGTATTCCAGCAGCAGGGCAAAGTCGGCGATCTCGCTGCTGTCGCCCATCTTGCCGCGGTAGGCGTTGACGTTCTGGCCCAGCAGCGTCACTTCCTTGACGCCCTGGTCGGCCAGGCCAGCCACTTCCACCAGCACTTCTTCAAACGGACGGCTGAATTCTTCGCCACGGGTGTAGGGCACCACGCAGTAGCTGCAGTACTTGCTGCAGCCTTCCATGATGGACACGAACGCGCTGGCGCCTTCTACCTTGGCGGGGGGCAGGTGGTCGAACTTCTCGATCTCGGGGAAGCTGATGTCCACCTGCGGGCGGGCCTTGGCCTGGCGGGCTTCCAGCAGCTCGGGCAGGCGGTGTAGGGTTTGCGGGCCGAAGACCACGTCCACGTAGGGCGCGCGCTTGATGATTTCTTCGCCCTCCTGGCTGGCCACGCAACCACCCACACCAATGAGTACGCCCTTTTGCTTGAGGTGCTTGATGCGGCCGAGGTCGCTGAAGACTTTTTCCTGCGCCTTTTCGCGCACGGAGCAGGTGTTGAAGAGGATGAGGTCGGCCTCTTCCACGTCTTGCGTGGGTTCGTAGCCCTGGGCGGCACCCAGCACGTCTGCCATCTTGTCCGAGTCGTACTCGTTCATCTGGCAGCCGAAGGTTTTGATGAAGA